>JALSJV010000208.1 GCA_026989215.1 Acidimicrobiia bacterium | reverse complement strand
CGACGGACTCGACAAGGTCACCGGTGCCGCCCGGTACACCGACGACCTGCGGCTCGACGGGATGCTCGAAGGGGTCATCCTCCGGTCGACCGAACCCCACGCCGACGTGCTCGCCGTCCGGATCGACGACGCCCTCGCCCTGCCCGGGGTCCGCGGCTACGCCGACCTGTTGGGGAAGGGTCGGAGGGTCCGGTACACGGGCCAGCCGATCGGGGTCGTCGCCGCCGTCGACCGGGCCACCGCCCTCGCCGCGCTCGACGTGATCGAGGTCGTCTACGCGCCCCTCCCCGCCGCCATCGGCTTGGAGGCCGCTCTCGCCCCGAACGCTCCCAACACCCACCTCCGCCGGTGGTCCCCGCCGTCGAACAACGAGGCGAAACCGACCCCCGCCCGCTACCACGGGAACGCCCGCGGTCCGCAGTTCGCCTTCTCGAAACGCCGCTTCACCGCCCGCCGGACGGTGGCGGCGGCGCGTCGGCGTCGAGATCCGCTTCTCGTCGAAGAGACCTTCCGGATCCCCTCCCAGGTCCACGCGGCTCCCGAGCCCCATGTGGCGATCGCGCGTTGGGAAGGGGACACCGTCACCGTCTGGGCCTCCACCCAGTCGATCTCGTCGCTGCAGCGGAAGCTGGCGAGACGCTACGGACGCGAGGTGCGTGTCGTCGCCCACCACGTGGGCGGTGCGTACGGGGCCAAACAGTCGATCACCGACGAGATCGTCGCCGCGGTCGAAGCGGCCCGCGTCGCCGATGCGCCGGTCCGGGTTCGGTTCGACCAGACCGAGGACCTCTCCTACAGCGGGCACCGACCCGGCGACCGCATCGATCTCGCCCTCCTCGGCTCGGCCGCCGGTGACCTGCGGGCGGTCACCGCCACCGCGTACGCCGACGGAGGGGCATCGGCCGGTCAGACCGTCGCCGGGCTCCTCCGGATCACCTACCCGGGGGCGCCGATGTCGCTGTTGGACTACGACGTGGTCTCCAACGCCCCGCCCGGCAAGCCCTTTCGGGCGCCTGGATTCCCCCAGGCCCTCGTCGCCCTCGAACAGGCCGTCGACGAGCTGGCCCTGCGGCTCGGCGACGACCCGGTGGAGCTGCGGCGGCGCTGGTCCCGGCGGCCCCTTCGGCAGGCCGTCTACGACCGGATCGCGGCGCATCCCCTCTGGCGGGACCGTCCCGGATTCGGCAGCCAACGGGGCCGTCATCGTCTCGGCGTCGGGGTCGCCTTCGGGACCTGGTACTACGGGTACGACCCGACGGTGCGGGTCGCCGTCTCCGTCGAGCAGGGGCGCCTCCAGGTCTCGACCGCCCTGCAGGACATGGGCCAGGGCGCCTACACGGTGATCGCCACCGCCGTGGCCGAGGTGTTCGGTGTCGCCCTCGACGACGTCGACGTGAACGCGGGGGACTCCCGTCTCGGGAGGGGACCCACCTCGTCGGCGTCTCGCACGTCGCCATCGGTGTTCCCGACCGCGGCGGCGGCGGCCGAGCTGCTCCGCGACGAGCTGGTCGAGGCGGCGGCCGAGCTTTTCGGAGGCCCGGTGGAGCCGGTACCCGGCGGCATCACCCACGCCGGGGAGATGATCCCCTGGCCCGACGTGTTCACCCGTCTCGGCGACCGGCGGGTCGAGGCGGGACGTCCCAAGGACGGTCACTTCCCGGCCACGCCCTTCCCGGTCGAAGGGGTGCAGATCGGCTGGGGTCTCAGCGACGTCGGTCACCTCGTCGAGGTGGAGGTCGACACCCGCTACGGGGTGGTCCGCCCCCGGCGGGTGTACGTCGTTCTCGCCGCCGGACGGATCTACGTCCCGGAACTGGCCCGAAGCCAGGTGGAAGGGGGAGTGATGCAGGGCATCGGCCTCGCCCTCCACGAGGAGCGTCGGCTCGATCACCGCAGCGGGCTCGTGCTCACCGCCGACGTCGGCTCGTACCGGTACCCGGCCATGGGGGACACCCCCGAGATCGAGGTGGAGTTCCTGGAGGAGGGGTTCGAGCATGCCCCCGGTGGGGGCGCCGGCATCGCCGAGTTGGCGATCACCGCGGCCCCGGCGGCGACGGTGAACGCGGCGGCACACGCCGTCGGCCATCGGTTCCCCGAACTTCCCCTGCGCCCCGACCGGGTGCTGGAGGCGCTCGGATGACGGTGCTCCGCCCCACCGATCTGGACGCCGCCGTCGCCGCCGAGGGCGAATACCGGGCGGGAGGCACCGACGTGGAGGAACGGCACCGGCTGGGGATCTCGGCCGGTCCGGTCGTCGACCTCGCCGGCATCACCGGTCTGGCCGGGATCGAGGAGACCGACGACGGCGGGCTCCGCATCGGGGCGATGACCCGTCTGGTCGAGCTGGAACGGATCGGGTGGCTGGGCTCGGTGGTGCGGGGCATCGTCCCCGGCCTGCGGGCGGTGGGGACGGTGGGCGGCGAGCTCCTGCAGCGGACCCGCTGTTGGTACTACCGGCATCCGCACGCCCGCTGCCTGAAACGAGGGGGCGACGACTGCCCCGCCCGGGGAGGCGACCATCTGTACGGGGTCGTCTTCGACACCGGCCCCTGCGTGTGGCCCCATCCCTCCTCCCTGGCCCCGGCGCTGGTGGCGGCGGGGGCGCGGGCGGAGATCCACGGCGGGCCGGACCGTCTCGTCGAGGACCTCTACGGGGACGGCTCCGATCCGTCCCGAGACCATCTCCTCGGTTCCGCCGAGCTCCTCGTCGCCGTCGTCGTACCGGCGGTCGATCGGTGGGCCCACGTGCGTGTCGATCCCCGGTCGGCGGCCTCGGCCCCGCTGGTGGAGGTGGTGGCCGTCGAAGTCGCCGGGGTGCTGCGGGTGGTGGGGGGAGGGGTGGCGCCCGCACCGAGGAGGCTGGTGGCGGTGGAGGAGGCCATGGCCGGAGGCGCCGACCCGATCGAGGCGGCACGGAGGGTCGCGGAGGGGGCGGCACCGCTGCCCGGAACCGCCTACAAGCTCGACCTGCTGCGGCGGGCCACCGAGGAGGCCTTGACGGGGCTCGACGGGGACGACGAAACCCCCCGCCGATCCCGGCGGGGGGTGTGATCTTCGTCACCCCACATCCCCAACAGTCCCCCATGGATCCGGCACCCACCGGCCCGGCCACCCCATGGTACGGGAACCCCGGGGAGCGCTCAATACGTCATATGGCGTAGCATTGGATGATGGAAGGGGACGATGAGCGGAGCGGGCGAGGTGCTCGGCCCGGCCGACCGTGCGGCCGTCGATGCGCTCATCGACGAGATGCACCGCGCCGACGACCTGGAGACCTTCGTGGAGGTCGTCCTCGTGGGCCTGCAACGATTGATCCCGTCGATCGCCGTGGCGTACGGGGAGGTGAACCCCTCCAGCGGTGACATCGTCTACCGGCCCCTCCCCGAGCCCGGCGAGGCCATGCTCGAAACGCTCCTGTCGGTGATGCGCGACCAGCTCGCCGCCAATCCCCTGATCCAGCATTTCCTCCGCACCGGAGACACGCGGGCGGTGATGTGGTCCGACATCCCGGAGGCCTACCGGGAGTTTCGACGAACCGAGGCCTATGCAACCTTCTTCGGGTCCCGGGGTGTCGAATCCCAGCTCGCGGTGGCGCTCCCGGCTCCGGAGGGCATCGTGTGCGCCTTCGGGCTGAGTCGAGGCCCGGAAGGATTCTCGGAACGGGATCGGGCGATCCTGAACGCCCTCCGACCGCATCTCGTCGCCACCCACCGAGCCCTCCAGTCCCAGCAGGAGGCCGAACGGTGGAGGTCGGTGCTGGCCGCCGAGGGTTGGGCGGTGGTGTTGGTGGACGCGGCGGGGGTCGTCGTCCCGTCGGTGCCCGGGCGACCCGAACCGGCCCTCCACATCGGTTTCCCCTTGGAGCCGGGGAAGGCGCTGCCCGAGCCGCTACGGTCCGAGATCGCCCAGGCCGTGGGTGGATACCACCCGACGCAGCTCGCCGCCCGCGCCGGTCCGATCCGGGTGGAGGCCGCCGGAGTCGACTTCGAGGGCTGGATCGTGCCGTCACCGATCCCCCCGCATGTCGTCCTGATCCGGCCCCGAGGCGTCGACCGAGCCGCCCTCGCCCGGATGGGGCTCACCGCCCGTCAGATCGACGTCGCCGTCGCGTTGGCCCAAGGGGGGACGAACCGTCAGATCGCCGCCTGCCTCGGGATGGCCGAAGCCACCGTGAAAAAACATCTGGAGCACATCTTCGCCGTGCTGGGCGTCGACAACCGGGCGGCGGCGGTGGCGGCGATCCGGAGCGCCCGGACGGCGGCTCGTTGAGGAACCGGGGCTTTCCGGGACGGCTCCGTCCTGGCAGAATGCGGGCCGGGCGGACTGGGTGAGGGGGAGAGATGGAGCGTCTTCGACAGATCCGCCTGATCCTCGCCGCACCGGTCCGGGGTTCCTCGGTCGTCGCCTTCCGGGTGTTCTTCGGGCTGCTCATGGCCTGGGAAGCCACCCGTTACCTGTCCAACGGCTGGGCGTTGACGTCCTACGGGCCGGGGTTCCATTTCACCTACTGGCCCTTCGACTTCGTCCGCCCCCTCCCGGGGCGGGGCATGGAGCTCGTCTTCGGAGTCATGTTCGTCGCCGCCTTCGGGCTCGCACTCGGCCTCTTCTACCGGGTCTCGGCGGTGCTCCTGGCGGTGACGACCGCCTACGTCTTCCTCATCGACCAGGTCAACTACCTCAACCACTGGTACCTGATCGTCCTGTTCTCCGTCCTCATGATCTTCATCCCCGCCCATCGCCGCTGGTCGATGGACGCCTGGAGGACCGGCGAGGACCGCCCGATCCGTCGGTGGGCGCTCTGGCTGTTGAGGTTCCAGATCTCGGTCCCCTACGTCTTCGGCGGGATCGCCAAACTCAACGGCGACTGGCTCACCGGACGACCCCTCACCCAGTGGCTCGAAGCCCGTAGCGACACCCCGCTGGTGGGATGGGTGTTCGAGATCGACGGTGCCGGGGTGGTCCTCTCCTGGGGGGCGATGCTCCTCGACCTTCTCGTCCCCTGGCTCATGCTGTTCACTCGGTCTGCCCGTCTCCCGGCCTTCGTGCTCGCCGTCCTCTTCCACCTGATGAACGCTCGGCTGTTCTCGATCGGTGTCTTCCCGCCGATGATGGTGGCGTCCACCACCCTCCTGCTTCCGGAGGACTGGCCGGAGCGGATGGCGACGGTGAGGCGTCGGGGGGTGATGGCGGTCGCGGGCGTGGCCATGGCCGGGTTCGCCTACTGGTTCGCCGAGGGTCGTCTCCCCCAGGCGCTCGTGTTCGGGTTCGCGGCGGCGCTGTTCGTCTCCGAGCTTGGACGGGAGGAGGGGGTCGGTGGCGAGACCGTCTCGAGACCGGCGGCCGTCCCGATGCGGGGGATGGCGGTGAGCCTGCTCGCCCTCTGGGTCGCGGTCCAGGTGCTGCTGCCCCTCCGTCACCTGGTGATCCCGGGGGACCCGAGCTGGACCGAGGAGGGGCACCGCTTCGCCTGGCACATGAAGCTGAGGGACAAGGAGGTGGAGAGCGTCGTGTTCGAGGTGTACTCGCCGGAAGCCCAGACCACCTGGTGGATCGCTCCCCGCGAGTACCTGACGGCCCGCCAGGCCCGGAAGATGGCCTCCCATCCCGACATGCTCGTCCAGTTCGCCCGTTTCCTGGAGGAAGAGCTGTCCGACCGCCTTCCGGGCGACCTCCAGGTCATGGCCCACACCGAGGTCTCCCTCAACGGTCGGGAACCGCGCCTGCTCGTCGACCCGGACACCGACCTCACCGCCGTCCCCCGGCCTTGGTGGGGGCACGCCGAGTGGATCCTGCCCCGCGATGGAGTGCCCACAGACGCCGAGAGCCGATAGGCTCGCGGGTGACATGGCCATCGACATCGCCGGATTCGTCACCGACCTGAAAGACCACGCCGTCGAGCATGGATTCCACGTCCACGACGAGCGCCATTTCGTCGAGACCTACTCGCTGCGGCAATCCTGGGAGATCGACCTGCATCCCGAGGAGGCCTGCGGTGGACCCCTCGACCTGCACGTCGCCCTCGACGTCGACCCCCGCGTGCTGCTCTCCCTCCAGGACCGGCTCGAGGAGATCGGTGACGAATGGGAAGAACCCGAGGACGTGTACCGGCTCGCCCTCTACTTCAACTGGGGTGTCCCGCCCCTCCAGAATCCTCCCGACCTCCTGGTGCTCGCCACCGACCTGGCCGGTCTCGGAGGCCCAGGGCTCCCGATCGAGGTGTCCGAGATCGACTCGTACCTGGCCGTCACCGAGGCTCCGGAGCGGCGGCTCACCGTGGTGGGGAGGACCGACGTCTCCCTCGTCGATCTGCTGATGGGCCGGGAGCAGCTCTGCGATCAGCTCGACCGGGCCAAGGACGTGAGCCTGTACCTGCTGGAGAAGGTGATGAACTGGACGTGACTCGTCGGAGGTGCGGACGTTTCGGGTTCAGCCCGTGGGACGCACCTCGAAGACGAGGACGTCCGCTTCGTCGTCGAAGACCAGGGAGTAGCTCGCTCCGTCGCGTTCGAGACTCGAGAGCAGACCGGGGAGGATCGGGTCGCGCACGTCGAGGCCGAGTTGGGCGAGGAGATCGGCCCGTCCCCGGGCGTCGAGGTCGGGTTCCACGACCGAGATCGTGACGCCGAGGGTGGCGAGCATGATCTGATCGCTCGCCGGATCCCCCGCCGGGTCGCCGACGAAGCGGATGAGCTCGACGGTGTCGGCCGCGGCGACTTCGAGGGAGAGGTAGGGGGAGAACTCGTAGACCCCGAGGTCGTCGGCGAAGCTCGGGGGGAGCTCGACCGGCACGCGGAACCGGCGGGCGACCGAGTTCCACGTCGCCACGAACCCCTTCGGCGACATGGTGAAGATCGACGGTGTCTCCGAGGGCAGGGTCGTGGTCGTGACCAGGCTCGACGTCGGCGAGCCGGTGGGGATCGACGCAGGCGCCGCGGTCACCGTCGTCGTGGGGGAGGCGAGGTCGGGCTCGGCGGGAGGAGGCTCCTCGGAGACGAGGGCCAGGATGGAGACGACCAGCACGACGATCAGCGCTGCGGCGCCGAGGCCGACGGCGACGAGGCGACGGACGTCGAGGCCGACCTCCTCCTCGTCCTCCTCCTCGGCGGCGGAGACCGCCTGGTCGGCGATCGTCGGCTCCTCGTCGGCCGGGGGGGCGTCGGCTTGGGCGTCGGCGGCTTGGGAGGCGTCGGCCGGGGCGGCCGCCTCGACGAGCTCGGCGACGCTCTTCAGCGGGGTGTCGATGGTTCCCACCAGCGTCTCCACCGTGGTCTCGATGGCTTCGGTCATCCGCGCTCGGAAGGCGTCGCGGTCGTTGGGGACGAAGGTCAGGGTCTCGGCTTCGACCCTGATCGAGTAGCCCGCCCCATTGGGGAAGATCGTCCACTCCGACGCCGGCCAGCTCCCCAACTTGATCCCCCCGGCCCGCAGCTCCAGGGTGTTGTCGTCGCCGAGGGAGAGCGTGGCCGCCGTGGCCAGCCCGTTCTCCAACGTCAAGAGTCCTTCGAAGGTCGTCAGAGCGATCACCGCTTGGTCCGGATCGGCGTCGGGCCGGTCATTCTTGAACGGGATGGGTCGCACGGCCCATCCCGTCGGCCGCACCCCACGAACGGATGAAGGGTCGTCTCGCCTCCCATGCTCGACTGTGTGCTGCCCCGCACGTTCACCGACAGCATACGCCTCCGACGGAGGCACGTTTCGTGGGTTTGACGAGCAGGACACGATCGGGGACGCTGGCGGCCCATGAGCGCCCCCGTGATCGTCGTGGAAGGCCTGCGCAAGGCGTACGGAGATGTCGTGGCCGTCGCCGGGCTCGACTTCACCGTCGACGCCGGCGTCGTCCTCGGACTGCTCGGACCGAACGGTGCCGGGAAGACGACCACGATCGAGATCCTCACGACCCTCCGGCGGGCCGATGCGGGGAGGGCGACGATCGCCGGGTTCGACGTCGCCACCGAACCCGAGCGGGTGCGACGGGTGATCGGCCTGGCGGGCCAGGCCGCCGCCGTCGACGACCGTCTCACCGCCCGGGAGAACCTCGACCTCTTCGCCCGCCTGTACAAACTCCCGGCGTCGGTACGGCGGGCTCGGGTCGACGAGCTGATCGAGCGCTTCGACCTCGGCGGTTTCGCCGATCGGCTCGTCGCCACCTACTCGGGAGGGCAGCGCCGCCGTCTCGACGTCGTGGCGGCCCTGATCGCCCGACCCCCCGCCATCTTCCTCGACGAGCCGACCACCGGGCTCGACCCTCGGAGCCGTCTCGGGCTGTGGGAGGAGATCCGGCGGATGGCCGCCGACGGGGCGGCCGTCGTGCTCACCACCCAATACCTGGAGGAGGCCGATCGACTGGCCGACCACATCGTGATCATCGACCGTGGTGAGGTCGTCGCCCGGGGAACCGCCGAAGACCTGAAGAAGGACCTGGGACGGGACGTGCTCGTCATCCACGTCACGGACGCCGATGACCTCCCCCGCGCCGCCGAGCTGGCGGGGGACGGCGTCGACGTCGGCACCGACGTGGGACACCGGATGCTGACGGTGCAGCTCGCCGGCGGCCCACCCCAGGGATTGGACATCCTCAAGCGGCTCGCCGACGCCGGCATCCCCGTCGACGACTTCCAGCTCCGTCGTCCCACCCTCGACGATGTGTTCCTGACCCACACGGAGGCCCGCCGATGACCGCCGCCGAGCTGCCCTCGGGCGCGAAGGGCGCCCTTCTCGACGTCTGGACGATGGCCCGTCGGGATCTCATCCGCACGATGCGCCAGCCCGAGTACCTGTCCTTCTCGGTGGTGATGGGGGTGTTCTTTCTGGTGCTGTTCGAGCTGGTGTTCGGCGGGGTGATCGCCGCCGGGGCGGGGATCGACTACGACCAGTACCTGGTGCCCGGGGTGTTGGTGATCACGGCGATCACCGGCGCCCTCCAGACGGGCAACACCCTCGCCGTCGACCTCGAGCACGGCGCCGACAAGCGGTTCCGTTCCCTCCCCATGAGTCGGATGGCGGTTCTGGCGGGCCGGACCGTCGCCGACACGATCCGCAACGCCGTCGCGGTCGGACTGGTGGCGGCAGTCGGCTACCTGTTCGGTTTCCGCTTCGTCTCGGTGGGTGCGGCGGTCGCCGCCCTCGTGCTGACGGTCGGTCTGGGCTACGCCTTCTCCTGGGTGAACGCGGCGATCGCCGCCAAGGTGCGGAGCGCCGAGCTGGTCGGGATGCTGTCGATGTTCTGGCTGTTTCCCCTCATGTTCGGGTCGAACCTCTTCACCCCCACGGTGGCGATGCCGGCGTGGGTGAAGGCGTTCGCCGACAACCAGCCGATCTCGGTCGTGGCGACCGCGGTGCGGGCGTTGTCGAACGGAGCCGACCCGGGGCTGTCGATCGCCGGTTCGGTGGGATGGATCGCCGCGCTGCTGGCCGTCTTCATCCCGCTGTCGGTGCGGCTGTACCGACGGGGCTGATCGACTCCGAGGGTCGGTGGGGGACGACCCCCCCGACTAGCGTGGCGGCCCGATGCTCGACGAGCTGCTGGCCCATCCGGGGGTGGAGGAACGGGTCGTGGTCGCCGGACCCGTCGGGTTCATGGCGCTCCACGGAGGGATCGAAGTCGGCTCGCTGGAGGTCGCCGAGGAGGCAGCCACCAGGATCGGGGCGAGCTTTTACGGCGTGCTCCTGCCCCCGGACCTGTGGTGGCACGTCCCCTCGACCGAGTTCTCCCCCCGCCACAGTCGCCGTCTCGCCGCGTTCCTCGGCGCCGTCTCGTTGGTGTTCTCCATCCACGGATACGGGCGTCCCGAGTGGGGCGACACGGTGCTGCTGGGTGGCGGCAACCGGCGGGTCGCGGCGGAGCTCGCCGACGCGCTGGCCCGGCGAGGCATGACGGCGGAGACCGATCTGGAACGGATGCCGACCGGGCTACGTGGTGTGCATCCGGCGAATCCGGTGAACCTGACCGAGCACGGGGGAGTTCAGGTCGAGTTACCCCCTTCCCTGCGGCGCGGGTCGGCGGCCGCGGCGGTCGTGGACGCCCTGGTGGCGGTCGCCGCCGCCGAGGCGCGGTCTCTCTGCGCCCGACGGGGGTCGGCCCGGTGAGCGGCGGTCTATCGTCTGGGCACATCCCAGCCGAGGAGTCCGAGCCATGCCCACCCCCCACATCAGCGCCGACCCGGGCGACTTCGCCGAGTACGTGCTCCTGCCCGGAGATCCCCTGCGGGCGAGGTTCATCGCCGAGAACTTCCTGGAGGACGCCCGGGAGGTCACCGCCGTCCGCAACATGCTCGGATTCACGGGGTCGTACCGTGGCATCCCGGTGTCGGTGATGGGGACGGGGATGGGGATCCCGTCGGCCTCCATCTACGCCACCGAGCTCGTCGAGACCTACGGGGTGAGCAGGCTCATCCGGGTGGGGTCGTGCGGTGCGGTCTCCCGGGACGTGGCGGTCCGGGACGTGATCTTGGCGATCGGGGCCTGCACCGACTCGGCCACCAACCGGGCCCGTTACCTGGGGTACGACTTCGCCGCCACCGCCGACTTCGGGCTCCTCGCCGCCGCCGTCCAGGCCGCCGCCGAAGCCGGCGTGGAGGTCAAGGTCGGGAACGTGCATTCGGCCGACCTCTTCTACAACCCGCAGCCCGAGATGTTCGACGTGATGGAGAAGATGGGGGTGTTGGCGGTGGAGATGGAGGCTGCGGGGCTGTACGGCGTCGCCGCCGAACGTGGCGCCCGGGCGCTGGCGATCCTCACCGTCTCCGACCACGTCCGGACCGGAGAGGCGACCACCTCCGAGGAGCGGGAACGGACCTTCACCGACATGATGCGGATCGCCTTGGAGACCGTCCGAGTGGACGCCGAGGCCTGAGCCCGGCGGGCCCGCTGGGCCCTTCGCGCCGACGGGTCCCCCGACGGCCCGTAGACTCCGCCGGTGATCCATCCCACCACGGCCGACACCCGGGTTCGCCGCCGCCTCCTCGCCGTCCTCTTCGCCGGGACCGGCATCACCCGGATCGGCTTCATCGCCGCCATCACCGTCACCACCCTTGTGGCCGAGGACCTGTTGGGCTCTCCCACCCTGGCCGGTCTGCCCGGGGCGGTGGCGGTGGTCGGTATGGCGCTCGGCACCACCCCCATCTCCACCTACATGGGGCGTCGGGGGCGGCGACCGGGGATGGTGCTCGGCCAGGTCGTCGCCGCCCTCGGCGCGTTCGTCGCCGGTTGGGCGACGGGGGTCGGCAGCTTTCTCGCTCTCGTCGTCGGGTTGTTCGTGCTGGGGTTGGGGAACAGCGCCGACCGGTTGGCCCGGTATGCGGCCGCCGAGGTGGCGCCCGTCCGGCGTCGGGGATCGGCCATCGCCCTCATCGTGTGGGCCGGCACGGTCGGGTCGGTGCTCGGCCCGGCGTTGCTCGAACCCAGCCAAGGCCTCGCCCAGGCCTTCGGTGTTCCCGGGCTCGCGGGTCCGTACCTGTTGGCCGTGGTCATGTTCGGGCTGGTGGCGACCCTGGACGCCGCCGCCCTCAGGCCCGACCCCCTCGATCTCCGGACCGACGGCCCCGGGGAGCCGACCGGTCCGCCGGTCACGCTGCGGCAGGTGGTGACCGTCCCGGCGGCCAAGGTGGCAGTCGCCTCTCTCGTCATCGGCCAGCTCGTCATGATCCTGATCATGACGATGACCCCCATCCACATCCGTCAGGCCGGAGGTGACCTCGGCACCGTCGGGCTCGTCATCGCCGCCCACACCCTCGGCATGTTCGGGCTCTCTCCGCTGACGGGATGGCTGAGCGACCGTCACGGACGTCTCCCGGTCGTCGTCGCGGGTCAGCTCGTGCTCGCCGGGGCGGCCGCGATGGCCGCCACCGCCGACGGGGCCGCCACGACGATGCTGGTGGTGGCGCTCTTCTTTCTCGGCCTGGGATGGAACTTCAGCTTCGTGGCGGCCAGTGCCCTGCTCGTCGACGACCTGCCCGGCGAATGGCGGCTGCGGGCCCAGGGATTCGGGGACGGCCTCGCCTGGAGCTCGGGCGCCGTCGCCGGCGTGTCGTCGGGGATCCTGCTGCGGATCGGGGGATTCGGGTTCGTCTCCGGGGTCGGTCTCGTCCTCACCGCCATTCCCCTGGCGGCGGCCGCCCGTGCCCTTCGTCGTCGTTGACGGCGGATTTACCTCCGGCGTCGTAGCCTCGGGCCGGTGGACGAAGACCGACGACCCGCGGGTGTCCGACTGCAGACCGGGCGGAGTTGGCGGGACCTGCCGCCTCACCCTCCTCGGCAGGCTCCCGTCCCTCCTCCGCCGCCAGAGCCCGAGACCCCGGCGCCGCCGCCTGCCCGGCGCCGGTGGCCTTGGGCCGTGGCAGCCCTCGGTGTCCTCCTCGCCGGGTTCGTCGTCGGGCTCGTCGCCCCCTGGCCGTTCACAGGTCGGGAGGCGACGGCCCGGTCGCGTCCGTCGGCGGCGGAGCCGATCATCCCGGCCCCGCCCCCCGAGCTGACCGATCCAGGCCGGATCCCGCCGACCACCGAGCCCTTCTCGGGGCCGGCCGACGAGCTGCGGAGATTCTTCGGCGACCAGATTCCCTTCCCGCCGGACCTGTTCGACCACGGCGAGTTCGGGTTCACCCTCGACGGGATCGTGTCGGTGCCTCGCCCGCCGGATGGCTATCAGGTGACCGGCAACTCCCTTCAGATCACCCCGGGCGCCATCACCCAGCGGCTCACCCTCTCCGGGCCCGACGGAGATGTCGTCATCCAGGCCCGAAGGGGAGACCTCCCACCCCTGGAGGACGGCGAGCCGGTGACGGTGCGCGGGGTCGACGGGCGGCTGGTCGCCGACGGGACCGAGCTTCGACTGTCCTGGGACGAGTCCCCGACCAGGGTGACGATCACCGCTCCGAGCGGGCTGGGGGTCGACGGTCTCCTCCGTCTCGCCGAGGACCTGGAGGTGACCCCATGAGCTACGACCATCGGGAGGCTGCCGGGCTGCTCAGCAGGGCGCGCAGCGAGATCCGGAGGGTCATCGTCGGCCAGGATCGGATGCTCGATCGGATCCTGGTGTCGCTGCTGGCGGGCGGCCACTGCCTGCTGGAGGGGGTTCCGGGCCTCGGGAAGACGAAGACCCTGTCCACGCTCGCCCGGGTGATGGGCGGCTCGTTCAGCAGGATCCAATTCACCCCCGATCTCCTTCCCTCCGACATCGTCGGGACGAGGATCTACCGGGCCTCGGCCGAGAAGTTCGACGTGGAGCCGGGGCCGATCCTCGCCAACTTCGTCCTCGCCGACGAGATCAACCGCGCTCCCGCCAAGGTGCAGGCCGCCCTGCTCGAGGTGATGGCCGAACATCAGGTCACCATCGGCGATCAGACCTTCCCGGCCCCCCAGCCGTTCCTGGTGATGGCGACGCAGAACCCGATCGAGTCGGAGGGCGTCTACCCGCTCCCCGAGGCGCAACGGGACCGCTTCCTGATGCGGGTCCCGGTCGACTACCCCAGTCGTGACGAGGAGCGCGAGATCATCACCAAGATGGACCTCACCCCGGCCGATGTCGATCCGGTGCTCGACCCCCAGATGGTGGTCGACCTGCAACGGACGGCGGCGTCGGTGGAGGCCCCGGAGCCGGTCATCGACTACGCACTGCGGCTCGTGGAGGCGACGAGACAACCGGGCGAACACGCCCTTCCCCACCTGGAGGGACTGCTCTCGTTCGGTGCCAGCCCCCGGGCGTCGATCGCCCTCGTCCGGGCCGCCAGGGGGATGGCGCTCCTCCGGGGGCAGAGCCATGTCACCGCCCAGGAGGTGTACGACGTGGCCTACGACGTGCTCAACCACCGCCTCATCCTCTCCTACGAGGCCCTGGCCGACGGGGTGACGGTGGACGACGTCCTCGTCGAGCTGCTCACCTCGGTGCCGGCTCCGGCGTCATGACCGTCAGGCTCCCCGCCGACCTGCGGGGCCTCGAGCTCGTCGTCACCCGTCGGCTCGAAGGTCTCCTCCAGGGGGACCATCGGGGCCTCCTGCCGGGTCCCGGATACGAGCCGGGCGACGCCCGGATCTACGAGCCGGGTGACGACGTGCGGCGGATCGACTGGAACGTGACCGCCCGAACCGGCCGCCTCCACGTCCGGGACACCGTCGCCGACCGTGAGCTGGAGCTCGTCCTCGCCGTCGACCGGACGGCGTCGATGTCCTTCGGGACCGCCGCGCCCAAGGAACAGGTCGCCCTCGCCGTGGCCGCCACCTTCGGGTTCCTCGCCCAGCGAGGAGGGAACCGGGTCGGGGCCGCGTTCCTGGAGCCGGGAGGGGAGGTCCGCTGGTTCCGGCCCCGGGCCGGGCGCGACCCGTTCCTGGGGTTGTTGTCGCGTCTCTCCCGGCCGGTTCGGCGGGAAGGCGGCGGACCCGGACACCTGGGGCTCGCCCTGGGGCGAGTCGCCCGGCTGGCCCGCCGTCGGGGGATGGTGGTCGTCGTCTCCGACTTCCTCGACGAAGGACCCTGGGAGCGGTCGCTGCGGAGCGTGGCGACGCGGCACGAGACCGTGGCGGTCGAGATCGTCGATCCGTGGGAGGACGAGCTGCCTCCGGTCGGGGTGGTGACCCTCGCCGACCCCGAGACCGGGCGTCGCAGGACCGTCGACACCCGCGGGGTGGCGATACGTCACCGCTGGGAGGCCGCCCGCCGCCGGGCCGAGATCCGCCGCCGGGTCCTCGGAGCCGGCGCCCACCATCTCCGGCTTCGAACCGACCGTGACTGGCTGCGGGAGGTGCTGTTCTTCGCAGTCG
>JALSJV010000207.1 GCA_026989215.1 Acidimicrobiia bacterium | reverse complement strand
CCCCACGCCTCACGGCGTGGGGTACTTCCCCCCTCAACGTCACGCGCGGCGGGCCGCGCACTGCTGCACCCCCATCCCCCCACGCCTCACGGCGTGGGGTACTTCCCCCTCGGAGAGGGGGAAGAAGGAACGAGGAGGAACGGACTTCTGGCCCTGGTCCGGCCGCCCGGGGGATACGAAGCTCGGGCCAGCGACGGACGGAGCGTCATGCCCCCACTCGACCAACTCCGCGAGGCCGTGCACGGGATCATCACCTCACCCCGTCTGACCTACCGTCAGCGGCTCCACCAGCTCGCCCTCGCCGCCGAAGATCTGCTGCCGTACCCCAAGATCTCCGACGACGCCGAACGGGCCCTCGCCGAAGGCCTCGTCTGCGACCTGGCCGAGGGTCACGCCCCCTACCGCCCCCGCTACGTCCTCCCCGACTACGCCAGGGCGCTCCGCCAGGGCTCCGACCATCTGGAGCTCGACCCTCCGAGCACGCTGGACGAGGCGGTCGACTTCCTCCAGATCCTCTACCACCACGTACCGTCCATCACCGGGCTGCCCGTCTACTTCGGGGACCTCGACGCCATCCTCGCCCCCTTCCTCGACGACACCTGGACCGACGAACGGCTCGACCGTCTCTTCACACGCTTCTGGCGGTTCCTCGACCGGACCATCCCCGACGCCTTCGCCCACGCCAACATCGGACCCGAAGTCAACCCGATCACCCATGCCGTGCTCCGAGTCGATCGACGCCTCGCCCAGGTCGTCCCCAACCTCACCCTCAAATGGGATCCGGACCTGTCGGGCGACGAGATCTTGGCGGAGGCGGCGGCCGCCATCGCCGAGGTGAACAAACCCCACATCGCCAACGATCGGCTCATCCGTGCCGACTTCCCCGAGGGGTACGGGGTGGTGAGCTGCTACAACACCCTCCCTCTGGGAGGCGGCTCGCACACCCTCGTCCGCCTCAACCTCCTCGCCAGCCTCGACCATCACCGCGGGACCGTCGAGCGGTACCTGTCCCACACCCTGCCCGAGCACGTCGAGCTGACCTTCGAGGTGATGGAGGCTCGCATCCGGTTCCTCGTCGAAGAAGCCCGGTTCTACGACCATTCGTTCCTCGTCACCGAAGGGCTCATCCGGCCCGATCGGTTCACGGCGATGTTCGGGATCTTCGGAGTGGCCGAGCTCGTCGAGGGGCTCCTTCCCGGCACCAGATACGGTCACCACGACGACGCCGCCGAGTTGGCGCACGACGTCATCGACACGATCGCCGCCCTCGTCGAGGCCAGGCCCGTCCCCTACTGTCGCAACGACCGCGCCCTGCTGCACGCCCAGTCCGGGATCGCCGAAGACGTCGGCGTGACCGCAGGTGCCCGGATACGGATCGGGGCCGAACCCGAGCTCGTCGACCACCTCCTCACCGTCGCCCCCCACCACCGCCGTTTCCCGGCCGGGATCAGCGACATCTTCGCCCTCGAGGGGTCGGTGCGGGCGAACCCCGAAGCCATCGCCGACGTCACGAAGGGCGCGTTCCGCCACGGCATGCGGGAGATCACCTTCAACGTCGAAGGGTCCGACCTGGTCCGCGTCACCGGCTACATGGTGCGGCTCTCCGACATCGAGAAGCTACGACGGGAGGCCTCCCGCATCAACAGCACGGGCCTCGGTGCCGAATCCGTCGAGAACTGGCATCTCCTCGACCGCGTCCCCCGGGTGATCGGCATCGAGAGCGACCCGCGGATGCGGTCCGTCCTCCGGCAGGGATGACGCTCACCGTCCGCCATCCCCTCGGGCGCCGCAGCGAGATCCTCGAAGTGGCCGGGGTGGATCGGTCCAGCTTCGTCGACGGGCCCGGAAGTCGTTACGTCCTTTTCCTCCAGGGATGCAACTTCGACTGTGTCGCCTGCCACAACCCGTCGACGATCGGGCGCTGTGACGGATGTGCGGTGTGCGTCGACGTCTGCACCTCCGAGGCGTTGACCGTCCCCACCGCCGGTTCGATCCTGTTCCGGGAAGACCGCTGCGACTCGTGCGGGGACTGCCTCACCGTCTGTCCGCTCGACGCCGATCCCACCATCCGTCCGATGACCATCGACGCAGTCGTCGCCGACATCGCCCGGACGGCCCCGTTCATCTCCGGAGTGACGGTGACGGGAGGCGAGCCGACGTTGCAGCTCGACGCCCTCGTCCGGTTGTTCACCCGGCTCGGAGACGACCGCGACCTCACCCATCTGGAGCGACTCGTCGACACCAACGGGTCCCTGTCTCCCGCCGGATGGCGACGGCTGGCACCGGTCATCGAGGGGGCGATGGTCGACCTGAAGGCCGCATCCCCGGATCGTCATCGAAGGCTCACCGGGGAGGGGAACGAGCAGGTCGTCGAGTCGATCCGGCTGCTGGCCGAGTGGGGGAAGCTGACCGAAGTCCGACTCCTCGTCATCGAAGGCGAGACCGACGACGAGACCGAGCTGGCCTGGTGGGCGGAGATCGTCGGATCCCACGCCCCGGGCGTACCGGTCCGGGTGATGCCCTTCCGCCGGCGCGGCACCCGACGCCGTGCCCACCGATGGCCCGACACCTCCCCGGAGACGATCCAACGGGTGAAGGCCGTCCTCGCCGCCGCCGGGATCGAGACGCTCCTCTGACCCCCAGGCAGAAACCGGCGGCGACGATACGCTGAGGACCCGTGACCTCTCCCCTCCGACCCTTCTCCGAACTCAGGGAGTCGCTGCGCGAAGCGCCAACCGGCGACGGCGGTGGTGACGTCTGCGAGGCCCTCACCGCCCGTCTCGACGAAGCCATCGAGGAGCTCGCCGCCGGACTGGGCACCGACGTGGCGGTGGTGGCGATCGGCGGGTATGGGCGCCGTGAACAGTGCATCTGGTCCGACGTCGACATCATGCTCCTCCACCGCCGCGACGATCCCGAGCCGCTCGTACGATCCGTCCTCTACCCCCTCTGGGACGCGCATCTGGCCGTCGGTCACGCCGTCCGCACCGTCGCCGATTGTCGGGCCGCCGCCCTCGACGATTTCGAGACGCTCACCTCCCTCCTGTCGGCACGTCTGATCGTCGGTGATGCCGACCTGTTCGGCGAGCTGATCGGCGTCCTCGTCGAGCTGGTCCGGCACCGGCCCCTCACCACTGATCTGGTCGGCCGCGAACGGGCACGCCGAGCCCGGGACCCCTACCCGGTCATGGCCGCCGACCTCAAAGAGGGACGCGGGGCTCTCCGCACCCATCAGGGGTTCTGGTGGGAGCGCCGTCGCGCCGAGCTTCTCGGCCTCGACGTGACCGAGGCCACCCCCGACGAAGTCGAGGCCCGCAACGACCTGCTCCGGGTCCGCAACGCCCTCCACGCCGTCTCCGGCCGGGCGATGGACCGCTACGTCGTCGACCTGCGGGAACCCGCCGCCGCCTGGCTCGGAACCAACCCCTACGATCTCTCCGCCCGACTCATGGCGGCCCTCGACCTGGGTGACCGCCTGGCCGATGGGTGGTGGCCCGACCTCCACACCGAAGCCGACCCCCTGGTCGGATTCGGTCGGAGGCTGTTCGGCCGGGTTCGCAGCCGATTCGGAACCGCCGAGAACGACGCCGTCCCCGCCGACTCGGTGCTCGAGCTGGCGCTTCGAGCGGCCGGCCGACGTTCGGGCGTCTTCTTCCATCCCCAGGAGGAAGCGATGATCCGGGCGGCGGCACCGGCTGCCTGGACGGAGGCGGACCGGTCGGCCTTCGTCAAGCTGCTGGCGGCCGGTGAGCGGGGACGGACCGTGTTCGGGTTTCTCGACCACCTGGGCTGGGTGGATCGCGAACTCCCCGAATGGGGACCGGTGGCGACTGCGCCCCAGCTCGCCCCCTTCCACGACCATCCCGTCGGCGCCCATCTGTGGCGCACCGCCGCCGAGATGCGGCGGCTCGTCGAAGATCGGGGTCCCCTGGGAGAGATCGCCACCGAGCTCGGCGACACCGAGGTGCTGTTCCTCGCCGCCTTCTTCCACGACATCGGGAAGGCACGGGACGGCGACCATTCGGTGATCGGAGCCGAACTCGCCGGGGCGTTCCTCCGCCGCCACGGTTTCGGCGCGGCGACGTCGGCGGCCGTCGTCGACGCCGTCCGTCACCATCTCCTCCTGTCCGAGACCGCCACCCGCCGCGACATCGACGACCCGGCCGTGATCGACGAGGTCGCCTCCCTGGTCGGCAGCCTTCCCCAGCTCCAGGTCCTCTACCTCCTCACCGTCGCCGACCTCCGGGCGACCGGCACCACCATGTGGAACTCGTGGCGGGCCTCGCTGCTCGAGCGCCTCTACCAGCGAGTCCGAGAAGCCCTGGAGGCGGGCGGTGCGGTCCCCGCCACCCCCGACGTCGAGGCCCTGCTGGCGTGGTGCGGTCCCGACTGCGACCGTCGGAGCATCGAAGAGCACGTGGCGGCGATGCCGTCCGACTATCTGGCGACGACGGACCCGGGCGACGTGCTCTGGCACCTCCGGGTGGCCGACGACCTCGACGGTCCCGCCGCGGTGGTCCCCCACCCCGACGACCCCGGACGGGTCCTCGTCGCCGGCCGGGACCGGGCCGGGTTCCTCGTGGCCGTGACCCGGGCCTTCACCAGCCACGGCGTGGGGATCCTCGACGCACGGCTCCGGACCCGTGCCGACGGCGTCGCCCTCGACACCTTCCACGTCCTCGACGACCGTACCGGAGGCCCCGTACCCTCGGAACGCTGGGCTCGAATCGCCGCCGACCTGGTGGCCGGGTTGGAGGGACGCCGGGATCTGGCCGGGGCGTCGCGTCGTCGCACCGAGACCTACCGGCCTCGCCGCCCCCGACGCGGGGCCGAGGTGAAGGTGCGTCGGGAGGGCCGCTACACGGTGATCGAGGTCCGGGCGCCGGACCGGGTGGGCCTCCTCGCCGAGATCGTCGAGGCCCTCTACCTCGAAGGCCTCGACATCCATCTCGCCCGGATCGACACGATGGGCGGCCAGGCCCGAGACGTGTTCTTCACCCGGCGGGTGGGCGGGATCCCGATCCTCACCGAGGCCGAGTCGGCGGCCCTCCGCCGGAGGCTGGAGGACCGCCTCGGCGCCCTGTGACGCCCCGGATCAGAGGGCCTCTCGGTCCTGCTCCCCGGTGCGGATCCTGATCACCGCGTCGACGTCGGTCACCCAGATCTTCCCGTCTCCGATCTGCCCGGTGACGGCTGCCGACCGGATCGCGGCGGTGATCGCCTCGGTGTCGGCGGCGTCGGCCAACACCTCCAGCTTCGCCTTCGGCATGAACTCCACCTTGTACTCGGCGCCCCGGTAGGTCTCCGCGTGGCCGCCTTGACGCCCGAACCCCTTCACCTCGGTGACCGTGATGCCCTTGACCCCGACCTTGCGCAGGGCCTCCTTCACCTCGTCGACCTTGTGCGGTCTGACGACTGCGGTAATCAGCTTCATGTCCTCCGCTCCTCTCAGCCTGCCGACAGCGCCGACACGTCGGGACCGTACCCGGGCGACCCGTGCTCCACCACGTCGAGGCCTTCGATCTCCTCTTCGGGCGGCACCCGGAGCCCGATGGTCGCCTTGATCGCGTAGAAGAGAGCCCCGGAGGTGACGGTCACGAACACGAACACGGCGACGACCCCGATGACCTGGGATCCGAGTTGGGACCAACCGCCGCCGTAGAACAGCCCGGTGTCGGTGGCGAGCAGCCCGACCATGAGCGTCCCGAAGGCTCCACACACCCCGTGCACCGAGACCGCCCCGACCGGGTCGTCGATCCCCCGTCGATCGAAGAAGATCACCGAATACACGACGAGGATCCCGGCCAATGCCCCGATGATGAACGCCCCCCAGTTGCTGACGTTCGCCGTGCCGGCGGTGATCCCGACCAGGCCTCCGAGGACGCCGTTGCCCGCCATCGCCACATCGGGGACCCCGGTCTTCAACCAGATCGTGAACGCCGCCAAGACGCCCCCGGCCGCACCGGCGATGAGGGTCGTGACGGCGATCCGAGGCACCGCGGCGTCGGCGGCGAGCTGCGACCCCGGGTTGAACCCGAACCATCCGATGAAGAGGATGAACACCCCGACGATGGCGAAGGGGATCGAGTGGCCGGGGATGGCCCGCGGGCGCCCCTCGGAGTCGTATTTCCCGATCCGTGGTCCGAGGACCAGCGCCCCCATCAGAGCGGCCCAACCTCCGACTCCGTGGACGATGGTGGATCCGGCGAAGTCGATCATCGGCGTCGACAGCTTCGCCAGCCAGCCCCCACCCCACAACCAGTGGACGACGACCGGGTAGATGATGGCGGTGATCACGAAGCTGTAGACGAAGTAGCTCTTGAACTTCGTGCGCTCGGCCATCGCTCCCGACACGATCGTCGCCGCCGTCGCGGCGAAGGCCACCTGGAACAGGAAATAGGTGGCGAGCGACAGGTTCCCGAACGTCCCCTCGGTGAAATGACCCGGGTCGAGGAACCAGCCCTTCATCCCGAAGAAGTCGTTCCCGGACCCGAACGCGATGGCGAACCCGATCGCCCCGAAGGCGAGAACCCCCGCCGAGAAGTCCATCAGGTTCTTCATCATGATGTTCGCCACGTTCTTGGCGCGGGTCAGACCCGCCTCGACGAGGGCGAAGCCCGCCTGCATCAGGATCACCAAGACCGCGGCGACGACGATCCAGATGTTGTCGAGTGTGGCCTGCACGGATTCGGCGCTGACCTCCTGCGCCCAGGCAGGACTCGCCGACACCGCCGTGAGCAGCGTCGCCGCCGCTCCGACATGGAGCAATCTCCGTCTCATATCGCCTCCTGTTGGGTGACGACGGCGAAGCTACGGGCGGGAGATTGCGGCGCGGTCGCGGGAGTGTTGTCGTTTCGTTTCGAAGGGGTGAAAGGGATGTGACGAGGGACGGATCGCTCCCCGGTCAGCTCTCCCGGAGGAACCGCTCGATCTCCTCGACCAGTCGCCTCCCGTCACCGGCGGCGTCGCTCCGGGCCTCCTCCTCCAACTCCCGCACGTAGTCGGCGAGGCCTTCGGATTCCTCCAACACCACGTCCATCGCCTGACGGAACTCGGCTGCCTCCGCGGTGAGCTCGGAGAGCTCGACGGTGCATCCGAGGAGGTCCATGGCGGCCTCGAGGAGCGCCAGGGCCCCCGGCGGATAGGGCTGGGCGGAGACATAGTGGGGGACGGCAGCCCACACGCTCACCGTGTCGATCCCCACGTCGGTGAGGGCGACGTTGAGGGCACCGATGATCCCGGTCGGACCTTCGTACCGGGAGGTGAAGAGGTGCCGGTCCCGAAGGCGTCCCGGGTCGGCTCCCACCCCGATCAGCGGGACCGGCAGCGTGTGGGGAACCTGCCCGATGAAGGCACCGAGCGTGACGGCCGTCCCGACGCCGAGTCCGGCGAGGGTCTCGGCGACCAGCAGGGTGAAGGCCTTCCAGCGGACGTTGGGTTCGGCACCTCGCACCAGCACGAGGTCCCGGTCGAGATCTTCGAGACGTACGGCGTCGATCCGGACGTCTGGCCAGACGAGGCGCCTGGTGCCGTCGCCGGTCAGCTCGACGACCGGCCGTGTCACCTGGAAGTCGAAGAACCCGTCGGGGTCGACGGTGGCGAGGGGGATGATCCGGCCGCGCCCAGCCAGGTGCTCCACCGCCGAGCTCGACGCCTCGCCGGCGTCGCCCCAGCCGGTGAAGGCCACCAGTGCCGCCGGGGACCGCAGGGGCGGATGGTCGTGGCGGACCAACTCCATGACGTCAGGCTACTCAGGCCGCGGCATCGAAGTCGGGGCCAGGATCCTGCGGAGAAACGAGACGGTCCGCTCCCAGGCCATCGCCGACGCCGACGGGGCGAAGGTGGGTTCCGCCGGGTCGGCGAAACCATGGGCCGTCGCCGGGTAGACGTGGAAGGTGGCGTCGCATCCCAGATCCCGAAGCCTCCGCTCCAGATCCGCGGCCCGAAGCGGTGAGGCCCAGCGGTCCTCGGATGCATGGTGGCCGAGAAAGGCGGCGTCGGCCCGGGTGAAGTCGAGCTGGACGTCGTTCCACGGCACCGCGCCGTAGTAGCTGACGCACGCCGCGACCCGTCGGTCGAGGGTCGCCAACCAGAGGGCGAGGCCGCCCCCGAAGGAATACCCGACCACCCCCACCCGGTCGCCCGTCACCGCCGGATGCGAGACGAGGGCGTCGAGGGCGGCGACGAGATGGGCCGAGGCGGTGGGTCGGTCGAGCCCCATCATCAGCTCTTCGGCCTGAGCGGCGTCGGCGGCGAGCAGTCCGTCGTACAGATCGACGGCCATCGCCACGAACCCCGCCTCCGCCAACCGGTCGGCGACGTCGCGGTGGGTGGCACGCTGGCCCCACCAGTCGTGGAGGACCAACACCCCCGGCCCCCGAACCTCGGCCGGGGTGGCGACGTAGGCGCGAGCGGTCCCGCCCGGCGTCGGGAAACGCTCCAGGCTCCCCGGCCGACCCTCTTCGATCCCCTCGCTCTCGATCCGCACCACCACCTCGCCCGGCCTGGCCTCCTCGACCGGGGGCGGGCGCCGTGACGCCGCGAAGCGCGCCGCTCCCCGACGGGCCACATCCAGCACTCCGGCCCCTTCCCGACGCTCGAGCTCCAATCCGGCGGGCAGGGGGAGCCCCAACCCTCCGTACACCGCCCGCCGGTCGGCCCGCAGCGTCTCCTGGGGGAATTCGGCGATCCGTTCGGCGAGGGCGACCGCCTCGGCGAGGGCCGATCCTTCCTCGACCACCCGGTTCACGAGCCCCATCTCGAGCGCTTCGACCGCGTCCACCGGCCGGCCCGTCAAGATCATGTCGAGGGCCCGACCCAAACCGACCACACGGGGAAGACGCTGGGTGCCTCCGTCGACCAGCGGAACGCCGTATCGCCGTTCGAAACATCCGAACACGGCACCCGAACCTGCGACACGAAGGTCACACCACAGGGCCATCTCCAGACCGCCGGCGACGCAGTATCCCTCGACGGCGGCGATCGTCGGCTTGTCCACCGTCGTCCGGGTGAACCCGAGCCATCCGCCGGGGTCGTCCACCAGGTCGAAGGCGACCAGGTCCGCTCCGGCGGAGAAGACCCCGCCTGCCCCGTACAGGATCCCCACCGCCAGCTCGTCGTCGGCGGCGAAACGACCCCAGGCGTCGGCGAGAGCGATCGCCGTCGCCCGGTCGATGGCGTTGCGGCGTTCGGGACGGTCGATCGTGATCACCGCCACCGTTCCCCTGGTTTCGTATCTGACGGTCATGGCACCTTCGTATGATGCGTCGATGATCTGGAGCATGCCATGCGGCGCCTACACCGTCTACGCGATCGAAGACGGCTGGTTCTACCGCGAGCCCCTCGAGATGTTCCCAGAATCCGAGCCCGACCTGTGGGACCGACACCCCGAGTGGCTGGAGGACGGGAAACTTCGGATCTCCCTCGGTTGTTTCCTCGTCGTCGGCGGAAGTCACCCGGTCCTCATCGATGCAGGAGCCGGGGGACGACCGGGACTCCCCCCGGGCACCGAGAGCGGCCGCCTCCCCGAGGCTCTGGCGATGCTCGGGGTCTCCCCGGCCGACATCCGGATGGTGATCCACACCCATCTGCACCTGGACCACTGCGGAGGTGACCGGACCCTGGACGGAACCCCGGCCTTCCCCAACGCCCGGTTCGTCCTCCAAGAAGCCGAGGTGGACTACTGGCTGGGAGCGGAGGGGGCCGCACCCGACGCCGTCCGAGAGGTGATGATGGGATTCATCACCGGAGACCGGATCGACGTGGTCGACGGGGAACGGGAGATCCTCCCCGGGCTGATCGTCGAACCCACCCCCGGGCACACCCCCGGGCACCAGTCGGTCACCGTCGCCTCCCTCGGCACCCGCACCTTCATCACCGGGGACGTCACCCATCACCCCGCCCAGGTACCCGATCCGTCCTGGGGCGTCCCCTTCGACGTCGACCCCTCCCGAGCGAGGGCGACCCGCGAACGCGTCTTCGAGCGCCTCGCCGGTACCGGGACCGCGATGGCGGCAGGCCATTACCCCCGCCCCGGCATGGGGTACGTCGAGGTCGACGACGGCGTACGGATCTTCGTGCGTGGAACGGCCCTGCAGGAGGCATGATGGCGACGATCCGATGGCTGCATCTGGTGGCGATGGCGGTCTGGGTGGGAGGTCTGATCACCCTCGGGGCCCTCGTCGCCGCCCTCCGCCGCCACGGTGTCGAGCGGGAGGTGCTCCAGGCGATGGCCCGCCGGTTCGGTGTCGTCTCCTGGACGGCGATGGGGCTGTTGGTCCCCACCGGCCTCTTCCAAGCCCTCAACCGGGGTTGGGATGGCCGCCTCGTCACCAAGGCGGCGCTCGTCGTCCTCCTCGTCGCCCTCGCCCTCTGGCACCAGCTCGCCGCCAAACGGCAGAGCCCAGCCCTCCGGGGCGCGCTTCAGGGGGCGATCCTGGTGGTCTCCCTCGGCGTCGTCGCCCTCTCGGTGCTCCTCTGATCGGACTCCTCCGACCAGACGTGACGAGACCCGGGGTCGTGGGCCCCGGGTCACGGATCACGGCTTGTTCTTGTGCCTGTTCGCCTTGCGCCGCTTGCGGTACTTGTGCTTCGACATCTTCTTGCGGCGCTTCTTGATCAGCGAACCCATGCAGTACCTCGAAATCCGTGTGGGGAGGCGCCAAGGATGGCGGCTCCGCCCGGTCAGGTCAAACCGATCAGATCAGGCCGCGCACGGCGATCGCCGGCTCCAACACGGACCCGTCGTCCCCCAACGCCTTCGCCAAGGCCTCGACCACCGACGCCCGAGTGTCGGACTCCACCACCGCCAAGACCGACGGCCCGGCGCCCGACCAGGCCGCGTGGAGGGCTCCCGCCGACTTCGCCACCTCCAGCAGCCCACCGACGGAAGGATGACGGAGCGACCGGGGTCGTTCGTGGATCTCGTCACCGTGGGCGGCAGCGAGGAGATCGGCGTCGGCGGTGAGCAGACCCGCCACCAGAGATGCCACCCGGGCGAGGCTGCGGGTGACGACCCCGAGGGGCTGGACATCCTGGACGACCTGGCGGGCTTCGACCGTGGCAAGCCGCGCCCGCGGCACGGCGACCACCACACCCAACGTCGGGTTCCAGGGGAGACGATGCGCGCGGCCTTCGGCGTCGGCCAGGACGAACCCGCCGAAGACGGCGGCGGCGGCGTTGTCGGGATGCCCCTCCAGCTCCGACACGACCCGAAACACCCGGTCGGTGTTCGCCTCCCCGGTCGCGGCCCGAAGGGCGGCGGCAGCCCCGGCGGCATAGGCGGCGGCGGACGAGCCCAGGCCGCGACCGACGGGGATCCGGTTGTCGACGACGAGCCGAAGGGGGACGTCGCAGACCGCCCGGGCGGCGGCGAGCACCGCGTCCGCCTCGCCCTCGGCGGGACGCTCCGGACCGTCATGGCACACCGACCACGCCTCCGACCGCTCGGCCGAGACCCGACATCGGAGCTCGATCGCCAGCGCGAGGCAGTCGAACCCCGGACCGAGGTTGGCCGAGGAGGCGGGCGCCGACGCCTCAGCCACGTTCCCGATCCCGCACTTCGACGAACAGGTGCTTCACGTCGGGGAGTACCCGACGGATCAGATCCTCGGCCTGGACGATGACCTGCTCCACCTCGTCGCCCGACAGGCCGTCGCGGAGGTCGATCTCCACGTTGACGAGGATGTCGTGGGGTCCGAGCTGCATGGTGAGGAGCCGACCGACCGACTCGACCTCCGCCATGCTGAGCAGGCTGCCCCGGATGAGCGCCCGGTCGGCACGGCTGGCCGCCTCACCGATGAGCAGCGCCTTGGTCTCGGTCGCCAAGAAGACGGCGACGACGGCGAGCAGGACCCCGATGAGGAGCGAGGCGATCCCGTCGAACACGATGTTGCCGGTGATCGCCACCAGACCCGTCCCGACCAGGGCGATGAGGAGGCCGGTCACCGCCGCGCTGTCCTCGAGGAGGACGACGACGATCGGGGCGTCCTTGGATTCCCTCACCGCTCGCCACCACGACCGGGTGCCCTTGGCTCGAGCGAACTGGCGGGCGGCGACCGTGAAAGAAGCCGCTTCGATCACCAGGGCCACACCCAAGACGACGAAGGCGACGGTGAGGCTCTCCACCTCGTGGGGTTCGCGGAGTGCCTCGATCCCCCGGCGGAACGACAGGACCGCCCCGCCGGCGAACAACATCACCGCCACCATGAAGCTCCAGAAATACGACTCCTTCCCCCAGCCGAAGGGGTGCTCGGGGTCGGCAGGGCGGCGGGCGGCTCGCATCCCGTAGAGCAGCAGGGCCTGGTTCCCGGTATCGGCCACCGAGTGGAAACCCTCCGCCAGCATGGCGGCGGAGCCGGTGAGAGCGGCCGCGACGAACTTGGCGACGGCGATGGTCAGGTTGGCGAAGAAGGCGGCGAGTACCGCCAGCTTGGATCCTTCGGTGGCCATGGCGTGCGAGTCTACGGGGTGTGGTCAGACCGTCAGTTCCCGCACCTCGTCCCGCCGCACCGTACCGCCGACCTCCACCCGGTCGGCGTCCCATCGGAGATGAAGGGTGGACGGATGCCCGATCTCATCACCCTGGGAGATGACGAGGTCGCCCATCGGGTGCCCTCCGGCCCGGAGGGCGGCAGCCAGGGCGACGGCGGCGGAGCCGGTCGCCGGGTCCTCGATCACCCCCATCGCGGCGGCGAAGAACCGTGCCTTCACCCGCCGTCCCTCCTCCTCCCACGCCCAGACGTAGATCTCCCCACCCTCGGCCGGTGGCGTGAGGGTCGCCACCGCCGCCGGATGGGGAAGTCGGGCGACCACATACGGCAGGGGCATGTCGACCTGCCACACCTCCACCGCCTCGACCCCATCCCCGACGGTCGTGGCCGATCGCCTCACCGGCTGATCGAAGGGAGGCGCGATCCAGACCCGGTCGTCCTCTCGACGGATGGCGACGTCCCCGATCTCGCAACTGATGCGGTCTGGTCCCCCCGGACCCATCGCCAACAGGACCCACCCCGCCCCGACGAGGGGATGCCCGGCGAAGGGGAGTTCCCGGGACGGGGTGAAGATCCGAGCCTTCGGGATCCCGCCGTGCCGCCAGTCGAGGAACACCGTCTCCGAGAACCCCAGGTCGGTGGCGATCTCCTGCATCGTCTGGCCGGTGAGCCCGGTGACGTCGGTGACCACTCCGAGATGGTTGCCTCCCTCGTCTCCCCGGGTGAACACCCGCAGCACGTAGCAGTGTCTCGGCATCGGCTCGACGATACAAGAGGGGTTGACGAGAGAGAGCCAGAGAGAAGATCCGAGAACCGACAGGGGGGTTCCAGGATGGGGCGAGGACGTGCACTGAGCCCGGTGATCCTCACCGTGTTCACGATCTGGTTCTTCAGCCCGGCCGTCGAGGCCCACGATCCCTGCTGGGGAAACTCAACCGCCTTCGACGGTGCTACGCAGGCCCGGACTGCTACTGGTACCTCAGCGTCTACCTGCCATTGCTCGACACGTTCCGCCAGTTTGGCGGACCCTCGAGCAACTGGGAGATTCAGTACCTGAACTATCTTGGCTGGGTCATCTTCAACACGGGGTATCTCATGACCACCCGGATGCGTCGGATCGTCACGATCGTTCTCTCCGGGGTCGTCGTCACGGTCGGATTCGCCTTCTCGGCCGTCGCCGAATCAGAGCTGGTCGAGACAGAACGCCAGAGTCGCTGGACCGCGATCTCCGCGACCCTCCCAGACCGGCTGGCAGCGGCCGTGCCTCCCGTGCCTTCGGCGGCGGCGGAGGCGCTCGCCGGCCTCCACCTCACCGGGGTCCGTGACGAGGGTGTGTTCCAAGAAGTGGCCTACTCCGACGGGAAGGGAGTCCTGTTCGTCTCCTGGCAACGGTGGCCGGCCGATGTCGACCCGTCGATGTTCGTCACCGAGTACGCCACCATCGAGCGGGCAGGGGACCTCGACGTCGTCGTCGAGAACGTCGACCTCCCCAGGGTGCAGATGCGGTCGGTGCGGGTCTTCGACGGCGCCTACCTCGTGACCGTCTCCGGCCACGACATCGGCGGCCTCGACATCGGGGCGGTCCGGAGGCTGGCCGAATCGGTCTACCAGGAGTTCGCCGGACGCCCATGACAAGGCGATCCTCAACACGAAATACTGACGTGCCGGCTTCAAAGGTCCCTCGACCCAGGTGGTGGACGTGGTCCATCGCAGCGCTCGTGCTCGTGACGGCCTGCGGCACCTCGGAACCCCGGGGCATCCAGTACGATCTCCGTCCACCGGGAAGCCCCGGTGTGGCCCACACCTTCGAAGAGCTCCTCACCGAACCCGACCTCGTCGTCGTCGCCACCGTCGCCGACAGCAGGCCTGGGCGAGTGGTGGGAGCAGGCGAGAACGATCCGGGGGTCGCCTTCGAAGAGACGACCCTCACGATCGACGAGGTATGGGCAGGAGACCTCGCCGTGGGTGCCACCGTCGCCGTCGAGACCGAACGGGACGCCTCGCCGTTCTCCCGGGAGTGGCGCAACGAGGGACAGAAGGTGGTCGCCTTCCTCTGGCTGAAAAGGGATCCGGAGAGCGCCGGACGCTTCTACCGCCCCATCGTCCCCCAAGGGATCCTCATCCTCGACGGCGACCGACTCCTCCCCGCCGCCGACGGCGACCTGGCGAGTGAAGCCGCTGCCCTCGGGGCCTCCGGGCTCCGTGATGCCATCGTCCGAGCCCGGTCGGGAAGCTGACGGAGGCCGCTACCGTTCCGGGTCGTGGCAGACATCCTCGGCCTCGACAGCCTCTTCGCGCAGATGATCGCCGGGCTCGGCCTGGCGTTGATCGTCGGCAA
>JALSJV010000206.1 GCA_026989215.1 Acidimicrobiia bacterium | reverse complement strand
TCCGGCACCACAGAAACGCCACCCCGGCCGACGCGAGAAGGTACTTGAGGGCGCCACCGGCGACGAGGTCCGCCCCCAGCCCTTCGACGTTCACGTCCATCGCGCCGAGCCCCTGATAGCCGTCGACGAGGCTGATCGCCCCGTGCTCCCGGGCCAACGCCACCAGGTCGACCACGGGGAGACGGGCGCCGTTGCGATAGCTCACGAGGGAGCAGGACACCAGGGCGCACCGCTCGTCGATCATCTCCCGGGCGGCGTCGAGGTCGATCCCGCCGTCGGGACCCTCGGGGATCTCCAGGATCCGCAAGCCCCGGCGCTCCTGCGCCCAGAAGATCTGGCCCACCGTCGGGAAGTCGAGGGCGGTGTAGACCAGGGTGTCACGACCATCCGCGAAGGGGACCGCGCTCACCACCGAGCTCACGGCATGGGAGACCGATCCCACCACTGCCACCTCCTCGGGGCCGGCATCCACGAGGCGACCGAAGGCGGCCCGCGCCTCGTCCTCCTTGCCGACCCACAGCTCCCAGGGCGACCCCAGCTCGTCCCAGTCGGCGAGATACCGCTCGTAGGCGGCCCGCACCGCGTCGCTCAACGCCCCCTGGGAGCACGAGTTCAGGTAGGTGGTGTGGGCGAGGATCGGGAAGGCGTCTCGCCAACGGGCTGCCAGATCGGTCACCGCTCACCTCCCCAGGTAGGCACGTTTCAGGTCTTCGTTCTCCGCCAACTCGGCGGCGGGCCCGGAGAGAACGATCCGCCCCGTCTGCAGAACATATCCGCGGTCGGCGATGGAGAGCGCCATGTTGGCGTTCTGCTCGACGACGAGGATGCCCACCCCCTGGGCGTGGACGTCGGCGATGATCTGAAAGGACTGCTCGACGAGGACCGGAGCGAGCCCCATGGACGGTTCGTCCATGAGCAGCATCCGCGGGCGCGACATCAGCGCTCGTCCCATCGCCAGCATCTGCTGCTCTCCGCCCGACAGGGTCCCGGCGAGCTGGTCACGCCGTTCGTAGAGGCGTGGAAACAGGTCGAAGACCCGTTCGAAGTCCCCCTTCAGATCCCCGTCTCGGAGGTAGGCACCCAGCTCCAGGTTCTCCATCACCGTCATCGGGGCGAAGACCCTCCGATTCTCCGGCACGATCGCCATCCCCCGGGCGATGCGGTGGCTCGTCGGGGCGTCCGTGACGTCCTCCCCGTCGAACAGGACTCGCCCCGCCGCCGGGCGGACGATGCCGAGGCACGTCTTGAGGGTCGTGCTCTTCCCCGACGCGTTGCCGCCGAGGAGACAGACCAGCTCACCGGGCTGCACCTGGAGGGAGACCTTCTGCAGGATGTGGATCTCCCCGTAGAAGGTGTCGACCTCCGCCAGCTCCAGCAACGGTGTCACTTGGTCGCCGCCCCTCCCTTGCCCAGATAGGCCTCGACGACCGCCGGATCGGTCGCCACGTCGTCGAAGCTCCCCTCGGCGATCTTGACGCCGTGATCGAGGGCGACGACCCGGTCCGAGATCCCCTCCACCACGTGCATGTCGTGCTCGATCACGAGGATGGTGTACCCGGCTTCGTCCCGGAGCTGGCCGATGAGGCGAGTGATCTCCTGGGTCTCCGCCGGATTCATCCCCGCGGCCGGCTCGTCGAGCAACAGCAGCCTCGCCCCCGTCGCCATCGCCCGGGCGATCTCCAGCCGCCGCCGATTGGCGTACGACAGGCTGTAGGCGGGCTGCTCCAGTCGGTACCCGACGAGCCGCTCGCCGAAGAACGCGAGGCGCCGCTCCGCCTCGGCCCGCATCCGCTCCGCCTCGGCCCGAGCCGCCGGCGTCCCGAGGAAGCTCCGGACCGCCCCCACCGTCCCCGAGGCGTATTCGGCCGCGATCACGTTCTCCGCCACGGTCATGTTCAGGAACACCCGCAGCGTCTGGAACGTCCGCGCCACTCCCCGACGGGCGATCTCGTGACGGGGAAGGCCGACGATGCTGCGTCCGTCGAGGAGGATGTCGCCGCCGTCCGGGGTGAACACCCCGGAGATGAGGTTGAACACCGTGGTTTTGCCTGCCCCGTTGGGGCCGATCAGCGACACGATCTCGCCTTCGGCGACGCTCAGATCCAGTCCGTCCACGACCAGGAGCCCGCCGAAGCGTTTGGTGAGCCCGCGCAGTTCGAGCACCGCCATCGTCTCACACCACCTCCACTCGGGGGCGACCCAGGAGCCCATGGGGACGGGCGACCATGAGCACCACCAGCAACGCTCCGAAGAGGAGCTGGCGGGTGATGCTGGGCTCTTCGACGAGACGGTTCTCCCAGACGAGGACCAGGAGGTAGACGCCGAGGATCAACAGGGCGTCCCTGACCCGCCGACGCCGAACCGCCACCGCCGCCAACGCGACGGCGATCGTGACGACGAACAGCACGCTCACCACCACGTCCGCCGAGGCGGAGAACCGCAGCAGCCATCGGTCGACCCCACCGGCCGTCTCGGCGGCGACGAGGCCGGGCCAGATCCCCGCGACCAGCGCCCGCACCGCCAGCCCGAACAGGAGCAATCCCGGAACGATGACCGCCAGCCGCCGACGAGGCCGCACCAACGTGAGGCCGGCGACGAGGAGGCCTCCGTAGAAGAGCAGCCGGGCTCCGGCCGGTGTCCGCAGCAACTCGGGGACCATGGCGATGATGAGGGCGCCGACCAACGCCCCGGGGATCGAGCCTTCTCCTCCGAGGACCAGGGCGGCGTAGACGACGATGAGGAGCGCGACGGTGAAGTTCTGCGGGAACACCCCGAGCTGCACGGCGGCGAACACCGTGCCCGAGACGGCGGCGACCGTGGCGCCGAAGGCGTAGGCCAGCACCTTGAGCCGTCCGCTCGGGATCGTCATGTGCTCGGCGGCGAGGGTGTCCTCCCGGATCGCCCGCCAGCCCACCCCGGTGCGACTGCGGGCGAGGTTCGTCACCCCGACGATGAGCAGGATCACGAGGACGAGGAGCAGGAAGTAGTAGTCGCGGACCTGTCCGAAACGGAACCCCAAGATCTCCATGGGATCGACCCCGGCGATGCCGTTGGGCCCGCCGGTGATGCTCACCGGCCCGTCGACGAAGGGGAGGTCGAGACGGTCCAGGTTGAGGGCGAGCTCCACGAAGACCTGGAGGAAGAACAGGGTGAGGATGGCGAGGTAGTCACCGACGAGCCTGCGGGCCGGCTGGCCGAGGACGAGACCGACACCGAACACGACGAGGGCGACGACGGCGACGACGACAGGGGTCGGAAGGTGGATCCCGAACTGGTCCGACGCCAAGAACGCATATCCGTAGGCACCGAGCCCGTAGTAGGCGACGTAGCCCAGATCCAGGAGCCCGGTGTACCCGACGACCACGTTGAGCCCGATGGCGAGCATGGCGAGCAGCAGGGCGTTCACCCCCACCCGGATCCCGAAATCGCCGCCGATGACGAAGGGGTAGACGATCGCCGCTCCGGCGAACAGCCACAGCCATCGCCGGGAGCTCCACTCGATGAGCCGCCCCCAGGGTCCCTCTCGGCGCACCCGACGGGACTCGAACTCGGCGACCCAACGGTCGGTGCCGATCTCCGGCATCAGACCTTCACCGGTTCGGGCACGCCGAACAGTCCACGGGGACGGGCGAGGAGGAAGACGATCAGCAGACCGAAGACGATCAGGTTCTGGAACGTCGACGAGATGTATCCGGCGGAGAAGGCCTCGGCGAGGCCGATGAGGAGACCCCCCATCATCGCCCCGGGGATGCTGCCGATGCCGCCGATCACCGCCGCGGTGAAGCCCTTCAACCCGGCGACGAACCCCATGAAGTGATACACCCGGCTGAACACGAGGCCCACCATCACTCCGGCCGCCCCCGCCAGGACCGATCCGATGAGGAACGTGGCGACGATGACCCGGTCCACGTCGATCCCCATCATCGCCGCCGCCTCCCGGTCGAAGGCGGTCGCCCGCATCGCCTTGCCCAGTTTGGTGCGCTGGACGAGGAGGTGGAGCACGACCATGAGGGCCACCGCCGAGAGGATGACGACGATCCGGATGATCGAGATGCGCAGCGGCCCCCATTGCAGCCCGGTCGCCGGGTCCACCATCCTCGCCGTCCCGTAGGAACGGAACCTCGCCCCGAGGACCAGCAGGGCCGCGTTCTGCAGGAAGAAGGAGACACCGACGGCGCTGATCAGGGGAGCGATCCGGGGGGCGTTGCGCAGGGGCCGGTAGGCGAACCGCTCGATCACGACGCCCAGGATGCCCGAGGCGAGCATGCCGGCCAGGAACATGAGGACGATGAGCGTCACGACCGGGATCCTCGGGTCGGCGGGGCCCCCGAAGGCGACGAGGACTCCGTACCCGGCGAAAGCCCCGACCATGTAGACGTCGCCGTGGGCGAAGTTCAGCAGCTTCAGGATGCCGTAGACCATGGAGTACCCCAGAGCGATGAGGGCGTAGACGCCTCCCAGCGTCAAGCCATTCACGAGCTGCTGGAGGAAGAACTCCATGGTCTACGGCTTCGACGTCGGTTACTTCACCAGCTCGTAGCTGCCTCCCTTGATCTGGAAGATGAAGAACCTGCCGCCGTCCACGTCACCGTTCTCGGTGAAGCGGATCGGCTGGCCCAGGATCGACGTCGCCTGGTCGGTGGCTCGCACGGCGTCGACGACCGCAGCCCTGGTCAGCTCGGCGCCCGAGTCGCAGAGCGACCTGATGGCGTCGAGGAGCACGACCGTCGCGGCGTAGGTCGGAGGCCCGAAGGTCCCGAAGTCGCCGTACTGCGCTTCGTAGGCGGCCACGAGGTCTGCGTCCTCGGGGATGCCGCGGATGTCGGGGGCGAAGGCGGAGACGTAGGCCCCTTCGACGGTGAAGTCGCTCGGGGAGAACAGGCCGTCGGATCCGAAGATCACCGCGTCCTTGCCCTGCTCCGCCATCTGGTCGCCGAAGAGCTGGGCGTTCGCCGCGATCTGCCAGGGCAGGAACACGACGTCGGTGGCGTCGTCGATCTTCGCCACCAGGGCGGAGAAGTCGGTCACGTCCTGGCTCACCGACTCCCGCACCACCTCGACGCCCGCCGCTTCCAGCGTGGCGGCGGTGGTGTCGGCCAGCCCCGTCGAGTAGGACGTCTGGTCGTCGATGATCATCACCTTCGACGCCGCCAGCTCGTCGATCATGAACTGGGCGTCGGTGGGACCCTGCTGGCCGTCATGGGGCACGACCCGGAAGAAGGTGGGCAGGGACCCGTCGGTGAGGGACTCCCGGGTGGCCGACATCGAGACGAATGCCATCTCGGCGTCGGTGAAGATGGGGCCCACCGCCTCCACCTCCTGGCTCCCGGCCGGACCCACGACCCCGAGGATCGCGTCGTCGGCGGCGAACTGCTGCGCCACCGTGCTCGCCTGGGCCGGATCGAGCTGGGTGTCGCCTTCGACGAGCTCGAAGTTGGTTCCGTTCTCCTCGTTGTAGAGGTCGACCGCCAACAGCGCCCAGTTGCGCTGCTCCTCCCCGATCGATGCCGCAGGGCCCGTGATGGGGGCCATCACCCCGATCTTCGCCTCGCACACCTGCGGAGCGGCGGTCGTGGCCGGAGCCGCCGTGGTCGTGGTGGCGGCGGTGGCCGGCGGAGCGGTGGTGCCCGGGCCCTCGGTCGTGGTGGTGGCCTGACCGCCACCACCGCACGCGGCCACGATCAGGGCGAACACCGCCCACCACGCGAACCGTCTCTCGAACCTTCTCATGGCGAATACCTCCTCGTGCCCGCCGAGTCGGAGTTCCCGACTCGGGTCCGACTTGATAAAGTAGCAAATCTGAACGCTGGATGCCTCATCGGCCAGGTCACGCGACCCGACGGCGTTTGCGCAAGTATCATATTCGAGCGAAGGAGGGAGAACCGAGGTGCCGCAGCCCTTTCGCGTCGGGGTGATGCAGCTCACGATGGAGCCGCTCGACGAGATCCTGTCCCACGCCCGCGCCATGGACCGCGCCGGGATCGACACGATCTGGCTCGCCGAGGCCTACCCGTGGTGGAGGAAACACGCCATGGAGGCCCGCTCCACGACCGCCCTCTCCCCCCTCATCGCCGCCGAGACCGAGCGCCTCTCCATCGGCTGGGGGATCATCTCCCCCTACTCCCGTCATCCCGTCCAGATCGCCATGGAGGCCCGTGTCACCCAGGAGGCGGCCGGCCCGGGACGTTTCCTCCTCGGGCTCGGCGCCTCCAAGATCCTGATGCGGGAGATCGGGGTCGGGGAACGCACCAAGGCACGACCCCTCGCCGCCATCCGGGAAGCCACCGAGATCATCCGGCGCACCCTGGCCGGTGACGGCTTCGAGCTCGAAGGCCGCGAGTTCACCGCCCGGGTCCCCACCCTGCCCGCCGAGGCCGACGCCCCCCGGTGGAAGGTGCCCATCTACGTCGCCGCCACCGGGCCGAAGATGCTGGCGCTGGCCGGGGAGATCGCCGACGGCCTCCTCACCGCCAGCATCACCACCCCGGCCTTCGTCCGCTACGCCCGCGAGATCATGGCCGAGGGCGCCGAACGGGCGGGACGGAGCCCCGACGACCTCGACGTCGGGTGCACCATCGTCGCCTCCATCGACGAGGATCCCGCCCGCGGCCGTGACGGAGCCAGGGAGATCGCCGGGATGTACCTGGCGAACAAGGTCCAGAACATCCGCGGCGCCGCCGATGTGCTGCTCCAGAAGGCAGGACTCAGCTTCGACGAGATCGCCCCGGTGGCCGCGGCGATGGAGCGGGGAGGAAGGCTGGCGGCCAAGGAGGCCGTCACCGACGAGATCCTGGAGAAGGTCAAGCCCATCGCCGGCACCCCGGCGGAATGCATCGACCGGATCCGCGAATACCGCGAGGCGGGCTGCACCCACATCATGTTGGAGCTCTGGGGTGACGACCGCGAACGCCAACTCGAGCTGTTCGGCACCGAGGTGCTCCCGGCCGTGAAGGGGGACGGGTGATCGACCCCGGACTCGTCTCCGCCGTCGTCTCCGCCGTCGACCGGGAACGGCTCGTGGCGACCGCCGCCGACCTGGTCGCGGTCCCCTCCCCCACCGGTGCCGAGGAGGCCGCCGCCGACCTGCTCGCCGACCAGCTCGCCGAGGCGGGATGCGTCGTCACCAAACAGGAGATCGAACCCGGACGGGCGAACGCCGTCGGCCGGGTCCGGGGCACCGGCGGCGGACCCACCCTCATGTTCAACGGGCACCTCGACACCTCCTACTCGGGCGACGAGCCCTGGTTGACGGGTCCGGGCTTCAAACCGGTGCCGTCGATCCGCGACGACGTGCTGGTGGGCCTCGGCATCATGAACATGAAGGGCGCGGTCGCCTGCTACGTCGAAGCGGTACGCGCCCTGCGGGACGCCGGCGTCCGCCTGGCAGGCGACCTCGTCGTCGCCGGCGTCGCCGGGGAGATCGAGAAGGCCGAGTGGGGCGACGAGTTCCGAGGTGCGAGCTACCGCGGCTACGGGGCGGGGACACGGCACCTGGTGAGCCACGGCGTCGTCGCCGACGCCGCCGTCCTCGGCGAACCCACCGAGGAGCGGCTCGTCGTCGGGCACTACGGAACGCTGTGGGCGAGGATCTCGACCAGCGGTCCCTTCTTCCACACCGCGTTCAGCGCGGGGCGCATCGAAGAGAACTCCCTGGTGCGCATGCACCGCATCCTCGACGAGGTGATCGCCTGGATCGACCGATGGGAGGAACGAGGCCGGTACCACGACCTCCCCGGCGTGGTGAACCTGGGCGCGATCCGCGGGGGCTTCCCCTGGCGGGTGAGCAGGACCCCCCACCGAACCGACCTGTTCCTCGACGTCCGGGTCCCACCGACGATGGGCTTCGACGAGGCGGAGGCCGAGCTCCGGGCTCTGGTCGACGAGCTCCGAGACCGCCATCCCGACGCCGGGGTCGACTGGGAGGTCTACGTCACCGCCGGCGGCGCCGAGATCGACGAGGATCATCCCGTCGTCCTGGCCGCCGACGCCGCCCACCGGGCCGTCGCCGGTGAGCCGCCCGCCCGAGCCCGGGTGCACTGGGCATCCGACGCCTCCACCCTCACCCGCTACGGCATCCCGTCCCTCAACTACGGGCCGATCGCGGGAGCCCTCCCCGGACCCGACGGTGAGGGCGTCCCGATCCCGTCCCTGGTCCGGATGTCCGCCTCGTACGCATTGTTGGCAGCCGAGTTCTGTGGAGTGAAGACATGAAGCTCGTGACGTTCCAAGATCCCGACGGCAACCTCCGGCCCGGCGTGTGGCGGGGCGACCACGTCGTCGCCATCGACCTCCCCGACATGCGCACCGTCTTCGAGCTGGGGGACGAGGGACTCGAGCGGGCGGCCTCCTCCACCGGGCCCGCCTGGGATGCCGACGACGTCCGGCTGCGAGCACCGATCGTCCCGAAGAAGTTCTTCCACACCGCCGGCAACTTCCGGGAGCATGAAGACGAGTCGAAACGGGTCGGCTGGTCCCATGAGATCGCCCCGTGGATCGTCTTCTTCCAGAACGTCGACGCCATCATCGGGCCCGACGACCCCGTCATCTACCCCTCCCATCTCACCAGCGAACTCGACTACGAGCTGGAGCTGGCCGTCGTCCTCAAGCGGTCGGGGAAGCACTTCGACGCCGACGAAGCCGAGTCGTACATCGGCGGTTACGTCATCTTCAACGACATCACCGCCCGGGACATCCAGCGGGAGGAGATGCGCTCGGGGGTGTTCAGCTTCTGCAAGGGCATCGACACCTTCTGCCCGGTGGGGCCCTGGATCGTCACCGCCGACGAGGTGGGAGACCCCCACGACCTCACGATGGAGCTGCGGGTCAACGGGGAGGTTCGTCAGCGCTCCCACTCCTCCCACATGTGGGTGACGATCCCCCAGATCATCGCCCACTACTCGCCGATGGGCTACAGCGCCGGCGACATCGTCTCCACCGGCACCGTCTCCGGCGTCGCCGCGTTCCAGGAGAACGCCGAAGAGTGGTACCTCCGTCCCGGGGACGTGATGGAGTGCGAGATCGAGAGGATCGGCATCCTCCGCAACCCCGTCATCTCCTGGGAGGAGGCGTACGGATCACCTCCGCCGTCCCGTGGGGAGGCCCAGGCATGAACTGGCCTGTCGACACCGAGAAACTCGACCGGGTACGGGCGGCGATGACCGACCAGGGGCTGGACGCCCTCGTGGTCCGGGCGCCCGACCAGGTCCTGTACCTCACCAACTACTGGTCGATGAAGGGGTACGCCATGGCCGTCTTCCCCCGGGAGGGCGACCCGACCCTGCTGGTGCTCGTCCCCCAGATGGAGGAGGCGGCCGACGTCGCCTGGACCACCGACATCCGCCCCTTCGCCGGCTACCACCCCGAGGATCCCCGGCCGCCGGCGGCGCGGTCCCTGGAGGCCGCCCTCGGGGTGCTCCGGGAACGGGGCCTGACCGGACGGGTCGGCATCGAGCTCTCCCAGGTCAGCCAGGGCGTCGACCGGATGATGGGCGAGCCGACCGTGTTCACGATGGACTACTTCCGGGCCTTCGAGAACGTGGTGGACGAGGTCGTCGACGCCGTCCCCCTCCTCACCCGGGTCCGGATGATCAAGACCCCGCAGGAGCTGGAACGGATGCGGATCGCCAACGAGCTGGCGGCGTTGGCCCTCGAGGAGGTCCGACGGGAGATCCGGCCGGGAATGTCGACCGCCGAGGTGGGTGCCCGCTGGGAGGGGCACGTCCATCGGATCGGGATCGGCTACGAAGGCCGGGTCCGAATGGCGCGCGGCTTCTCCCTCGTCTGGTCCGGCGACGGGATCCGCACCTTCACCCCCACCAAGGGGGAGCCGGTGGTCGCCGACGAACCGACCCTGTTCGAGATCTGGGTCTGCGCCGACGGCTACTGGAACGACCTGACGAAGAACATGCTGGCCGCAGGCACCCTCACCCCGCGCTACGACCGGCTCCTCACCGACCTGTTGGCCATCTTCGAGGAGGCGATCGCCTACGCCCGACCCGGCGCCGAGATGGCCGGCCTCGACCGGCTGATCCGGCGACGCATCGTCGAAGCCGGCTACGAGGAGCCGTCGCATCCGGTCTCCCACGGCGTCGGGGCCCGGGCCCACGAACCGCCCTGGCCGCACCAGGCCGGGAGCGGCGTCCTCGAGGAGGGGATGGTGATCGCCATCGAGCCCGGCACCTACTTCTCCGGCGGCGGCGGCCTCCGCCTCGAGGACAACTTCTGGATCACCGCCGACGGGGCCCACAAACTCTGCCGATACGAGGACGACTTCCGATGATCGATCACAGCAAGGTCTGGACCGGCGCCCTCAACGACGAAGCCGTCGACCGTACGCCCTTCGCCGGCCGCACCATCGGGATCTACGACACCACCCTGCGGGACGGCGAGCAGGCCGTCGGCGTCACCCTCGGTCCCGAACTGAAACTGGAGATCGCCCGGGCCCTCGACCGGCTCGGCGTGGACCGCATCGAAGCCGGGTTCCCCCTCGTCTCCGCCGACGACGTCAGGGCCTACGAGCTGATCCTCGCCGACGGTCTCGACGCCGAGATCTGGGGCTTCTCCCGGGCGCTGCCCCGGGACGTCGACCAGCTCATCGCCCTCGGAGTCGGCGCCGCCGTGATCGAGGCGCCCCTCTCGGACGGCAAGCTCTCGGCCTACGGGCTCGATCGCGCGAAGGTGCTCGACCGCATCCGCACCGCCGTCTCCCACGCCGCCGACGCCGGGATGACCGTCTGCTTCTTCGGGGTGGACTCCTCCCGGGCCGATCCCGCCTTCCTCGAACAGGCCTACACCGAGGCGGTGCGGGTCGGAGCCCGGGAGGTGGCGGTGGTGGACACCATCGGGATCGCGGCCCCCGAAGGCGCCGCCCTGCTGGTGGAGCGGGCCCGGGGATGGGTGGGTCCCGACATCCCGATCCACTGGCACGGCCACGACGACTTCGGTCTGGGGGTGGCCTGCTCCCTCGCCGCCGTCCGAGCCGGCGCCGACTGGGTGCAGGGAAGCATCAACGGCATGGGAGAACGGGCGGGCAACGCCGACCTCGGCGAGTTCGCCCTCGCCCTCGAAGCCCTCTACGGCGGATCCACCAGGCTCCGCCTCGAGTTGCTCACCGAGGTGGCGGACCTGGTCGCCGAACTCGCCGCCACCCCCCTCGCGCCCTGGAAGCCGGTCACCGGACGGAACACCTTCGTCCGGGAATCCGGTGCGGTGGCGATGCAGTTCCGTGAACCCCCCGCCGTCGAGCCCTTCGCCTCCGAGCTGGTCGGTGCCCGGCGGGGGTTGGTGCTGGGAAAGAAGAGCGGCATCGTCTCGGTCCGGATCAAGGCCGAGGAGCTCGGGATCGACCTCCCCGCCGAGCTCGAGGCCGACGTGCTCGCCGACGTCAAGGCCCTCGGGATCGCCAAACGGGGACTCGTCACCGACGACGAGTTCCGTCGGATCGTCGCCCACCGGAAGGGGTCGGCCGGGTGAGCTTCGGGCGGGTCGTCGTCATCGGGGCGGGGGCGATCGGCAGCCTCTGTGCAGGCCATCTCGCCTCCCGCGCCGAGGTGTGGCTCCTCGTCCGTCGCCGCGAACAGGCCGAGCTCCTCGACCGGGAGGGTCTGCGGATCAGCGGCAAGTCGGACCTGGTGGCCGACGTGCGGGCGGTGACGGACGCCACCGAGCTCCCCGAGTTCGACCTCTGCATCGTCGCCACCAAGGCCAACCACGTCGACCGCGCCGTCGCCCCGATGGAGGGCCACAGTCCCGACGCGGTCTTCATGACCATCCAGAACGGCCTCGGCACCGAAGAGGTGGTCCGCCGCTACGGGCCCTGGCGGATCGCCTCGGCCGTGACGTTCATGAGCGGAACGCGCATCGACGACCGTCACGTGGAGTACGAGTTGGACACCGCCACCTGGATGGGTCCCTACCGTCCCTCGGGGATCGACCTCGACACGGTCACCGCCATCGGCGACCTCTTCGAGGCGTCGGGCCTTCGAGCGGAGGTGCTCCCCGATCTCCGGCCTGCCCAGTGGTCGAAGCTCATCTTCAACTCGGCGGTCAACGGCGTCGCCTCGCTCACCGACCTCCCCCACGTCTCCCTCTTCGCCCGACGCGACCGCGAGACGGATCTCGGGCATCTCGTCCACGACCTGATGGCGGAGGGGAAGGCGGTGGCGGCCGCCGCCGGGATCGAGCTGTGGGAAGACCCCTGGGAGATGAACGTGGAGGCGGTGAGCCGCGGCCAGACCCACGACGAGGAGTACGCCCACGTCCCGTCGATGCTCGCCGACGTCCGGGCCGGACGGCAGACGGAGGTCGATTTCATCACCGGTGCCCTCGTCCGGGAGGCGGACCGTCTCGGGGTTCCGGTCCCCCTCAACCGGGCCCTGTGGCGGATGGTGAAGGCCCGTGATCGCTCCTACGACCAGGAGGTGACGACGTGAGAATCGGTGTGATCGGCTGCGGCGCGGTGGGGAGCCTCTTCGCCGCCCATCTCGCCACCCTCGACGACGTCGAGGTGTGGGCCTACGACGTCTGGGCCGAGCACGTCGACGCCATCAACGCCAACGGGCTGCACCTCATCGGCGTCGGAGAGGTCCTCTCCCACCCTCGAGCGACCAACGACCCCGGGGAGCTCCCCCCGCTCGACTTCGGGATCGTGGCCACCAAGGGCATGTACACGCGGCCGGCGATCGAAGCCACCGCCCATGCGTTCACCGACGGCGCGGTGTGCTCGGTGCAGAACGGCGTCGGCAACGAGGAGGTGATCGCCGAGTACGTCCCACGGGTGATCCGAGGCACCACCTTCCCGGCGGGAAAGGTGGTCGCTCCCGGTGTCGTCCAGTGGGACACGGCGGGCAAGACCTGGATCGGCCCCTTCGAGCCGAAGCCGGCGCCGATGTCCGAGGTCCGTGCCCTCGCCGACGTCCTCACCCGCTCGGGGATGGAGACCGAGGCACTGGAGGACGCCCGCGGGGCCCAGTGGACCAAGCTCATCTTCAACGCCGCCTCCAACGCCCTGTGCTCCCTCACCGGCCTCCCCCACGGCCGGGCGGCCCTCCACCCCGACGTGAGGTGGGTGATGGACCGTGTCATCGACGAGGGGAAGGCGGTGGCCGCCGCCCTCGGCATCGAGATGGAGAAGGACCCGGCGGTGCTGCTCCAGGAGAGCATCGAGCCTGCTCTCGACCATGCGCCGTCGATGCTGCAGGACGTCCGGTCGCGTCGCCGCACCGAGATCGATCAGCTCAACGGGGGCATCGTCCGCTTCGGGGAGGAGGTGGGCGTGGCGACCCCCCTCAACCGGACGGCGTGGGCGCTGATCCGCGGCCTGGAGGCTTCGTGGGAACTGGAGGAGGCATGAACACACGACCGAGCGACGCCGAGATCGCCCGCCGCTACTCCCTCATCCGGGAGCGGCTCGGAGCCGACGACGCCGATGCCCTGGTGGTGGCGGGCACCGAGTACACGGGTTTCGAAGGAGCCATCCGCTGGGTGTCGGGGTTCCGGATGGTGCACCGTTACGCCTACGCCGTGATCCCCCGGGATGGCGACCCCTTCATGGTCTTCCCCTCCGAGGCACGCTGGGTGGGCGCCCACGGCGAGGCGTGGGTCGCCGACCAGCGTTTCGCCGACGTCCCCGGAGCGGAGATCGGGACGATCGCCTCCGACCGCGGCTGGCAGCGCCTCGCCGTCTACGGCTCGAACTTCATCATGCCGGGCCGTGACGTCCGGGCCCTCGACTCCTTCGACACCGAGCTGATCGACTGGGACGTCACCTTCGACCACCTGCGCGCCGTCAAGAGCGAGGAGGAGCTCCCCCTCGTCCGCCACAGCTTCGAGCTGAACGAGCGGGGGTTCTGGGCCGTGCTGGACGCCTACGAGCCGGGCAGGACGGAGGCGGAGATCATGGCCCCGGCGGAGGCGCTCTTCGTCGCCAACGGGACCCAGCGCACCACCATGAACATGGTGCTGTCGGGGCCCCACGGGGAAGCCGGACCCGAGTTCCGCCATCCCGACCACGAGCGCCCCGTCGCATCCGACGACCTGCTCCTGTACTCGATCGAGATCGCCGGGCCCACCGGTTACTGGGCCGAGTTCGCCCGGCCGATCGCCCGGGACGGTCTCGCCCCCCGCACCGCCGAGATCATGGCCGCCTACCAGGAGGCCTTCGAGGCCGCCCGTACGGCCCTGCGGGCGGGCAACACCGCCCACGACGTCCACCGGGCCGTCTTCGGATGTTTCGACGGCCTCGACGTGAAACCGGGCCATGTCACCGGGCATTCGATCGACATGATCATGGTCGCCCACCCCCGGATCGGGGAGGGCAACGAGACGGTGCTGGAGGAGAACATGATCATCTCCATCCACCCCCACGTCGTGACCGGCGACGACTCGGCCTGCCTCTACATGCAGGAGACGTTCCGGGTCACCGCCGACGGCGGCGAGCAGCTCTCCTCGGTCCCGATCGTCGCCTTCCGCGGCGATGAACGCCCCGAGGACGTGATCGGAGGAACCCCGTGAGCGCACCGAGGGTGATCGACCGACCTCTGCGCGCCGCGGAGGTCGAGGGTGTCGGCGCCCGACTGGAGATCCGCATCGACGCCTCCGTGGGATGTCGCAACCTGGAGCAGCGCCTCCTCCACCTCGACCCCGGAGGCCACGCCGCGCTCCACCACCCCGACTCCGAAGACGTGCTGTTCGTGCTGGAGGGCGGCGGAACCCTCTCCTTCGACGACCAGCTCCGAGACCTCCCGCCCCGAAGTGGCCTGGTGGTCCCCGCCGGGACCGCCTACCGGATCGAGGCGGGGCCGGAGGGACTCGAGCTGCTGTCGGTCCTGGCTCCCCAGCCGGGGAGACCGGGAACGGTGCCTGCGGCCG
>JALSJV010000205.1 GCA_026989215.1 Acidimicrobiia bacterium | reverse complement strand
GTCGCGCCGGTGGCTCGACACGTCTCGGGGTGCCTGCGCTGCCAGGCCGAGGTCGCCCGGGGTCGTGCCCTTCGCCGGGGCTTCGCCGCCCTCGGCGCCGTCCGCTACACGGCACCGCGGGATTTCGCGGCCGGGATCGAGCGTTCCTCCGGGGTGACGGCCCCGCGTCGTCGGGTGCCGGTGGTGCCGGTGGTGGTGGTGGCGGCGTCGGTCGTCGTCGCCCTCTCGCTCCGCCGCCGTCTCGCCGCCGGCTGACTCCAGCCCGTAGAAGCCGACCGGGGCCGGGGGAAATGACGAGGGCCGCGGGTCGGTTACGATTTACAGAGGATCGAGGCCATCCGTATACTGACGGTTCCCGCCCTCGGCCCCCTAGGGGTGTAGCTCGAAGTTGGTTAGAGCGCCGGTCTCCAAAACCGGAGGTTGGGGGTTCGAGTCCCTCCACCCCTGCGAAGACACCACCCAACGAAGACATCGCCCAACCTCGAAGGAAGCACCGATGAACCGAGAGATGCGCCGCCTCATGGAGAAGGAGGAACGGCGCCAGAAGAAGCAGCAGCAGAAAGAGGGGAAGCGCCGGCCCCAGCCGTCGGCCGGGAAGACCCGGCCGGGTGAGCCGCGTCCGCCCCTGTGGAAGCGGGTCGTCACGTTCCTCCACGAGGTTCGGGTCGAGCTGCGGAAGGTGTCGTGGCCGACGCGTGAGCAGATGGTGGCCTTCACCACCGTCACCGTGATCACCACCGTCGCCCTGACCCTCGTCATCTTCGCGCTCGACGTCGTGCTCAAAGAAGCCGTCCTCATCGTGATCGGAAGGGTGTGATGTCCGAGGTGACCGAGATCGAAGACCGGGGCGCCGACGAGACGCTCGGCGAGGAGGCCACGCCGGCTCCGAAGCCGCCGAGCCCCTACGACCTGCCGGGCGACTGGTACGTCATCCACTCGTACTCCGGGTACGAGAACAAGGTGAAGGCGAACCTGGAGACCCGCATCAAGTCGATGCACATGGAGGATCGGATCTTCGAGGTCCACATCCCCATGGAGGACGTGGTCGAGATCAAGAACGGGAAGAAGGTGACGGTCCCGAGGAAGGTCTTCCCCGGGTACATCCTGGTTCGGATGATCCTCGACGACGACTCCTGGTACGCCGTTCGGAACACACCGGGCGTCACCGGGTTCGTCGGTGGGAACAACAAGCCGACCCCGCTGAGCCGGCGGGAGGTGGAGCGTTTCCTCGGGGTCAAGGAGGAGGCCGAGCAGGTCAAGCCTCGCTTCAAGCCCGCCTGGGAGGTGGGCGAGAGCGTCCGGGTCGTGACCGGGCCCTTCGCCGACTTCAACGGGATCATCGAGGACATCAACCTCGACCAGTCCAAGGTCACGGTCCTCGTCAACATCTTCGGCCGGGACACCCCGGTCGAGCTGGGATTCGAGGACATCCAGAAGAACTAGCGGCGGAGCCGCCAGATCCACGGGAGAGAACATGGGTAGGAAGAAGCTCGCTGCTGTCGTGAAGATGCAGCTCCCGGCCGGGCAGGCCTCGCCGGCACCGCCGGTGGGGACCGCGCTGGGTCCCCACGGCGTCAACCTGATGGAGTTCGTCCAGGCCTACAACAACGCCACGGCCGATCAGCGGGGGATGATCATCCCCGTCGAGATCTCCATCTACGAGGACCGGTCCTTCACCTTCATCACGAAGACCCCGCCGGCGGCGGCCCTGCTCCGTCAGGCCGCCCGGGTGGAGAAGGGCTCGCCGGAGCCCCATCGGGAGAAGGTGGGTTCGGTGACCCGGGCCCAGATCAGGGAGATCGCCGAGATCAAGATGCCCGACCTCAACGCCAACGACATCGAGGCGGCGATGAAGATCGTCGAGGGCACGGCCCGGTCGATGGGGATCACCGTCGCCGACTGAACGAGACCGCCCCTGAGGGGGCACCGTCGTGGGAGGAAGCTCCTCGGAGAGCTTCCGTCGGAACCACAGGAGGAACCATGCCGAAGCACGGGAAACGCTATCGAGAGGCCGCCAAGCGCTACGACCGCCACGCGGCCTACCCGGCCCAGGAGGCCCTGGATCTGGTGAAGACCCTGGCCTTCGCCAACTTCGACGAGACGGTGGAGGCCGTCTTCCGCCTCGGGATCGATCCCCGCAAGGCCGACCAGCTCGTCCGGGGGACGGTGTCGCTGCCCCACGGCACCGGCAAGGAGCTGCGGGTGGCGGTCTTCGCCCCCGCCGACCGCCATGCCGAGGCGACCGAGGCGGGCGCCGACGTGGTCGGGGGAAAGGAGCTCGCCGCCGAGATCGCCGAAGGGCGTGAACTCGACTTCGACCTGGCGATCGCCACTCCCGACATGATGGCGGAGGTCGGGAAGCTGGGGCGGATCCTCGGTCCTCGGGGACTCATGCCCAACCCGAAGGCGGGGACCGTCACCACCGACATCGCCAAGGCGGTGAAGGAGTTCAAGGCGGGGAGGATCGAGTACCGGAACGATCGATACGGGAACGTCCACGTCCCGATCGGCAAGGTCTCCTTCTCCCTCGACCAGCTCGTCGAGAACCTGGCGGCGATCACGTCGGAGGTCCTACGGGCCCGGCCGGCCTCGGCGAAGGGCCGTTACGTGCGCTCCCTGACCGTGTCGTCGACGATGGGGCCGGGTGTGCACGTCGACGTCGGCAAGCTCGACGAGGTCGCGGCGCTGGCCCGCTGACGAGAACACCCGTCCGCTGCCAGTTTTTCCCTGGACACGGGGGCCGCGGGGCGCGATAGTGGTCCCAGGACAGGGGGTCTCTGGAGGACGACTGGGCGGGTCTCCTGACCGCCCCCGCCCACGGACACCCGGAACACCCGGTCCGGCGGGCTGAGGGTGCCCGACGCGGGAGACAGCCCCTACCCTGTCCCCGCAGCGAGTGCGGGCGCCCGAAGACGGTGGACCTGGCAGCCGAGCCCGAGCCGGACCCGGACCCAGAGACCCCCTCTTCTTTCCCTGTTCCGGCTCCTTCGCGGAGTCCCGTCTTGACCAGGGCGACACCCGTCCGTACGATGCCCGCTGCAACTCCGAGATCCTCGGCCCGAGACCGCTGGTGCCCACGCCGAAACGGATTCGTCCGGCCAGCGCAGGTCGCTCCCATCGAGCTCCTGGTCGCGTGCCGAGGAGCTCATGACATGTGAGGAGGAGCGAATGCCACGACCTGAGAAGGTCCGGGCAGTCGAGGACATCAGGGAACGGCTCGAACAGGCCGAGGCGGTCTTCCTGACGGAGTACCGCGGGCTCGACGTCGGCGAGATGCAGCAGCTCCGCCGCAGCCTGCGGGAGGCGGGGGCCGAGTACAAGGTCGTCAAGGTGACCTTGGCGCGGCTCGCCGCCGATGCCGCGGGGATCGAGGGGATCGGGGAGTACCTCTCCGGTCCGATGGCGCTGGCGTTCGCCCAGGAGGATCCGGTCGGCGCCGCCAAGGCCCTGCGGGATTTCGCCAAGGAGCACGACCAGCTCGTCGTGAAGGCGGGGTATTTCTCGGGCAACATCCTCAAACCCGAGGACATCGCCCGTCTCGCCGAGATCGAACCGCGCGAGGTGCTGCTGGCGAAGATCGCCGGCGCCGCGAAGGCGCCGCTCGCCAACTTCGCCGGGCTGCTGTCGTCCTTCACGCGCGACGCCGCTTCGATGTTCTCGCAGCTGCTCGAGAAGAAGGAGTCGGGGGAGGTCCCGGCCGGATCGCCATCCGACGACGGCGACTCGGTCCCGTCGGAGGAGCCCGCCCCGCAGGAGGCCTCGGCCGACGCGGAGGCTGCGGCCGACGCCGAGACCGCTCCCGACGACGAGCCCACGGGCTCGGACGAGACCCCCGATGAGACCCCGGCGGCGGAAGCCGACGGTGAGGAGGACTGAACCATGGCCAAGATGACGACCGAAGAGCTGCTCAGTGTGTTCGAGGAGATGACCGTCCTCGAGCTGAAGGAGTTCCTCGACGCGTTCGAGGAGCGTTTCGACGTGACCGCAGCCGCCCCGGTGGCGGTGGCCGCCGCCGGAGCGCCCGGAGCGCCCGCCGAGGCGGCTGCCGAGGAGAAGGACGAGTTCGATGTGGTGCTCGTCGCCGCCGGATCCCAGAAGATCCAGGTGATCAAGGAGGTCCGGTCGCTGACGAGCCTCGGCCTCAAGGAGGCGAAGGACCTCGTGGACAACGCCCCCAAGCCGGTCCTCGAGGGGGTCGACAAGGAGACGGCGGAGAAGGCCAAGGAGGCCCTCGAAGGCGTCGGCGCCACCGTCGAGCTCAAGTGACGCCGACCGGTTCGGACGACGATGCCCCGGCGATCGCCGGGGCATCGTTCGTGTTCAGGCCCGCCCGGCGAGATACCGACCAAGCCGGTCCCGTTCCCTGCTCCGAAGCGCGACGTTGGCCCGGAGGCGTTCGAGGGACTGGGTGAGGGCCTTCTGGGCCCCGGGCATCTCCCGATCGGAGAAGAAGGCTTCCACGTCGGCGGCGACCTCGGGATCCGAGAGGGCGGCCAGGCCACCGGGGTCGGGAGCACCCGAGGCGCCTTCGAGCATCCTGCGCACGGTGAGGGGCGGCATGGCGGCGACCAGGTCCTTCCAACGCTCCTTCACCCGTCCCCAGGCGTAGGGTCCCGTCGCCTTCCCGCCGAGGAGACGGCCCACCACCCATGCCGCGTCCTGGCTCCGGATGCGTCCGTCGAGGACCGCTTCGAAGGTGCGTTCGACGGTCGACTCCCGGTCGAACAGCGTCAACGCCAGCAGCAGCTTGAGCTGGTCCTGGGGGGTGGAGGCCGACTCGTACATCGAGAACATCGCGGTGTATGTGTCGTCGTCCCCGTGGGCTGCGGTGGTGAAGAGGGCCGCCTGGGCGACGTCGGGGTCGAGGTCGGAGCGGTCGTCCCGCCACCGTTCGTACAACTCTCGGCATCGGGCGACCGTGTCGGGGTCTTCCACCATACGGCCGAGGGCGTCCACCACCTGGCCTCGGAGCCGCCGTGACCGGTCGTCCTCATCCGCCCTGGGCTGCCAGCCGAGCCGCGCCGCGACGACGGCGAGCAGTTCATGGACCACGCGTCGGAAGGCGGGTCGGTGGCGATCGTCGACGAGATGATGGCCCAGGGCGCCGAGGCCGCGGAAGATCGTCTGCCAAACCCCCTGTTCCCGTTCGTCACGGTAGGCGGCGGCGAGCTCGAGGTAGGCGGCGGCGGTCAGGGTCCCTGCTTCGACGAAGGCCCAGGCGTCGTCGATCAGGCAGTACCGCTCGAGGTCTTCGAGCTCCTCCAGTCTGTCGATCAGCGCCTTCCCCAGTCGTTCGTCGTAGGCAACCCGGTAGAACCCGTGCCCTCCGGCGTTCGCCAGCACCCAGTCGATCGGACCGTCGACGGTGACCGTGGTCTCCCCCTCGGTGAGGACCACCTTCCGCCGGAAGGGCCTGCCCCCGCGCTCACCGCGGAGCTGCACGGGAACCTTCCAGATCGTTCCGTCGTCGTCGCCCAGGGTGAGGAACCGTCGTTGCCGGATGCGGAGGAGGCCGTCGTCGACCTCGACGGCGAGTGAGGGGAACCCCGGTTGATGGATCCAGGTGTCCATGATCTCACCGACGGGGAGCTCCGACGCCCCTTCGAGACCCGCCCACAGATCCTCGGTGACCGTGTTGGCGTAGGCGTGGTTCCGTAGGTACCGCCCGACCCCGTCGCGGAAGGCGTCCTCGCCCATGAACTGTTCGATCATCCTCAGCACCGAGCATCCCTTGCCGTAGGTGAGGGCGTCGAACATCTCGTTCGCCTCGTCGGGGGACCGCACCTCGAACTCGACGGGGCGGGTGCTGTGGAGGGCGTCGACCTGGAAGGCCCAGGGCCGTTCGGAGGCGGCGAACAGCAGCCAGCGTTTCCAGTCGGGACGCATGGCGTCGGTCGCCTTCAACTCCATGAAGCTGGCGAAGGCCTCGTTGAGCCAGATCCCGTCCCACCATTCCATCGTGACGAGGTCGCCGAACCACATGTGGGCGAGCTCATGGCCGATCACGTCGAGGATCCGAAGCCTCTCCGAGGTGGTCGCCAACTCGTCGTCCATCAACAGTGCGCTCTCCCGGAAGGTGATGCATCCGAGGTTCTCCATCGCCCCGAAGGCGAAGTCCGGGATCGCCACCATGTCCACCTTCTCACCCGGGTAGGCGATCCCGTAGTAGTCGGCGAGGTAGCGGAGACAGAACTCGCCGCAGCGGAGGGCGTAGTCGGCGAGGTGCAGTTTGCCGCGGGGTGCGACGACCCGCAGGGGGACGCCGCCTGCGTCCACCGGCTCGGTGACGTCGAAGGGTCCGACGACGAAGGCCACCAGATAGGTCGACATCTTCATCGTGTCGGCGAACCGGATCTCCACGCGACCGTCCGAGAGGGGTCGGCGGGCGATCTCGGGGCCGTTCGAGACCGCCAGCAGGTCGTCGGGGACGACGAGGGTGATCGAGAAGACCGCCTTCAGGTCGGGCTCGTCCCAACAGGGGAACGCCCGTCGGGCGTCGGTCGCTTCGAACTGCGTGGTGGCGATCACCTGCTCGGTCCCGTCGACATCGGTGAAGGTGGACCGGTAGAACCCGTGGAGCTGGTCGTTGAGGATCCCCGAGAACCGGAGGGAGACCGTTCCCTCTCCGGGTCCGGCGGGCTCGGCGAGGTGCAGCGTCGCCCGCTGGTTGGGCTCGTCGTAGGAGACCGTGGCGCCGATCCGTCGACCGTCGATCGTCACGGCGGCCTCGACGATGTCGAGGTCGACGGCGTTGAGCACGATCTCGTCGGTGCGTTCCCGGATCGAGACCGTCACCTCTTCGCTTCCGTTGAAGGCGGCGGCGACCAGGTCGGGTTCGAGCCGAAGCTCGTACCGGTGGGGGATGACGGTGCGCGGCAGACGGTGGGGGTTGTCGGACACGTGGACCTCTGGTCGATGGACCCGGCGATGCTACCGGTCGGCGACGGCCGGTCGTTTGGCATCGGGGAGGCCGGCCCGCCGGTCGCGGATCGCCCAGTAGCGTCGGACCCACCAGGGTCGTCGGTCTTCGACCTGGCCGATCCGGTCGAGCCAGGTGCGGGCGAGCCGTTCGGCCATCTCGAAGGCCTCGTCGGTCGGCGGGGGGTCGGCCAACCATTCCCGTTCAACCTCGTCCCGTTCGGCTTCGAACCGGGGGAACGCCGCTTCCGGGTCCCGCATCACCGTCCGGTGGAAGCGTTCGTGACGCCACCACACCGTGTTCGGGTCGAAACGGTCGTCGGGCGGGGGGCCGAGGTCCACGGGCTCGGTCACCCGGACCGGCTTGAAGATCCCCGTGCACGGGGCGGCGGTCCCGGTGACCCAGTGCAGACCCGATGTCAGGTCGGAGACCCAGGAGGCGGTCGTCTGGGAGGAGGCGACGAGGCCTCCGGCGTGCATGCAGGGCGCGTCCATTCCGCCGGTGAGCAGACGGTATCGCGGGGTCGGGCCGTGGTCTCGGAGGACCGAGAACATCTCGGCGGGGCCGGTGGCCTCGGCGGCGCTCGCCTCGGTGCGGGCACGTCGGACCCGACAGGCGGAGAGCCTCGTCTTGACGCGATCGGAGTGGGTTTCGGCGAATCCGGGGATGGTGAGGCCGTTCGAGATCGATCTCACCCCGGTGCGGACCTCTTCCGTCGCCCATCGACGGCCCGCCGTCTCGAGGACGTAGGCCTGTTCCGGGTCGGCGACGATGAAGGAGTTGTGGTAGGTGAACGATGGACGCTCCAGTCCGCATCCCCCTCCTTGGCCGTGTCGTTCGAGCAGCTCGATGATGACCGAGACCGTCTCGGTGGCGGTCCGGCCCCGTTCGAGGCCCAGCCGGAGCAGGTCCATCCCGGTGAGGCCGATCTCTTCATAGGGCTGGTCGGTGAAGACGGCCTCGTTGCCGGCGACGACCCCGTGCTCGTTCGCTCCCATCTCGGCTCCCCACATCCAGAACGGCCGGGAGAGGATGACGGCGTGGGTGTGGCGGGCCTGGGGGATCTCCATCCAGGTGGCTCGGACGAGGGAGTCGGGTGGATGGTCGGCGGCCGGATGCCGTTCGACGATCTGCGCCTCGTTGGGGTCGCGGTCGCTGTTCTTGGCGAACAGCACGCCCTTGGGAGAGAGCACCACCACGGTGTCGCACATGCCCCCAGGTTACGCGGCCCTCGTTCCGGCAACCCTGGGTTCGGTGGGGGAGGGGGTGCCTTTGGGGACCCTGGGTCGGGGGCGTGTCGCCGACCCGGCAACCCTGGGTTCGGTGGGGGAGGGGGTGCCTTCGGGGACCCTGGGTTCCGTTCGTGAGAGACGCGGTCCCTAATCTGGCCCCGTGGCCGAGACGATCCTCGTTCGTGTCGGTGGGATGGACCGCCCCGGCATCACCGCCGGGTTGATGAAGGTCCTCGCTGCCGAAGGTGTCGAGCTCTACGACGTGGAGCAGGTCGTCGTTCGCGGTCGGCTGGCCCTGGGGCTGCTGATCGCCGTGCCCGAGGGTCGGTCGACCATCAAGAACCTGCTGTTCCACGCCTGGCAGGCGGGTCTCGACATCGATTTCGAGGTCGTCGAAGACGCGCCGCCCGAACGCGGCGTGGAGACGGTGGTCACCGTGATCGGGCCAGGTGTGGGCCCGGCGGCGTTCGGGGCGGTGGCTCAGGCCATCGCCGACGCCGGCGGAAACATCGAGCGGATCTCCCGCCTCTCCCGCTACCCGGTCGTGTCCTACGAGATCGGTGTGCGGGGCGGTGATCCGGTCCGCATCCGGGCCGACCTGTCCGCCGTGGCCGTCGACCACGGCGTCGACGTGGCCGTGCAGCCCGAGGGACTGACCCGCCGGGCGAAGCGGCTCGTCGTGCTCGACGTCGACTCGACCCTCGTCCAGGACGAGGTGATCGACCTGCTGGCCGCGGAGGCCGGAGTGGAAGCCGAGGTGGCGGAGATCACCGCCCGGGCGATGGCAGGCGAGCTCGACTTCGCCGAGGCGCTCGCCGAGCGGGTCCGTCGCCTGGCGGGTCTGGACGAGCTGGCCCTCGAGCGGGTTCGGCGGCGGATCCGGCTGACTCCGGGAGCCCGGACGTTCATCCGTACGCTGCAGCGGATGGGCATGAAGACCGCCATCGTGTCGGGCGGCTTCAGCGTGTTCGTCGATCGGATCGCCGAGGACCTCGGTGTGGATCGGGCCGTCGCCAACGAGTTGGAGATCGAAGGAGGGCGACTCACCGGTCGGATCATCGGGCCGGTGGTGGATCGGGAGCGGAAGGCGGCCATCCTGCGGGAGGTCGCGGCCGAGCAAGGGATTCCTCTCGATCAGGTGGTGGCGGTCGGGGATGGGGCGAACGACGTCGAGATGCTCGCCACCGCAGGGTTGGGCGTGGCGTTCAACGCCAAGCCGGCGGCTCGGGACGCTGCCGACACTTCGCTTTCGGTGCCGTACCTCGATGCCATCCTCTTCCTGCTCGGCGTTCGCCGGGACGAGGTGGACGAGAGCGAGCCAGTGCCGGTGGACGGTCTGCCCCCGGTATGACATCACCGCCGAGATCGACCGGCGAACCCAGGGTTCCCAAGGGTGGTCACTTCCCTCCACGACCCAGGGTTCGGTGCCGAATCTCGTCTCGCGACGATCTGTCACACCGGTGCCGCATCATCGACGCATGTCACGTTCACATATCGCCATCGAGCGCAACATCTTGCAGACTGCCTTCGCCCAGGGCGGGGTCATCGGTCGCGACCAAGCGCTCGCCCTCGGATTCACGCCCGATCAGATCAAGTACCGGCTCCGGACCGGAGCCTGGGTTCGGCAGCCGGGCGACGCCTATCGGCTGGTGGAGCCCGGCGATCGACGCTCCCTGCTGTGGGGTGCGGTGCTCGGTCTTCGGGGTGCCGTCGTCTCGCACCAGTCGGCCGCCGAGCTCCACGCGATCCCGATGGTGCCTGCCGAGCCGGTGTCGGTCACCGTCCACGCCTCGGCCGCCCACCGTCTCCCCGGGGTGAAGGTCCATCGCACCCGTGACCTCGCCGAACATCACATCGAACGACGGGCGGGCCTTCCGGTGACGACGCTGATCCGGACGGTGTTCGATCTCGCCGGCGTCCTGCATCCACGGCTGTTCGAACAGGTCGTGGACGAGCTCATCGCCGCCCGCAGGCTACGCGTCGCCGACATCGCCGAGATCACCGACGAGCTGGCGCGGCGCGGCAAGCGAGGCTCGGCGCTCATCAAGACGGTGCTCGCCGAGCGCTCGGGGATCCCGGCGGTGACCTTCACCGTGATCGAGCGGAAGGGACGGTCGGTGCTGCTCCGCGGCGGCCTGCCGCATCCGCACCTCCAGTTTCCGATCCCGTGGGCGCCGCACCGTCGGTTCGACGCCGCCTACCCGCGTGCCGGTGTCGGCATCGAATGGGATTCCCGGCGCTGGCACACTCGGCGGGCGGACTTCGAACGGGACCGTCGACGTGACCGGGAGGCACTCGCCCACGGATGGGTGGTGGTCCGGGTGACCTGGGCCGAGCTGGTGGGTCGCCCGGACATGGTCGTCGACGACATCCGGCGACTCCTCGAGGCTCGGACCCCGAGCGAGGGGTGACGCCGTCTACGACCTGGGATGGCGCTCCCGCTCGGGGGCCGTCCACTCGGTGTGAAAGAACTCCCCTCGGGGACGGTCGATTCGTTCGTAGGTGTGGGCGCCGAAGAAGTCGCGTTGTGCCTGGATGAGGTTCGCGGGCAGCCGCTCCGATCGATACGAGTCGTAGAAGGTCAGGGCGGTGGCGTACGCAGGCACGGGGAGCCCGCGGGTCACCGCCTCCGCCACCACCCGCCGCCAGCCGCTCTGGGCGTCCGAGAGCGCCGAGGCGAAGAACTCGTCCAGCATGAGGTTGGGAAGGGTGGGTCGGCGTCGGTAGGCGGCGGAGATGTCGTCGAGGAACCGGGCGCGGATGATGCACCCGGCCCTCCAGAGCTCGGCGATGCGACCGAGGTCGAGATCCCAGTCGTGCTCCGCCGAGGCCGCCGCCATGAGCATGAACCCCTGGGCGTAGGAGACGATCTTCGACGCGTAGAGGGCGTCGTGGATGTCGTCGGTCATCTTCGGCAGTGAACGTTCGGGGCCGGGGAGCTTCGTCGCCGCGTACCGGCGTTGGTCGACCAGCGAGGAGACGATCCGGGCGTAGACCGCCTCGGCGACGAGGGTCACGGGTTGGCCGAGCTCCATCGAGGAGATCACCGTCCACTTCCCGGTCCCCTTCTGCCCGGCCGCGTCGAGGATCCGGTCGAGAACCGGCACGCCGTCGGGGTCGGTGACCGTGAGGATGCGGGCAGTGATGTCGATCAGGTAGGAGTCGAGGACGCCGCGGCCCCATCCCTCGAAGACGTCGGCCATCTCCGCCGGTGTCATGCCCGACGCCTTCATCAGGTCGTACGCTTCGGCGATGAGCTGCATGTCGCCGTACTCGATGCCGTTGTGCACCATCTTCACGTAGTGGCCCGACCCGTCCGGCCCCACCCAGTCACAGCACGGCGTCCCGTCGGGTGTCTTGGCGGCGATCGCCTGGAACATGTCCCTGATGTGGGCCCAGGCGCTCGGGGTTCCTCCGGGCATGATCGATGGACCGTACCGGGCGCCCTCCTCACCGCCGGAGATCCCCATTCCCACATATCTCAGCCCGCGACGTTCGGCCTCACCGACCCGGCGGATGGTGTCGGTGTAGAGGGAGTTCCCACCGTCGATGATGATGTCGCCCTCGTCCAGGAGGGGGGTGAGGGCGTCGACGACTCGGTCGACGGGCGGGCCCGCCGCCACCATGAGCAGCACGATGCGGGGGGCGCGGAGCGTGGCGACGAGCTCTTCCAGTTCGAAGGTGGGGATCACCGGCCGTCCGGCGACGTCGTCGGCGACGAAGTCCCGGGTGCGGGCTGCGGTTCGGTTGTAGACCGCCACGGTGTAGCCGTGGTCTGCGAGGTTGAGGGCGAGGTTGCGGCCCATCACCCCGAGTCCGACGATCCCGATGTCCCCTCGTGTGTCCATCGGAGGGGAGGGTACCGGGGGTCGTTGCGCTTCCGTGGGTGCGGAGGGGGACTCGTCACCCCTGGGAACCCAGGGTTGCGGATCCTGCTCCCCCTGGGAACCCAGGGTTGCAAGGTGGCCTCCAGGAGCCGAGGTGGCGGCGCGCTAGCGTGACGGGCGTGGAGGTAGCCGTCGCCGATGCCACCGAGCTCCTGGGCGCGCTCCGGGCGCGGACGATCTCGAGCCGGGAGCTCCTCGACACCCTGATCTCACGGATCGAACGTGACGACTCGGTGATCAATGCCGTCGTGGTGCGGGACTTCGAACGGGCACGGGAGGCGGCCGGTCGGGCGGACGACGCCGCCGCTCGTCGAGACTGGACCGGTCCGCTCCACGGTCTGCCGATGACGGTGAAGGAGGCCTTCGACGTGGAGGGCCTGGTCACCACCTCGGGCTCGCCCGACCTCCTCCGCAACCGTGCCGAACGGGACGCCACGGTGGTGGCCCGGCTGCGAAGGGCGGGGGCCATCGTGTTCGGGAAGACGAACGTCCCCCTGTTCACCGGCGACCTCCAGACCTACAACGAGGTGTACGGCACGACGGCGAACCCCTGGGATCCCGAGCTCACGCCCGGAGGCTCCAGTGGAGGCTCCGCGGCAGCGGTCGCGGCCGGGTTCACTCCCCTCGAGGTGGGGAGCGACATCGGAGGCTCGATCCGCCACCCGGCCCACTGCTGCGGCGTCTACGGGCTCAAACCGAGCTACGGGGTCGTCTCGCTGCGGGGCCACGTCCCGGGCCCTCCCGGGACCCGGAGCCGGGCCGATCTGGCCGTGGCCGGACCGCTCGCTCGGAGCGCGCGGGACCTGGCGCTGGCGCTCGGCATCCTCGTCGGGCCCGACGAGCCCGACGACCGGGCATGGCGGGTCGAGCTGCCCGCACCTCGGTTTGCCACCCTCCGCGGCCTCCGGGTGGCGGCGGTGCTCGACCATCCCCGGTGCCCGGTGGGCGGGGAGGTGGCGGCGGTGCTCGACGCCACGGTTCGGCGGATGGAGGAGGCCGGGGCGAGGGTCGAGACGGAACCCGTCGGCCTTCCCGATCTGGCGGCGTCGCACCGGCTGTATCTCCCGCTCCTGTACGGGACGATGGCGTCCGGGTTCCCGGCGGAGGTTCGTCGATCGGCCGACGCCGCCGTCGAGACCCTCGATCCCACCGACGACAGCCGCGCGGCCCTCCTCGTCAAGGGTGTCGCCCAGCGTCACCGACATTGGCTGGCGCTCGACGAACGACGTCACCGGCTGCGAGCGCAGTGGGAGGGGTTTTTCGACCGGTACGACGTGCTGGTCTGTCCGGTCGCTCCACTGCCGGCGTTCGCCCACGACCACTCCGAGCTGTCGAGCCGCACCCTCGTCGTCGACGGCGAGACCCGCGACTACTGGGACCAGCTGTTCTGGGCGGGGATCGCCACCGTCTCGTACCTGCCGGCGGCGGTGGCCCCCGCCGGGCTGACGGCGAGGGGGCTCCCGGTGGGCGTCCAGGTCGTGGGTCGGGCCTACGGCGATCGCGAGGTGGTGGCGATCGCCGACACGGTCGGTGCCGGTTTCGTACCGCCGAGGAGGCCGGCATGACCGACCGGGTGCTCGGCATCGACGTCGGCGGGTCGGGGATCAAGGGGAACGTCGTCGACGTCACCCGGGGGCGGCTCCTGGCGGATCGCCACGAGATCCCGACGCCCCGGCCCGCGACCCCCGAGCAGGTCGCCGCCGCCGTCGCCCAGATGGCCGCCTGGTTCGGATGGGAGGGCCCGGTCGGATGTACGCTGCCGGCGGTGGTTCGCGGGGGCGTGGCCTGCAGCGCCGCCAACATCGACTCGGCCTGGATCGGGACCGACGCCGAGGCGCTCCTCGCCGCGGCGACGGGTCTGCCCACCACGGTGGTGAACGACGCCGACGCCGCCGGGGTCGCCGAGGTCACCCACGGGGCCGCTCGGGGGAGGGGTGGGGTGGTGCTGGTGCTCACCTTCGGGACGGGGATCGGCAGCGCCCTCTTCACCGACGGGGTCCTCGTCCCCAACACCGAGCTCGGGCATCTGGAGCTGGACGGCCACGCACCGGTCGAGGATTGGGCGGCGGCCCGGGTTCGCGAGGAGCGACGCCTCGGCTGGGAGGAGTGGGCGTCCCGGGTGAACCGGGTGTTGGAGCATCTGGTTCGGCTGTTCTCCCCCGAGCTGATCGTCATCGGAGGTGGGGTGAGCCGACGATGGGACCGGTTCGGTCCGTACCTCGAGGCCGAGACCGAGATCGTCCCGGCCGCCTTCGGCAACCAGGCGGGCATCGTCGGGGCCGCCATGGCCGCCCGGGGCTGACCCCTCACACTTTCTTCACATCGGGCTCATCGCCGTCTGACCCCTCCCGCCGAGAGTGTCGTCATCGACGGCGAAAGGAGCCAGAACATGCAGCGGATCCTCGGAGCGGCCCTCCTGCTGGTCGCCGGCTGCGCGACGTCGGGGGGATCGCCGGGGACGTCGCCGGTCGTCCCGGTGGCGACCGTGGTGGAGTCCGCGGACGGGACGTCGTCGGTCTCGAGTTCGTTCGGCGCCTCGGCCGTCACGACGACCGCGACGGTGCCGGTGTCCACGACCACGACCACGGTCCCCGAGGTCGACGTGGATCTGTCCGAGCTCGATGCCCTCTTCGACGAGGTCGAGGACGCGTTGGGCTCCCTCGACATGAACGAAGGAGAAGGAGACCTGCCATGATCAGACGAAGCATCATCGCCGCGGCCGTGGGATTCGTCCTGGTGGCGGCCACGCCGCTGGCCGCCGTCGCCCAGGTCGAAGAGGCCCGGCCACCCGTCGCCGAACGGTCCGAGATCCGGCCCGAACGGGACCTCGCCGGCATCAAGGCCCGGGCCCTCGAAGCCATCGACCGGCGGCTCGATCGGATCGCCCGGCTGGAGGAAGAGGTTCGGTCGAATGAGCACGTCGAACCCGAACACGCCGAGGACCTCCTCGGTGAGCTGAGCCGGGCGGCGACGGGTCTCAGCGGCCTCGCCGAGGAGATCGAAGCGGCCGAGACCGCCGAAGAGCTGCGGGTTCTCATCCCCAAGATCGCCACCGACTACCGGGTGTATGTGCTCCTCACCCCCAAGGTTCGGGAGGTGCTGATCGCCGACGCCATGGGCGATCTGGCGGACCGCTTCGACGAGGCGGCGGCCAGGATCGCCGATGCGATCGCCAGAGCGGAGGAAGCCGGCTACGACGTCTCCGAGGCGGAGACTGCGCTCGAGCGGATGGAGTCGCTCGTCGACGAGGCCGAGGGCCTGGCCGAAGGTGTGCCCCCGGCGGTGCTTCCGCTCACCCCGTCCGACTGGCCCGATCCGGCCCAGGGCGTCATCCGGGAGGCCCACGACGACCTCGTCGAAGCCCGCCAGGCCTTCCGGGGGGCGAGGGACGCAGCCCACGAAGCCGTTCGAGCGCTTCGGGCTGCGATCGGCGACGACGAAGTCTGATTCGACGGCGCCGACGTTCCGGGCCGCGGTCGTGGGGGCCGCGGCCCGGACGCGTCAGCCGATCCGGTACTCCTCGAAGGTTCCCAGGGCCTCCGGTGGGAGGCGGACGTCGAGCACCGTCCCTTCGGCGTCGTGCTTGCACGCCACCACCTCGCCGAGACGATGCGCCGCCGCGGTGACCTCTCCGTGTTCGTAGGGGACCTGCAGCTGGACGAGCACCATGCGATCCCGCAGCCGATCGGCCACCGTCGCCACGAGCTCGTCGACCCCGTCTCCGGTGAGGGCGGAGATCGCCACCGCCTCCGGATGCACGTTCTGGAGGCGGGAGAGGACCGGGGCGGGGGTCCGGTCGATCTTGTTGAGGACCAGCAGCTCGGGGACGTCCGCGGCCTCGATCTCGGCGAGGACCAGGCGCACGGCCGCGATCTGACCTTCCGGGTCGGGGTCGGAGGCGTCGACGAGGTGGAGGAGCAGGTCGGCGTCGCGGACCTCTTCGAGGGTCGACTTGAAGGCCTCTACCAGCTCGTGGGGGAGGCGTCGGACGAACCCGACGGTGTCCGACACGAGGACGTCGGGTCCGTCGGGGAGGCTGAGGCGGCGGACCGTGGAGTCGAGGGTCGAGAAGAGGCGGTCCTCGGTCAGGACCCCGGCGGAGGTGAGGCGGTTGAGCAGCGTCGACTTGCCGGCGTTCGTGTATCCGACCAGGGCGACCACCGGGACACCGGCGCGACGGCGCGCCTTGCGCTGGGTTCGGCGGGTCTCCTCCAGGTGGGACAGTTCCCGCTTCAAGGTGGAGATGCGGGTCTGGATGCGGCGACGGTCCGTCTCGAGCTTGGTCTCTCCCGGACCCCGGGTTCCGATCCCGCCGCCGAGACGGCTCAGCTCGGTGCCCTTGCCGCGGAGGCGGGGAAGGTGGTAGCGGAGGAGAGCCAGCTCCACCTGCAGTGAACCGGCCTTCGACGTGGCGTGCTGGGCGAAGATGTCGAGGATCACCGCCTGGCGGTCCACGACGTCGCAGCCGAACAGCTTCTGCAGGTTCCGTTGCTGGGCCGGGGTGAGGTCGTTGTCGAACACGACCACGTCGATGTCGAGGGCGTCGACGAGGCGTGCGAGCTCCTCGGCTTTGCCTCGGCCGACGAGCGTCGCCGGATCGATGTGGGAGCGGCGGACCAGCTCGGTCTCCGCCGGATCCGATCCGGCCGTGTCGGTGAGCATCGCCAGCTCGGTGAGGGAACGGGAGAGCTCGTCGAGGTCGGAGTTCCCGACCGCCAGCCCGACCAGGAGGGCGCGTTGGCGGCGGACCTCGAGGTCGGTGACCGTGGCCGTGAGCCGCCGTCGCTGGCGGGCCTGATGTTCGATCGTCACGCCTTCACCGTATCGCGCCCGGAGGCCAACGGGGAGGGGATGGTGCCGGGGTTCAGAGGTACTGCCCTTCGTCGCCGACGTGGTCCAGTTCTTCTTCGGCGATGATCTGGGACTCCCGGACGGCGATGACGGGCTTGCCGGTGGGCGGCCAGATGAAACGCCAGGCGCCGGTCGGTACCGCCCAGAAACGCTGGCCGGTCTTCACGTCGATGAGCGCCAACGCGTCGTTGCCTTCCTTGGTCCCCGCCGGGACCAGGAGGCCCGATTTCGTCGTCGATTCCTCGGGGGGCTGACCGACCCGCCAGCCGCCGAGCACTCGATAGCCGTTCTCCTTCTCCGTCATCGCTCCCAGTGTGCCAGATGTGCGGCCATGTCGTGAACCCTCATGACAGCAGGGCCCACGCCGCGGCGGCGAGCGCGACCGCCAGAGCGGCGAGGGCGGCCCCGACGAGGATCCACGACGCCACACGGGCCGCCGCCGAGAGTCGCGACGCGAGGGGGTGGCGCATCCTCTGAGCGTATCGGGGACCGAACCGAAGGGGGGCCGAGTAGGGTTCGGGCGTGCCATCCAGGAACTCCGACATGACCGATCGTTTCTCCGAGGCTCTCGACTACCACGAACGTGGCCGTCCCGGGAAGATCGAGATCCGGCCGACCAAACCGACGGCCACCCAGGCGGATCTGAGCCTGGCGTACACGCCGGGCGTCGCCGAGCCCTGCCGGGTGATCGCCGAGGACGCCGACGCCGCCTTCCGGTACACGAACCGGGGGAACCTCGTGGCGGTGGTCTCCAACGGGACCGCCGTGCTGGGTCTGGGCAACATTGGTCCGCTGGCGGGCAAGCCGGTGATGGAGGGCAAGGCCGTCCTCTTCAAGAAGTTCGCCGACATCGACGTGTTCGACCTCGAGGTCGCCTCCCAGGATCCCGAAGACGTGATCAGATTCTGCGAGCTGCTGGAGCCGACGGTCGGCGGGATCAACCTGGAGGACATCAAGGCTCCCGACTGTTTCCACATCGAACAGACCCTGCGCGAGCGGCTCGACATCCCCGTCTTCCACGACGATCAACACGGCACCGCGATCATCAGCGGCGCCGCCTTCCTCAACGCCTTGGAGCTGACGGGTCGCCGGATCGAGGACACGACGGTGGTGTTCAGCGGAGCCGGTGCCGCCGGGATCGCCTGTGCACGGTTCTTCATCGAGCTGGGGGTCAAGCCGGAGAACATCCTGATGGTGGACTCGCGGGGGGTGATCACCACCGACCGGGAGGACCTCAGCGACGTCAAGGCCTCCTTCGCCAGGGACACCGACCGTCGGACCCTCGCCGAGGCGCTCGAAGGGGCGGATGCGTTCGTCGGGGTCTCGGTCGCCGGGGCGGTGACACCCGACATGGTGCGCTCGATGGCCGACGACCCGATCGTCTTCGCCCTCGCCAACCCCGACCCGGAGATCACCTACGAAGACGCCAAGGCGGCCCGTCCCGACGTGATCGTGGCCACGGGTCGGAGCGACTACCCGAACCAGGTCAACAACGTCCTGGGTTTCCCCTTCATCTTCCGGGGCGCCCTCGACGTGCGCGCCACCGGCGTCTCCGAAGGGATGAAGGTGGCGGCGGCCCGGGCGCTCGCCGAGCTGGCCCGCCAGCCGGTCCCCGAGTCGGTGCTGAAGGCGTACGAGTTGGACCGGCTGACCTTCGGTCCCGACTACCTCATCCCCAAACCCTTCGACCCTCGGGTCCTGTGGACGGTGGCGCCGGCGGTGGCGATGGCGGCGTGCGAGGAGGGGCTGGCCCGGTCGCCGATCGACGACATCGACTCGTATCGGGAGCAGCTCCAGGCACGGTTCCAGGCGACCTACAGCCTGATCCAGACGATGACCGTCCAGGCGAAACGGCGCCCGATGACCGTCGTGTATCCCCACGGCGGCGACCTGCGGATCATCAGGGCGGCCCGCCGGGTCGCCGACGAGGGGATCGCCGCTCCGGTGCTGCTCGGCGACTCGGGGGTGATCAGGGAGCTCTCGCACGAGCTGCGGATCCCCCTCGACGGGATCGAGGTGATCGATCCCGTCACGGAGGACGAGCGCCGATCCCGGTACGCGCAGCGGCTCCACGAGCTGCGGCGGGACAAGGGCATGGACCTCGACGACGCCCAGAAGGCGGTCTTCGACGCCAACGTCTTCGCGGCGTTGATGGTGGAGCAGGGCGATGCCGACGCCGTCCTCGGGGGCCTCACCACCTTCTACCCGGAGACGATCCGCCCGGCGCTGCAGATCATCAAGCTGGAGAAGGGCCGGACGATCGCCAGCGCGGTGTATGCAGTCGTGATCCACGGCTCCACCTACTTCTTCACCGACTGCGCGGTGAACATCGAGCCGTCCGCCGCCGAGCTGGCGGAGATCGCGGGGGCGGCCGTGGAGGTGGCCCGGGAGTTCGGCCGACGGCCTCGGGTCGCCATGATCTCCTACTCGGATTTCGGCTCGGCGATCGGGGACGAGCCGGTCAGGGTTCGGCGGGCGGTGGAGATCTTCCGAGAGGCCCATCCCGATGTCCCCGTCGACGGGGAGATGCAGGCGGACACGGCGGTGGTCACCGAGCTGCTGCGTCGCCGTCGGCCCCACGGGCCGCTCGATCAGGCGGCCAACGTGTTGGTGTTTCCGACCTTGACCGCCGCCAACGCCGCCTACAAGCTCCTCAACCGGCTGGGACGGGCGGAGGTGATCGGACCGATCCTCACCGGTCTCGCCAAGTCGGTCCATGTGCTCCAGCGGGACGCCGAGGTGGGTGACGTCGTCAACATGACCGCCATCGCCGTCGCCGACGCCCAACGGAAGTCGGCGACCACCGGCGAAGCGGTGGTCGGGCAGTAGCGGAGGCGGACGGGAATCGAACCCGCCAGGGGACGTCTCGTCCCCTCAACGGTTTTGAAGACCGCGGAGCCCACCAGGCGCTCAGACGCCTCCGCCGGCCAGGGTAGCCGGGGCGCGTGGTGCAGAGACGAGGTCCCGGTAACCTGGCGGGTGTGGACACCACCGATTTCGCCCAACTCCTCAAAGAGGGCCGGGACCGTGCCGGGATGTCCCAGGCCCGTCTCGGGGAGCTGGTCGGCCGCTCCGCCTCCACCGTCCGGGCATGGGAACGGGGTTCGTCCCTGCCCGGCGACCCGGCCGTCGTCACCGCCATCGCCGCCGCCTTGGGTCTCGACGAAGCGGAGCTGTTCCGAGCCACCGGTCTCGAACCCCCCGCCGATGCCCCACCGCCGACCATCGAGCAGTCGCTGCAGACCATCGCCCCGTCGGGCCTTGAGACCCCGTCGGGTCCCGAGAGCCCTTCGGAGGCGGACTCGGAGCAGACCGAGGAGACCGAACCCGACACCGACCTTTCCCCGGTCCCGGAATCGGGATCCCAGGAGGAGGCGACGGGGAGGCGACGCCGTCGGCGTCTCCGTCGGCCCTCTCGTTCCACCCCCGCCGTCGCTCCGCCGACGCCCACCGCGGCCGGGGTCGGCTGGCAGACCGGGGAGGTCTCCTACCTCGAAGATCCCGAGCAGCGGCTCATCTACCGCCTCCGGTGGCTCTACACCGCCGTCGGCCTCCTGTTCCTCGTGATCGTGCTGGTGTGGGCGTCGGGCAGGACCCTGGAGGCGATCGGCGACGTCCTCGACGTCGTGAAGGCTTCGATCGGCGGGTGAGCCGACGGTGCCGGCTTCGTCCACCGTTCGGGTCGTGCTCCACCCCCTGCACGTACCGGGGACGCGGGAGGCGCTGGATGGGGTCGACGGTGTCGAACTGCTGTGTCCCGACGACTCCGACCTGCCGGCGGCCCTCGCCTCCGCCTCGGTCTTGGTCACCTACCGCTGGGAGGATCACTATCTGGTGTCCTCGCTGCGTTGGATCCAGTCGCTGTCGGCGGGTGTCGACCAGTTCCCCCTCGATCGGTTGGCCGATGCCGGGGTCGTCCTCACCTCCGCACGGGGCGTCAACGCCCCTGCCGTCGCCGAGCATGCTTTCGCCCTGCTGCTCGCCTTGACCCGGGGCGTGGGGGCCTCGGTTCGTCGGGCCGGGGAGTGGCGGCCGCTCCTCGGGGAGGAGATCGGAGGGCGCACGATGGCGGTCGTCGGCCTCGGTGCCGTCGGGGAGGAGGTCGCTCGCCGGGCCGCCGCCTGGGGACTGCGGGTCGTCGGGGTGAAGCGGCGGCCCGACGACTACCGGGGGGTGGCGGAACGGGTCGTGGGGCCGGATCGGCTGGGCGACGTGCTGGCCGAAGCGGACATCGCGGTGGTCGCCCTCCCCGAGACCGCCGAGACGCGAAGGGTGATCGACGCCCGGGCCCTCAGGGCGCTCGGACGCGGCTGGGTGATCAACGTCGGCCGGGGATCTGCCGTGGACGTCGATGCCCTCCTCGCCGCGTTGGAGCGCGACGAGCTCGCCGGGGTGGGTCTCGACGTCACCGACCCCGAGCCGCTTCCTGCCGACCATCCCCTCTGGGCCCATCCACGGGTCGTGATCACCCCGCACATCGCCGGACTCACCCCGCGCTTCGCCTCCAGGTTCGTCCCGCTGTTCGTCGCCAACCTCGACGCCTTCCGGGGCCGGGGCGAGTGGACGAACCGCGTCGTGTGAGGCGCGAACCGAATCGGGACGTCTCCACGTAGTCTCCGGGGATGGCCGATGCGAGGCTGATGAGGCGGTTCCGAGCGGGCGACCCGCAGGCGGTCCGCGAGCTGTACGAGCGTCACGGGAGGGCCGTGTTCACCGTGGCGCTGCGGGCGTTGGGCGATCGCTCCCTCGCCGAGGAGGTGGTGCAGCAGACGTTCCTGCAGGCATGGAGGGCGGCGCACACCTTCGACGTGGACAAGGATCCGGCGCCCTGGTTGTACGCGATCGCTCGGCGGGTGGCCGTCGACACCTACCGCCGGGAGCGTCGCCACCGACAGGATCGGGTCGACGACGTCGAGATCGTGGCGCTGCCTCCGTCGTTCGAGGGGATGTGGGAGGCTTGGGAGGTCCGATCGGCGCTCGATCGGCTCAGCGATGAGGAGCGGGACGTGATCGAGGCGACCCACTATCTGGGTATGACCCATGAGCAGGCGGCGGAGCGGCTCGGGGTTCCGGTGGGGACGGTGAAGTCGCGTTCGCATCGCGCCCATCGGCGGCTGGCGGCGCTGCTGGGACACCTTCGGGAGGCATCGGCATGAACTGCGAAGAGCTCCAAGCTCGGCTCTTGGCCGGTGAGCCCGTCGCCGCCGAGGGACATCTGGCATCGTGCGCCGCCTGTCGTTCGGCCGTCCCCGACCTCGAGGCGCTCCGGCAGCGCCTCGCCGACCCGGCCCTGTGGGAGGAGCCGAGTCCGGAGCTCGGCGACCGGGTGGTGGCGACGGTGGTCGGCGCGGCCGGCGACCGGCGTCCCGTCCGGGGCCGACGCTGGATCCCGGCCTGGGTCGCGGCCGTGGGTACGGTGGCGGCGGCGGTCGTCTTCGTCGGTGTCGTGCGGCCGGGGGCCCCCGACTGGGAGGTGGAGCTCCGTGCCACCGCGTCGGGGTCGGTGGCGGTCGCCCAGGTCGCGGGGTGGAACACCGATGCGGGGACGCGTATGGAACTGGAGGTCGAAGGCCTGCGCCGGGTCGGGCCGGACGCCTACTACGAGCTGTGGTTGACGTCGCCGGATGGGCGCCACGTCTCGGCGGGTACCTTCCGGGGGCCTGGCGAGGTGACGTTGTGGGCGGGGGTGCGGCGAGCCGACTACCCCCGGATCTGGGTGACGTTGGAGCCCGCCGACGGGGACCCGGCGCCGTCGGGGGAGACGGTGCTCGACTCCGAGGCCTAGGCGCCGACGATCACCTTGGCGAGGAGGGCGACCGCGGCGAGGCTCGACACGGCGAGGATGCCGACCCGCACGGCGTGTCCCTCGACCCGGTGGAGCAGCCGTCCGCTCACCGCGAATCCGGCCGCCATCGGCGGGGCCAGGGCCAGCGCGACGACGACGTCGTGGACGGTGATGGCTCCGGTGACGCCGAGGAGGGTGAGGTTGATGGCGATCCCGATGGTGAAGATGGCGCCGAGGCTGGAACGGATCACACCCCCCTCGGCGTCTCGGTAGAGGAGGGCGAGGGGAGGTCCCCCGATGGCGGCGGTCGTCCCGGTGAATCCGGAGACGAGTCCGGCGATGACCCGGTTGCGGCGGTCGAGGCGGATCGTGTACCCCCGGGCGATGGCGACGACCGCGCCCAGCACCACGGCGGCGATGATCGCCGACAGGAGACGTTCGTCGATGCGGACGAGGATCCACGCCCCCAGGAGCGCACCGGGTATCCGCCCGACGACGATCCAGCCGATCCCCGTCACGTCGAGTCGGCCCCGCTCCCGCCACAGGGCGGCGACCGCCATGGGGAGGGCGAGGAAGATCTGGGGGATCGGTGTCAGCGTGGGATCGACCAGGGTCAGGAGTGGCACCGACAGCACCGCGAAGCCGAACCCGATCGAGCCCTGGAGGGCGGCGGCGCCGAAGGTGACGATCCAGGCGAGGGCCATGTCGAGCAGGGAGGGCACGGCCTGGCACCCTAGCCCTCGCGGGGTGTGCCGAATCCGGGGGACGATTTCCCTTCACTTTGGCACCGAGAGGTGCCAGAATCCCCGTCACCAGAGAAAGGAGGTGGTCCGGATTGAGTCATAGTCGTTTCGGGACCCTGGAGGTGGCCGAGCGCTGAGCGGCGCAGCCACCGAGGCGCCGCTCTCCTTCGGGAAGAGGTGGCGACTCCAACTCGGACCACCCGCCTGGTCGATCTCCGGAGCTGGTCCCCCCGGAGCGGACATTCGACGTGAATGACCGTCACCACGTCGTCCAGGTGCCGATGTCGTCTCGGGCCCCGCCATCACGGCGGGGCCCGAACGCGTCGTCACCTCGGTACCGGGCTTCAGCCGCCGGCGTCCCGCTCCTCGGCTGCGAGCACGTCGGCGAAGCCGTGTGCACGCATCCAGTCGTCGTCGAACACCTTCGAGAGGTACCCGCGGCCCGTGTCGGGGACGAGCACGACGGTGAGCCGCTCGGGATCCTCTGCGGCGACCTGGAGGGCCGCGTGGACGGCCAGCCCGCCCGAGCCGCCGGTGAGCACGCCTTCTCGGCGGGCCAGGCGACGGGTCATGGCGAAGGCTTCGGCGTCGGTCACCTTGATCCAACGGTCGACCACGTCGAGGTCCATCGTCTCCGGGTAGAAGTCCTCGCCGACCCCTTCGACGTGGTACTGATGGATCTCGTCGTCGGGCCCGGCGCTGTAGATCGACCCTTCGGGATCGGCGCCGACGATCACCACGTCGGGGTTGCGTTCCCGGAGGTACCGGGCGACTCCGGTGATCGTCCCGCCGGTTCCCACCCCGGCGACGAAGGCTCCCACCCGGCCCTCGGTCTGCTCCCAGATCTCGGGGCCGGTGGTTCGGTAGTGGGCGTCCGGGTTCGCCTGGTTCCAGTACTGGTTCGGTTGGTAGGCGCCCGGCGTCTCGGCGACGATCCGGCGGGCCACGCCGTAGTAGGAGTCGTCGTCTTCGGGGAGGAGCTCGGTCGGGGTGACGATCACCTCGGCCCCGTAGGCCTGGAGGAGCTTGATCTTCTCCGCCGAGACCTTGTCGGGGACGGTGCAGATGACCCGGTAGCCCCGGACCGCCCCGACCATCGCCAGGCCGGCGCCGGTGTTGCCGGAGGTCGGTTCGACGATGGTGCCCCCCGGCTGGAGCAGACCCCTGCGTTCGGCGTCGTCGATCATCGCCACCGCCATCCGCTCCTTCACCGAGCCTGCCGGGTTCGTGAATTCGAGTTTGGCGACGAGGTTGCCCGGCGGATGGATCCGACTCAGCCGGACGAGAGGGGTGTCGCCGATCGCTCCGAGGACGCTGTCACAGATCTTCATCGACCTTGGAGCCTAATGGGGGGCGGGGGGACGGTTCGCGGGTCCCCGGCGCGGGAGTCGGACGACCGTGAGGAGCCGAGAAGTGGGGAATCGGGGCGCGGGTACAATCGTTGTACTCTGCACACCCCGTCGGGGCCGAAGGTGAGACGATGCCCCTGAGCTATCAGGAACTGGTCGCCAAGGCCAAGAAGGTCATCTCGGAGATCGAGCCGATCGACCTCGAGGCGCGGCTCGGATCCGACATCGCGCTCATCGACATCCGCGAACCCGACGAGTTCGAGCAGGGGGCGATCCCGGGGGCGAAGCTGATCCCCCGCGGTCTCCTGGAGTCGTCGATCCTCAACGCCGTCCCCGACCCGGACGCCGAAGTGGTCCTCTACTGCGCCGGGGGAGCGCGTTCGGCGCTGGCGGCCCGGACACTCCAGGAGATGGGGTATCGACGAGTCCACTCCCTCGCCGGAGGGTTCGGCCGGTGGAAGGCGGAAGGCCACCCGTGGGACGTCCCCCGCACCCTCACCCGCGACCAGAAGATCCGGTACTCCCGCCACCTTCTGCTTCCCGAGGTCGGGGAGGAAGGTCAGGCCCGCCTGCTGGAGTCGAAGGTGCTGCTCATCGGTGCCGGTGGACTCGGCTCGCCCGCTGCCCTCTACCTGGCGGCCGCCGGGGTGGGCACCTTGGGGATCGTCGATTTCGACGTCGTCGACGAGTCCAACCTGCAGCGCCAGATCCTCCACGACACCCGGCGCGTCGGGCATCCGAAGGTGGAGTCGGCTCGGGAGACCCTGACCGCCCTCAATCCCGATGTCGTGGTCGAGGCCCACCAGACCCGCCTCGGTGCCGACAACGTGCTCGACATTCTCTCCGGCTACGACCTGGTGGTGGACGGCGGGGACAACTTCCCGACCCGGTACCTGGTCAACGACGCCTCCCTCCACCTGCGAATCCCGGTGGTGCACGGCGCCATCTTCCGTTTCGAAGGCCAGGCCAGCGTCTTCAAGCCGTACGACGGGCCCTGCTACCGCTGCCTGTTCCCTCAGCCGCCCCCTCCCGAGCTGGCTCCCTCCTGCGCGGAGGCCGGGGTGTTGGGCGTCCTCCCGGGGATCATCGGCTCCATCGAGGCGATGGAGGCCATCAAGATGCTGCTGGGGATCGGGGAGCCCCTCGTCGGGAAGCTCCTCACCTACGACGCCCTCACGGAGGACTTCCGTCTCCTCAGGGTGCGGAGGAACCCCGATTGTCCGGCCTGCGCCGACGAGGACCATCCCCCGGCGATCGTCGAGTACGACCAGCTCTGTATGCCGGCCGGGTCGGTCGCCCGGACCGCCTGACCGCCCCGGTCCCCCTCTCCGTCCTCCCCCCGTCTCCTCGAAGGAGGTCTTCCCGATGAGTACTGCGATGATCGACGTGGACATTCCCCGTTTCAACCAGGCGGTGGTGGCCGCCACGGTCGCCGTCGCCTTCGTCTTCCAGCTTCCGTGGCTGGTGGCGGCGACCGCCCTGCTGCTCGCGGCATCCCGGCTTCTCGGACCGCGGGCGCCCCTCACCCTCCTCTATGTCCGGGTGATCCGACCCCGGCTGCGGCCGGACGGGCCGTCGGAGCTCGAACCCGCCGAACCGCCACGATTCGCCCAGGCGGTGGGAGCGACGGTGCTTGGGCTGGCGACCGTGGCGTTCCTGGTCGGTGCCGACGTCGTGGGATGGGCGTTGTCGTTGATCGTCGTCGTGCTGGCCGCCCTGGCGGCGGCGACCAGGATCTGTGTGGGCTGCCTCATCTACACCAAGGTGATCTCCCGATGACCGAGGTGCTCGTTCGTGCCCTGGTGGTGGCGGCGGTCGTCGGCCTCGCCCTCGTGGCGCTCGGGGGCTGGGAGCGACGGCGGCCGAGGATGGGGCCGGTGGGGTTCGGACCGGGACTGGTCCTGATCGTCGGTCGGGCCTGTGGGCTCTGCGGGGCGGCGATCCGACGTCTCCGGGCGGGGACCGATGGGGTGACGGTGCTCGACGTCGAAGACGTGCCGGATCTCGGGATCGGGTCGGTTCCCACCGCCCTCGTCGTCGCCGACGACGGAACCGTGCTTGCCCGCAGGTCGGGGCGGGCCGTGCTCGCCGACGCCGAGGTGCTGGTGGCGTTGTGCGAGGGTGCCGTCGACGGAGGGGGCGGCCATGGGTGAGGTGGTGGTGGTGCCGGCGGCGATCCGGGAGGCGATGGTCGCCCATGCCCGCGCCGCTCGTCCCGAGGAGGCCTGTGGGCTCCTGGCCGGAGATGCGGAGGGGCGTCTCGTCTTCTGCTACCCGACGACGAACATCCTCCGCTCCGCCACCAACTACACGATCGACCCGACGGAGCACTTCCGCGCCCTGCGGCACGCCGAATCCCGGGGATGGGAGCTGGTCGGGGCGTTCCACTCCCACCCCCACACCGAGCCCTTCCCGTCGCCCACCGACGTGGAGCTGGCGGCCGAACCCGACTGGATCTACGTGATCGTCGGCCTGGCCGACCCCGACCGTCCCGTCGTTCGGGGGTTTCGGATCGTCGACGGGGAGGTCACCGAAGTCGCGTTGAGAGGAGAGCGATGATGGCCCGGATCAAACTGCCGACCGTGCTGCGTCCCCACGTCGGGGGCTCCGCCGTCGTCGAGGTGGAGGGACGTACGGTCGGTGAGGTGTTCACCGCCCTCGTCGAGCGGTATCCGTCTCTGGAGCCTCAACTGGGAGGCGACGGCGGTCTCCCCGTCTTCGTGAACGTGTTCCTCGACGACGAGGACATCCGCTATCTCGACGGACTCGACACCCCGGTCGACGACGACGCCGAGATCACGATCCTCCCGGCGGTGGCAGGAGGATGAGCACCTCCACCCTCGACCTGGCGGCGTCGCTGCGGGCATGGGGCGTGATCCGCACGCCGCTGGTGCGGCTCCGCGAGATCGAGCCCTCGGGGGTCGCCATCTACGCCAAATGCGAATGGCAGCAGCCCACGGGGTCGGTGAAGGACCGGGTGGCGGCGGCCATGGTCGCCCGGGCCGTCGCCGATGGCGCCCTGCCGCCGGGGGCGCGGCTCGTCGAGGCGTCCTCCGGGAACACGGGGATCGCCCTGGCGCGGCTCGCGGTGATGACCGGCCACCCCTTCACGGTCGTCGTCCCCGAGAACGTGACCGCCGAGCGGATCCAGCTCCTCACGGCGTTCGGGGCCGAGGTCGTCTTCTCGCCCGCCGAGGAGGGTTCGAACGGGGCGGTGCGCCTGGCGGAACGGCTCGCCGCCGACGAAGGCTGGGTGCTGCTCCACCAGTACGAGAACCCTGCGAACGTCGACGCCCACGCGGTCACCACCGGACCCGAGATCGTCGAGGAGCTGGAGCGGGTGGACGCCTTCGTGGCCTGTCTCGGAACGGGTGGGACCCTGATGGGTGTCGGCCGGGCACTGCGAGACGTCTGGCCGGAGGTACGGGTGGTGGCGGCGGAGCCACCGGTGGGGGAGACCATCGCCGGTCTCCGGACCCTGGCGGACGGCTACGTCCCACCGATCTTCGACCCGACGGCCCTCGACGGGCGCCTGCTCGTCCGTCTGGGGGACGCCCTCGCCATGCTCCGTCGCCTGGTCCGGACCGAGGGTCTCCCGGTCGGGCCCTCGTCGGGGGCGGCGGTCCACGCCGCCCTGCGGGTGGCGGAGCGTCTCCCCGCCGGGTCGGTGGTCGTGACGGTGCTGCCCGACGGCCTCGAGCGGTACCTGTCGACACGGGTGTTGGAGCTCGACGCGGAGGAGGCAGGCGGACTCACGCTGTGGTGAGGGGGATCCGCTCGCTGCGGGGGCTCAGGGCGCGACGAGGTGGTGTCGGAACCACCGGTCGGCCAAGGTGGCGACCTCCTCGAGAGCGCCGGGCTCCTCGAACAGATGCCCCGCACCGGTGACGACGGCGACCGAGACGGGGCACCGCAGCACCTCCGCCGCCTGCCGGTTGAGCTCCAACACCGGATGGTCGCGACCCCCGACGATGAGGAGGGTCGGCGCCTTCACCCGGGCGAGGGCACCTCCGGCCAGGTCGGGTCGGCCTCCCCGTGAGACGACGGCTCGGATCCGCTCGCCGAGGTCGGCGGCCGCGACGAGCGCCGCCGCCGCGCCGGTGGAGGCCCCGAACAGGCCCACCGGGAGCTCGGCGGTCGACGGCCTGGACTCGCACCAGGCGACGGCGTCGACGAGGCGTCGGGCCAGGAGGCCGATGTCGAAGACGTTGGTTCGGTCCTCGGCCTCGGTCGGCGTGAGGAGGTCGAAGAGGAGGGTGGCGAGCCCCGACCGCTGGAGACGCCGCGCCACGGCCTGGTTGCGGGGGCTGAGGCGGCTGGACCCGCTGCCGTGGGCGAAGACGACGAGACCGCGGGGGTTCGGTGGCACGTCGAGGAGTCCCGGCAGGCGGACCGAGTCCGCATCGACGACGACGTCACGTTCGCTCACGGCCTCAAGCTAGGCGAAGAACGTGCCGATCACCAGGGTCAGGCGTCCCGAGAACCGACGGGGCTAAGCTCGTCGACACGGTGTCGAAGAACCCAGGGGGGTGGATGCGACGGATCGTCGTCTCGGTGGTAGCGATCGCGGTGTTCGCGTCGTTCGGCGCAGCGCCGGCCCTCGCCGGCGGTGAACTGATCCGCGGCGACCGTGGGTCGATGGTGCTGCATCTGCAGATCCGCCTGGCCGAGGAGGGGTTCTACCGGGGTTCCCTCGACGGGGTCTACGGGGTGGAGACCGCCCAGGCGGTGATGGCGTTCCACAAGTACCTCGGGTTGGAACGAACCTTCGAGTGGACCCAGGACGACTGGCGGTACCTGGACACCTTCGAGCCGCCTCCCCCCTCGGAGGAGGATCGAGTGGAAGTGGATCTCGACCGCCAGGTGATGGTGCTGTATCGAGACGGCGAGGTGGCGATCTTCCCGGTCAGCTCCGCCAACGGCAAGCTTTACCGGGGACGGAGCGGTACGCTGGTTCGGGCCCGCACCCCGGAGGGGACCTTCTCGTTCTACCGGCACATCGACGGGATGCGGCGCTCCTATCTGGGCGCGTTGTGGCGTCCCTGGTACTTCCACGGCGGGTACGCCATCCACGGATCGCCGTCGGTTCCCGCCCATCCCGCGTCCCATGGGTGCATCCGGGTGCCGATGTGGGAGGCGGACTGGCTGGCCGACCGTCTCGAGCTCGGGATGACGGTCGTGATCTACCGCAGCGGCGGCGTCTCCCCTCCCGAGTTGCCGCCGATCCCCGAACCCGTCGTCACCTTCGATCAGGGGTCGTTCGTGACCGGACTGGTCGGCATGCCCCCGGTCGCCTGATCGAGGCTCGTGGCGAGGGCGTCGGGGGAGTCGACGGGCAGGTCGCAGACGAACCCTTCACACACATAGGCGAGGGTGCGGCCGGGTTCGCCCCGTCCGGCGAGGAGGGGGATCCGGTCATCGGGTTCGAGACTCCAGGCGGTCACCACGTGGGGTCGGAACCGTCTCCACACCGCCTCGACGAAGGAGGGGGCGTCGGGTCCGACCACGGCGAGTTCTCGGAGCCCCCGATGCAGTGACGTGAGCACCGCCAGGAGGTGGCCCGCCGCCGCCGGGGCGCGCGCCATGAGCCTCCCGCCCGCCCGGATCGTGGCTTCGGCCGCAGCCCGGAGCTCGGCATCCCCGGTGTAGGCGGAGAGGACGAGCAGGGCTTCGGCGGCGAGGGAGTTACCCGAGGGGAGGGGGTTGTCCATCTGGTCCTTCGGGCGGGTGAGGAGCGCCTCGCCGTCTTCGGGTGTCGTGAAGAACCCGCCTTCGGGGTCGGCGAAGCGGGCGGGGATCTCCCGGGTCAGCTCCGAGGCCGCCTCGAACCATTCGAGCTCTCCGGTCGCCTGGTAGAGGGCGAACATGCCCATCGCCATCGCCGCGTGGTCGTCCAGGAAGGCGGGGATCCGGGCCGATCCCTTCGCCCAGACGTGGAGCAGTCGCCCCCGCTCGTCCCGCATCCTGGTGTGGACGAATCGGGCGGCCTGGCGGGCCTCGTCGACGAGGTCGGGACGGTCCAGGGCCGCCCCGGCCTCGGCGAACGCCCGGATGGCGAGTCCGTTCCAGGAGGCGAGGATCTTGTCGTCGAGGCCCGGTCTGACCCGTCGCTGCCGGGCATCGAAGAGGGCCCGGCGGGCTCGACGGAGAACCTCCCGGGCCTCCTCGGGGGAGATCCCCCGTTCGGCGGCGACCTCCTCGGGGGTCTTCGCCAGCGTCAGGACGTTGGAGCCCTCGAAATTCCCGCCGGCCGTCACGCCGAACATGGCGGCGGCGAGGGGCGAGCCCACCACCCGGTCGAACTCCTCCGCCGTCCACACGTAGAACTTCCCTTCCTTCCCTTCGGAGTCGGCGTCCTCCGCCGAGTAGAACCCGCCGTCGGGGTGGCGGAGATCTCGCCGCAGGTAGTCGAGGATGTCGAGCGCCACGTCGAGGAACCGAGGCTCGTCCAGCTCGATCCCTGCCCAGAGGTACAGGCGGGCGAGCTGAGCATTGTCGTACAGCATCTTCTCGAAATGGGGGACCGTCCACCGGTCGTCGACGGCGTAGCGGGCGAACCCGCCGCCGACGTGGTCGTGGATCCCGCCCCGGTCCATGGCGTGGAGGGTGCGGCGGAGCATCTGCGCGGCTTCGGACCCCCACGGCTCGCCGGCCGCCCTCAGGAGGAATTCCAAGGTGGGCTGCTGGGGGAATTTGGGGGCGCCTCCGAACCCCCCGTGGGTTCGGTCGAAGGATCCCGACAGCATGGTCAGGGCCCGGCGGAGGAGGTCGGGGGGTGGGAGCTCGTCGGCGGAGGGCAGCGTCTGGCGGAGCGCCTCGGTGATCCGGTCGGCCTGGGAGAGGACGTCGTCCCGGCGGTCGCGCCAGGCGTCGGCGACGGCGGCCATCACCCGACGGAAGGCGGGCATGCCGTGGCGGTCGACCTTCGGGAAGTAGGTGCCGGCGTAGAAGGGCCTGCCGTCGGGGGTGAGCCAGACGGTCATCGGCCACCCGCCCCGGCCGGTCATCGCCTGCACCGCCTGCATGTAGATGGCGTCCACGTCGGGGCGTTCCTCGCGGTCGACCTTCACGTTCACGAACAGGCGGTTCATCTCCGCCGCCGTCTCGGGATCTTCGAAGGACTCGTGGGCCATCACGTGGCACCAGTGGCAGGAGCTGTATCCGACGGAGAGGAGGATCGGCACGTCCCGATCTCGGGCGGCGGCGAAGGCATCCTCCCCCCATTCGTACCAGTCGACGGGGTTCTCGGCGTGCTGGAGGAGGTACGGGGAGGTGGCCCGGGCCAGACGGTTGGTCATGTGCACCCCGACGCTACCCGAAGCGGGAGGCACCGGGTTGCCGATTCGTCCCGGGGGGAGCACCATCGGGGCATGGAGCTCACGCCCGACGCGACGCCAGGGAGCCGACCCGGGGTGCTCTTCCTCTGCACCCACAACGCCGGTCGCTCCCAGATGGCGGCGGCCTTCGTCCGGCATCTGGCAGGGGACCGGGTCGACGTCTGGAGTGGAGGGAGCGACCCCGCCGACGAGGTGAACCCGGTCGCGGCCGAGGTGATGCGCGAGGTGGGGATCGAGATGGGTGATCGGCGTCCCCGGCGGTGGAGCGACGACGCCGTGCGTCGGGCGGACATCGTCGTGACGATGGGCTGTGGGGACGCCTGTCCCGTCTATCCGGGGAAACGGTACGTGGACTGGGATCTGGCCGATCCGGCGGGACGCCCGATCGACGAGGTCCGAGTGATCCGTGACGAGATCGAACGTCGGGTCCGGGCGTTGCTGGAGGCGTTGGGGGTGGACCCGGCGGACTGAGGCTCAGCCCTCGTCGACGATCCGCCAGTCCTCCCATTCGTTGAGCTCGGTGAGGTCCGGGCGTTCCAGAACGGCCTCGGCGGGAGTCTCGGTCAGCTCGAACCGGTCGATCAGGCCGTCGGCGCATTCGAACCGGAGGATCCCGAGGAGGTCGAAGTCGGATCGCTCCGTGTCGGCGATCCAGGCCGCCGCGACGGGTTCGTCTCCGACCTCGCCGCGGGTGAGCAGAAGGCTCGGGTACCGCTCCCACAGCTCCAGCAGTCCCTCGACGAGGTCCTCCCGCCCGCGGGCGGAGAGGAGGTCGGCCTCGGCGTCGGGGGCGAGCAGCTCTTCGATCCCCTCGACGTCACGGGCGTTGAATCGCTCGACGAACTCGACGAGGGCGCTCTCGGCCGCCGGGTCGGCGCCCGTGGCCGTCTCCTCGTCCTCGGGGGCGACGAGGTCGGGTTCGTAGTGCTCGTAGACCGACACCGGGTCGCTCTCCGGGTCGATCCAGCGGTCTCCGCTTCGTCCGTTCGTCTTGGTCATCGATCCCGATTGTCGCGCAACGCTCCCGTCCTGCCAGGGGCTTCGGCCCCTGGGAATCGGGCTCTCCGGCGGGAACAATCTTCCACAGGAATCGGTTGTTGTGGATAACTCTGTGGAAGGCACTGGGGAAAGCGCCGGGAGCCGGCCAGGGGCCGGGATCGGGCGGAAACTCCAGAAAGGGGGGTTCACAAACGCCCCATTCTGTGTCATATTGACCCACCGGAGCCCACTCCGTGCGCCCACCCCCATTGGAGGACTCGAAACCCATGGCTACGACCGGAACGCGCCGTGAGCGCACCGAGACGAAGGCCCGGAAGGACCGGGTCTACAACAAGCTGACCGACGAGCGCGGGCGGCTGACGACCGACCTCGTCTCCCAGTACCTCACGGCGATCGGCGAATACGACCTGCTCACCGCCGAGCAGGAAGTCGAGCTCGCCCAGCAGATCGAAGCGGGTGAGGAGGCGAGCGCGCGCCTCGAGGCCGGCGAGTACGAGGACAAGAAGGAAGAGATGGAGCTTCGCCGTCTCGCCCGCAAGGGACGCGAGGCGAAGGACGCCTTCCTCACCGCCAACCTGCGGCTGGTGGTCGCCAACGCTCGGCGGTACGCCAACACCTCCGGGATCGACTTCCTCGATCTGATCCAGGAGGGGAACCTCGGGCTGATCCGGGCGGTCGAGAAGTTCGACTGGAGGAAGGGCTTCAAGTTCTCGACCTACGCCACCTGGTGGATCCGGCAGGCGATCACCCGCGCCATCGCCGACAAGTCGCGCACGGTCCGGATCCCCGTCCACCTGCACGACACCCTGGCGGCGGTGCGCGCCGCCCAGGCGAGCCTCAAGGCCGAACTGGGACGCGACCCCAAGCCCGAGGAGATCGCCGAGGAGGCGGGGGTCACCGTCGACAAGGTGGAGCTGGCCCTCGGGGTGGCCGACACCGTCTCCCTCGAGCAGCCCGTCGGCGAAGACGGGGCTCAGCTCGGGGACTTCATCGAGGACGAGGACGCCGCCGACCCGGTGACCCTCACCGAGGAGATGGACGTCGCCGAGAGCCTCCGCCGCTCGATCGAGCGCCTCCCCCAGCGGGAGGGTCGGATCCTGGCGCTGCGCTACGGGTTCTACGACGGCGTCCCCCGCACGCTCGAGGAGATCGGCGAAGAGTTCAACCTGACCCGGGAGCGGATCCGTCAGCTCGAGAAGCTGGCCCTGTGCCGCCTCCGGCACCCCTCCTTCGGGATCCGCGAGCAAGACCTCATCTGAGCGCCCCCTGGCCGCCGGTGGGGGACGGCTACATTGGTCCCATGACGAAGATCGTCCTGGGCGACCTGGTATCGGGGCGTCCGCACATCTGCGGGCCGGAGACCACCCTCGTCGAGGCCGCCCGGGCGATGTCGGAGGCGGGTCACGGCTCCCTCGGCGTCATCCAGAAGCGTCGGCTGGTCGGGGTGGTGACGGAGCGGGATCTGGTCCGGGCGATCGGTGCCGGTGGAGACCCCACGACCGAGGTCGTCTCCCGCTGGATGGGACGTGACCCGGACAGTTTCTCGCCGTCGACCGACGTCGTCGACGCCGCCCGTTGGATCCTCGAATCCGGATACCGGCACCTCCCGGTGATGGAGGACGGCGAGCTCCTCGGAATCGTCTCGATCCGAGACCTCCTGCGGGCCGTCATCGAGAGTGCCGCCCCAGGCGACGAGCCCTGAGATGACCCCTCCGTCTCCCGGAGGCCGAGAGAAGATGGCGTTCCCGCGGCGTCCCCCGGGAATCATGGAGTAAGGTACCGGCCTCGTGAGGCGGCATCTTCTCATGTCGGGTTGGCGCCCCGTCGCCGACAGGCGGCGCGTCGCGCAATGGATCTCGGTCGTGGCGCTGGTCGTCACGGCGTTCGTGACCTTCGCTCCCCTCCAGGCGATCGCCGATGGCGAGGCCGTCGCCACGCGCCTGCGGGTGAAGGATCCCGAGACCGGCGAACGGAACCCGGTTCCCGACGTCCGGATCGTCGTCACCACCCCCGACGGCGAGGTGCTCGGAGAGGGGACCACCGACGCCGAGGGTGTCTTCGAGACCCCGGTCCCCGCCGCCGGGACCTACCTGGTCGAGCTCGACCCCACCACCCTGCCCGAAGGGGTGTCGCTGCGGAACCCCGATCGGGTCGTGGTCGAGGTGGAGGTGCTGGAGGGCCAGACCGGCCGCGCCATCTTCGCCCTCGTCGCCGGGGACGCCGTCCAGGTCGGCGAGGGAGGGGGGATCACGCTGCGTCGGGTCGCCCAGCTCACCGTGGAAGGCCTCAAGCTGGGACTGTTCCTCGGGATGGCCGCCATCGGTCTGTCCCTCATCTTCGGCACCACGGGGCTCGTCAACTTCTCCCACGGCGAGATGGTCACCTGGGGGATGCTGATGGCCTACTTCTTCAATTTCTACGGCCTGGCCGGCGCCTTCGGCTTCATGGCGGGATGGCCCGCTCCCTTCGGGGCCGGGATGAATCTGATCTTCGCGGCGGTGATCGCCACGGCGATCGGCGCCGCCACCGGATACGCCTTCGATCGGTGGATCTTCGCCCCGCTGCGTCGCATGGGGGCGAGCCTCATCGCCCAGATGGTGGTGACGATCGGCATGTCGATCGTCATCCGGTACATGTTCCTCTTCGCCTTCCGAGGGACGCCGCGGTTCTTCAAGGACTACACGGCCCAGTCGGGGCTCCAGCTCGGCCTCGTCGAGATCACCCCCAAGGACCTGATCACGGGGGTGCTCTCGATCCTGATCCTCGTCGGGGTGGGCCTGTTCCTGCAGATGACGCAACTCGGCAAGGCGATGCGGGCCGTCTCGGACAACCGCGACCTGGCGGAGTCGTCGGGTATCGACGTGCAGCGGGTGATCCGCTTCGTCTGGACGGCGGGCGGGGCCCTCGCCGCGCTGGGCGGTGTCTTCATCGGGCTCTCGGAGCAGGTGAGCTGGAACATCGGGTTCCGCATCCTGCTGCTGATCTTCGCCGGCGTCGTGCTGGGAGGGCTGGGAACGGCCTACGGCGCGCTGGTGGGCAGCCTCCTCGTCGGAGTCGGGATCCAGGTCTCGACGCTGTTCGTGCCCACCGAGCTGAAGAACGTCGGCGCCCTCGTCGTCTTGATTCTCGCCCTCGTCATTCGACCCCAGGGCATCCTGGGGCGCGCGGAACGGATCGGATAGGTGGTGTCATGACCGGGATCGACTGGGGATTCATCCTGAACCAGACTCTGGCCCGTTCGCTCGACCTCAACGCGGCGGTGTACGCCCTCGCCGCGGTGGGCCTCAACGTCCACTTCGGATACGCGGGGCTGCTCAACTTCGGCCAGGTCGGCTTCGTGGCGGTCGGAGCCTACGGGATGGGCCTGGCGATCACCCTGTGGCAGACCGGACCCTTCGTCGCCGTGCTCATGGGGATCGGTTTCGCCGTCGTCTTCGCCCTGCTCCTCGGGATCCCGACCCTGCGGCTCCGGGCCGACTACCTGGCGATCGTCACCATCGCCGCCGCCGAGATCGTCCGCCTCCTCGCCCGGTCCACCGCCCTGCGGGACGTGACCCGGGGTGCCGAGGGCCTCAACGAGTTCATCGGGCCCTTTCGGGAGCTCAACCCCTTCAACCCCAGCCTGCTGTACGGGATCGGGCCGTTCCAGTACCGAGGGTCCCAGTTCTTCGCCATCGTCATCGGCTGGGTGGTCACCCTGATCACGCTGTTGCTGGTCTGGCAGCTCATGCGGAGCCCCTGGGGGCGGGTCGTGAAGGCGATCCGGGAGGACGAGGACGCCGCCCGGGCCCTCGGCAAGAACGCCTACTGGTACAAGCTGCAGGCGCTGATCCTGGGCGGAGTGATCGGCGGCCTGGCCGGCATGGTGCTGGCGATCGGGAACGCCACCATTCAGCCCGACTTCTTCGTCGCCCCCCTCACCTTCTTCTTCTGGCTGGTGCTCATCCTGGGCGGGGTCGGGCGGGTCTGGTCGCCGGTGGTCGGTTCGGTGATCTTCTGGGCGCTCATCACCTTCATGCGGAACCTCGGCCGTGCCCTCGTCACCGAGGGGTTGATCCCGACGTCGATCATGGACACGAGCCAGATCGACCAGATCCAATTCTGGATCGTCGGGATCGCCCTGGCGCTGCTCATGGTGTTCCGGCCTCAGGGTATCTTCGGGTCGAGGGAGGAGATGGCGCTCGATGCCCGCTGAGACCACCACCGGAGCCGACGTCCTCGCCGCCGTCCCCCACGAGCCCGGTGCCCCGAAGCCGGACCCGATCGTCGTCGTCGACGGGATGCGGAAGACCTTCGGCGGGCTTGTCGCCGTCGACGTCGACCACCTGGAGATCCAGCGGGGCGTCATCACCGCCCTGATCGGGCCCAACGGGGCGGGGAAGACGACGTTCTTCAATCTCCTCACCGGCTTCGACCGGCCCGACACCGGCCACGCCGTCTTCGACGGGAAGGAGATCGACGGGTACCGGCCCTACCAGCTCGCCGGGCTGGGCATGGTGCGAACCTTCCAGCTCACCAAGTCGCTCACCAAGCTCAGCGTGATCGAGAACATGAAGCTGGGCGCCAAGGGCCAGTTGGGGGAGCGGTTCCTGCCGTCGCTGGTCACGCCGCTGTGGCGCCGACAGGAGCGGGAGATCGAGGAGCGGGCGATGGAGCTCCTCCGGCGGTTCCAGCTCGACCACATGCGCGACGAGTACGCCGGGACGCTGTCGGGAGGCCAGCGGAAGCTGCTCGAGATGGCCCGGGCCCTCATGGTGGAGCCGAAGCTGATCATGCTCGACGAGCCGATGGCCGGGGTGAACCCGGCGCTCACCCAGTCGCTGCTCGAACACGTCAAACGGCTCCCCACCGAAGAAGGCGCCACCGTCGTGTTCGTCGAGCACGACATGGACGTCGTGCGGGACATCTCGGACTGGGTGGTGGTGATGGCGGAGGGTCAGATCATCGCCGAAGGTCCTCACAGCTCGATCGGCCAGAACCAGGCGGTGATCGACGCCTACCTGGGTGCCCATCACGACGCTCCCCTCGACGCCGACCAGGAGGAGGAGTGGCTGCGGGAGGACCGGCTCGAGCTGGGTGACGTCCCGCCGCGACGGGAGGAACCATGACCGAGCCCCTCATCGAGATCAGGAACGTGGTCGCGGGCTATGTGCCCGGGGTGGACATCCTCAACGGAGTCGACCTGGAGCTGCAGCCCGGCGAGCTGATCGGGATCATCGGCCCCAACGGGGCTGGCAAGTCGACGCTGCTCAAGGCGCTCTTCGGCCTGCTCGACATCCGCTCGGGCACCGTGACCTTCAAGGGTGAGGACATCACCGGGCTGAAGGCCCATCAGCTCGTGGCGGCGGGGATCGGCTACGTCCCGCAGATCAACAACGTCTTCCCGAGCCTCACCGTCGAGGAGAACCTGGAGATGGGCGTCTACCTGGAGCCGGAGAAGACCGGGGAGCGCATGGACTACGTGTGTGGGATGTTCCCCCGGCTCAAGGAGCGGATCAAACAGCGGGCGGGGTCGCTGTCGGGAGGCGAGCGGCAGATGTTGGCCATGGGCCGGGCGCTGATGATGGAGCCCCTCGTGTTGCTGTTGGACGAGCCGTCGGCGGGCCTCTCCCCGGCCCTTCAGGACCAGGTGTTCATCGTCGCCAAGCGGATCAACCGGGCCGGGGTCTCGATCATCATGGTCGAGCAGAACGCCCGACGCTGCCTCCAGATCTGTGACCGAGGGTACGTTCTCGACCAGGGGAGGAACGCCTACACGGGGACGGGCCGGGACCTGCTCAACGACCCGAAGGTGATCGAGCTCTACCTGGGCACCCTTGCCCGGGTCGACTGACCGCGGCGCCTCCTCGGCGCCTCGATTCGGCAGAGACGGCCGACGTGGGCGGGCTCAACGCTCGATCGGGATGTAGCGGGGGATCCCGTCGTTGGCGTCCTTCACGCCGAACTGGCATTGGGGGACGGTGACGAATGCCCGGATGAGCTCCTCGTCGTGGTATCCGGCGAGCTCCGGCTTCGGGAGGTCGATCACCTTCTCGACGTCGAGGAAGATGGTCGGGATCACGTCGTGGGGGCTGACGTCGACGTCGGGGGGCGCCGTCGCCTCGACGAAGGCGACCAACTCGTCGAGCACCACGTCGGCGGCGGCGAGCCCGTCGAGGACGTCGCTCACCAGGAACCCCGCATACGGGCCTCGGGGGAGCTCCATGACGTCGTCGGCGAGCCGGTCGTTGAGCCGGCGAACCCTGCCGAGCCCGTCCAGGTAGATCCGGTGTCGGATTCGGGGATCGGTCTCGGAGAGGGCCTGATCCGACATCTGGTTCATGACGGAGCCCACGTTGAGCTGCCACCTCCACATGAGGGGACAGAGGCCCTCCGCCACCGCCACCATCTCCGGGTCGGGAGGCGGTGCCTCGGCCTCGGCGGGGACGCACGCGGCGGCCAGCGTCGCCAGAGCGACGGCGAGGACGGCGGCACGGCCCAGGCGGCCCATGGAGGGAGTATGCCCGCGGCGCACGCGAAGGGCCCGGCCCTTCGGGGGCCGGGCCCTTCGTCGATCGGTGGTTCGTCGGCTCAGCCGCCGGCGAACACGTACTCGTCGAGGTCGGGGTTCGGGGTCGCGCCGCCGTCGTAGGTGGCGATCCGGAAGCTGGCCGCAGCCGGCTCACCCGCATCGACGAATTCGTACGGGCCACCGAGCCCGTCGTAGTCGATGTTCTTGCCTTCGTCGATCAGCGCCTTGCACTCGGCGAAGCTCGTGCACTTCTCGCCGTCCTTGGTGACGCCGTTGATCTCGGCGGCGACCTTCACGGGATCGTCGGTGCCGGCGACCTCGGCGGCCAGCGCCACGATGACGATGGCGTCGTAGGTCTCCGCGCCGTAGGCGTACACCCCGCCGACGCCGCCTTCGTAGGCGGTGTCGAGGCGAGCCGTGAAGTCACTGATCTGCTTCAGGTTCACGCTCGGCTCGGTGCCGCGCATCCCGGCGATGATCGAGGGATCCGAGAGCTCCTTGCCGATCCCGCCGATGTTGCCGTCCACACCCCAGACGTTCTTGCCGCTGGTGGGGCCGATGCCCCGCTCGTGCATGGTCGTCAGGATGTTGGCCGACTCGGCGAAGCCGATCACGACGATGGCGTCGGGGTCGGCGGCCACGATCTGGTCGACCTCGGCGTCGAAGTTCTCGGTGTCCACCGCGTAGGGGATGAACGGATCGACGGTGCCGCCGAGGGCCTCGAAGTTCTCCTTGAAGGCCTGGGCGAGACCCTGTCCGTAGGACTCCTGGCGGAAGATCACCGCGGCGGTCTCGTTGCCCTGCTTCGCCACCTGGTCGGCCAGGACCTTGCCCTGGAGCAGGTCGGACGGGGCGGTCCGGAAGTACAGACCGTTGTCCGGGTAGGTGGTGAAGTCGGGCGACGTGTTCGCCGGGGAGAAGTGGATCACGTTGGCGCCGGTGATCTTGTCGATCACGAGCTTGGAGACGGCGGAGGAGGCGGCGCCGATGATGGCGTCCACCCCTTCGGCCAGCAGCCGGTCCACTTCGGGGTTGGCGATGTCCTGGTTGGTGTCGCCGGAGTCGCCTTCGATGAGGACGACGTCCTTGCCGAGGACACCGCCCGCGGCGTTGATGTCCTGGACGGCGAGTCGGGCACCTGCCACCTCGGGTGGGCCGAGGAACGCTAGGTCGCCGGTGATGGGGAGCAGCGTGCCGATCTTGAGCACGCCGTCGGCCGAGGCCGAAGCGCCCTCGCCGCCACCGGCGGCGTCACCGGCGTCGCCGCCGCCACAGGCCGCCGCCACCAGACCGAGGACGGCGGTGACGGCGATCAGCCGCAGCCATTTCGTTTTTCGCATGTTTCCCTTCCTCCTTGGGTGCGTGATCCCGCAGGGGATGCCCGTGGAACCATAGTCAAGGGATCACGAGCCGTCAGCCGGTATCCACACCAAAACCGGGGGTTCGACGGTGACGTCCGCCGCCTCCAGCGGCACGGTCAGCTCCTCGATCCGGGCCGCACGCTCCTCCCATCGAGCGGTGATCGTCTCGATCTCGTCGGCCAGTTCGTCCTCGAGCTCCGCCAGATCGGCGAGGAGATCGTCTTGACGTTCCTGGGCCGAGATGAGCCGCTGCTCGAGCTGGCGGGTCTGTCGGCGTCGGGCTGCCGCCCGGGAGAGGGCCGAGCTGCGTCGTCGGCCACCCAGGATCGCTCCCAGCAGGTCACCCGCCCCGGAGAGCAGCTCTTCGGAGCGTCGGGCCTCGACGTCGGCGGCGAGGTCGCGGACCCGCCGTTCGGCCGCACGCAGCTTGTCCTTCACCGCGTCGATCCTCCGGCGGTACCGGTCGACGAGCTTGGCGACGTCGCGGTCGGCGGCGTCCTCGGCCGCCTCCCGGCAGCGGGAGAGGAAGGCCTCCTCGGTCTCTCCGACCCGGGAGACGAGCTTCAGGTCTCGGTTCCGGAAGACGGTGACGGTGCGTCGAGCGACGAGGTGGTCTCGAAGTCCACGGGCGAGCCGGTTCCAGAAGCTCTTCGCCTCGATCGGCGCCTCCGGGGCCAGATAACGAGCCTCCTCGGGGACGGGCACGAGGTCGCGTGGGTCGTGGTCGACCTCGTGCACGGTGTCGGGGTCGAAGGGGTCGGTGAGGGGGAAGATCACCGCCTCCCACACCTCCCGATGGTCGAGCTTGGTGGGGGCGTCGTCGTAGCGGAGCCGAACGGTGGCGAGGGCGGCGGCGCGGTGCACACGGCCTGTGGGGTCGGCGCCGATGGTGCGGAGCCAGGGGGCCGCGGGGTCGACGAACCGGATCTCCACGCCCGGTGCAACCGTCGGTGGGGCGTCGGCGGCCGGTGTGGTGTCGTCGGAGGTCGGGGTGTCGTCGACGGGGCGGGACGACGTCTGACGGCCGTCGGTCGGGCGGCGGTCGCGCATCAGCTCGGCGATCTGGTCGCGGGTGAGGGGCCCGGCCAGATACGACTGCGCCCACCGGGTGGTGAAGACGGTCGGCTGCGTCTCCCGGGTGGAGTGGAGCACGAACTGGCGTTTGTCGAGACCCGAGATCAGGCGGTCGAAAAGCTCCACGTCGACGGCGCCGGAGGCGGCGCTGAGGCCTTCGAGGATGCGAGCCTTGTCCCGTTCGGTCTGGAGCCGTCCGATCATCCAGGTACCGGCGTTCGACATCGCCTTGTAGTCGAGGTCCACCGGGTTCTGGGTGGAGAGGACCATTCCGACCCCATAGGCGCGGGCCTGCTTCAGGATCGTGAGGATCGGCTTCTTCGAGGGAGGCTCGGCGGTGGGAGGAACGAACCCGAACACCTCGTCCATGTAGACGAGGGCCCGCAGCTCCGACGTGCCCGCCTGCCGGCGCATCCAGGTGACGAGCTTGGAGAGCAGCAGCGTCACGACGAACTGGCGCTCGGTGTCCGAGAGGTGGGCGAGGTACACGATCGCCGCCCGGGGCGAGCCCTCGGGGGTCGTCAACATGGCGTCGAGGTCGAAGGGGACACCCTGCATCCACTCGGCGAAGGACGGGGAGGCGACCAGTCCGTTGAGCCGCATCGCCAGGGCCATCCGCTTCTTCGAGGGGAAGAACTCGTCGAGGTCGAACACGCCCAGCTTCCGGAACGGCGGCGTGGGGATCGCGGTGATGAGTGACGCCAGGTCGAGGGCACGGCCTTCCCGCCACGCGTCCTCGATGATCGTCGCCACGAGGATGTGTTGGGGGTCGGAGATCGGGTCGGCGTCGATCCCGGCGAGGGTGAGCAGCGACGAGACGTACCCTTCGATCTCGTCGCGGTAGGTCTCGGGGTCGGACTCCCAGCCGTCTTCGGGTGCCTCGAGCGAGCCGAGGATGTCGATACCGACGCCGGCGGTGGACCCCGGGGTGTAGATCGTGAGGTCGGCGGTCGACAGCAGGCGTCGGAGGCGATCCCCGTCGATGCCCCACGACCCGAGCCCCCGTTTCCACATCTCCGCGGTGCGGGCGGCGAGCTCGTCGGAGGAGATGCCCTGCCGTCGGGCCTCGGCGTCGTCGACGTACGGTGCGAAATCGCGTGGGTCGAACTCGGGGAACTGGAGGAGCAGGTTTCCCATGTCGCCCTTCGGGTCGAGGACGAGGGTCGGGATCCCCGCCAGCAGGGCCTCTTCCACCAGGTCGATGCCGAGTCCGGTCTTGCCCGACCCGGTCATGCCCACGATCACGCCATGGGTCGTGAACCGCTCGGAGGGGTAGGTCAGGAGGTCCTCGGTGCGTTCCCGACGTTCGGGGTCGACGACCCCTCCCAGGAACAGATGGCCGGGTTCGATCTCCACGGTTCTCCCCTCGCGCTCGCGCGGACGGGGAGTCTACGTCCCCTTCGCCGCCTGCTCTGCAGCGGTAGCATCGCTGCTCCGATGACCGCGCCGTCCGAGTTCGGCACCAACGTCTGGCTGGTCGACGAGATGTACCGGCGCTTCCTGGCGGATCCGGCGTCGGTGTCGGAGGCTTGGCGTCGTTTCTTCGAGGAGGGGTATCGACCCTACGGGGTGCCGGTGGAGGAGGAGCCCCGACCGTCCGAGGCCGGTGTCGACGACGTCGAGCTCGTGCCGCTGCGCGGTGTGCCGGGAGTCGTTGCCGACCGGATGGAGGAGAGCCTCGGCGTTCCCACGGCGACCTCGGTGCGCACGATCCCCGCCAAGCTGTTGGAGGTCAACCGGCTGATCCTCAACAACCAGCTCCGGCGGCGAACCGTCGGCGGCAAGGTGAGCTTCACCCATCTCATCGGCTGGGCGGTCGTGAAGGCCCTCGTCGAGATGCCGGAGATGAACGTGTCGTTCCGAAGGGTCGACGGCGAGCCCTTTCTGGTGCGGCACCGCCACGTCAACCTCGGGTTGGCCGTGGACGTCGCTCGGGCCGACGGTTCGAGGGTGCTCCTGGTCCCCAACCTGAAGGCCGCCGAGACGCTCGAGTTCCGGTCCTTCTGGCTCGCCTACGAGGACCTCGTGCAGCGGGCCCGGACCAACCGGTTGACGCCGGACGACTTCGCCGGGACGACGGTGAGCCTCACCAACCCGGGCACCCTCGGCACGGTGCAGTCGGTGCCGAGGCTCATGAGCGAACAGGGCCTGATCGTCGGGGTCGGGGCGATCACCTACCCGCCCGAGTTCCAGGGGGCCGACGAGCGGTTCCTGGCCCGCCAGGGCATCGGCCGGGTCGTCGCCATCACCAGCACCTACGACCACCGGGTCATCCAGGGTGCCCAGTCGGGGGCATTCCTCGCCCGCATCCACGGGTACCTCCTCGGCGAGGACGGCTTCTACGACGAGATCTTCGAGGCGATGGAGATGCCGTACACCCCGGCCCGTTGGGCCGCGGACGACAATCCTCCCGTCGGCAGTCCCGAGTGGGCCGAGAAGCAGGCGAACGTCTTCCGCCTCATCAACGCCCATCGGGTTCGGGGGCATCTGATCGCCGACCTGGATCCGCTGCGAATGCGGTCGCCGGAGATGTATCCCGAGCTCGATCCCCTCTACTACGGGTTGACGATCTGGGATCTCGATCGGGAGTTCGCCTCCGGAGGCGTCGGGGGGAGTGAGGTGGCCACCCTGGGGACGATCCTGTCGACCCTGCGGGACGCCTACTGCCGGACGGTCGGCATCGAGTACATGCACATCCAGGACACCGGGCAGAAGGCCTGGATGCAGTCGATGGTGGAGGGGCGGCGGACCGAGCTGACCCACGCCGAGAAGCTGCGAATCCTCGACCGGCTCAACCGGGCGGAGGCGTTCGAGCGCTTCCTCCATACGAAATACGTAGGACACAAGCGCTTCGGCCTGGAGGGGGCCGAGAGCCTCATCCCGCTCCTCGACGCCGTGCTCGGCGCGGCGGCGGCCGGTGGTGTCGAGAAGGCGATCATCGGGATGGCCCACCGTGGTCGGCTGAACGTCCTGGCGAACATCATCGGCAAGCCCCTCGACCGCATCTTCCGAGAGTTCGAAGGGGACTTGGATCCGGAGACCACCGGGGGGACCGGCGACGTCAAGTACCACCTCGGTGCCGACGGTGTGTACGAGACCGCCGACGGAGGGGAGGTGGCGGTGGCCGTGGTCGCCAACCCGTCACACCTCGAAGCGGTCGACCCGGTGCTGGAGGGGGTGGTCCGGGCCGAGCAGGACCAGCTCGACGGGGATGGGGCGAGGAGGATCCTGCCCATCCTCATCCACGGCGACGCCGCCTTCGCGGGCCAGGGGGTGGTGGCCGAGACCCTCAACCTCTCCCAGCTCTCCGGATACCGGACCGGGGGCACCGTCCACATCGTCGTCAACAACCAGGTGGGGTTCACCACGGCGGCACGTCACGCCCGATCCAGCTTCTACGCCACCGACGTCGCCAAGATGGTGCAGGCTCCGATCATCCACGTGAACGGCGACGATCCCGAAGCCGTCGTGAGGGTGGCTCGCCTCGCCTTCGCCTACCGCCGCGAGTTCGGGAGTGACGTGGTCATCGACCTGGTGTGCTATCGGCGGCGCGGACACAACGAGGCCGACGAGCCCTCGTACACCCAGCCGCTCATGTACCAGCGAATCGAGGCCCATCGGTCGGTGCGGAAGCTGTATCTGGAGCGACTCGTGAACACCGGGGAGCTGACCGTGGAGCAGGGGGAGGAGCTCCTGGAGGATTTCCGGCGGCTGCTGGAGTCGGCGTTCACGGCGACCCGGGACGCCGACGGGCCCCGCCCGCGACGCGACACCGAGACGGCGGAGGTCCGGGTACCGGCGACATCGGTCCCCGTCGCGCGGCTCGCCGGGCTGCTGGAGCGGCTGACGACCCCGCCGGAGGGGTTCACGCTCCACCCGAAGTTGGTCCGGGTGATGGAGGCACGGGCGTCGGCGCTCGACCGCGACGCGGTCGACTGGGCGACGGCGGAAGCACTGGCGTTCGCCAGCCTGGGGACCGACGGCGTCCCGATCCGGCTGGCGGGCGAGGATTCACGTCGGGGCACGTTCTCCCAGCGCCATGCGGAGCTGGTGGATTTCCGGACCGGGGAGTCCTGGGCACCGTTGGAGGAGATGGAGGGGGCGCCGGTGCGGATCGTGGACTCGCTGTTGTCCGAGTTCGCCGCCGTCGGGTTCGAGTACGGCTACTCGGTCGGCTGGCCGGAGGCGCTCGTGCTGTGGGAGGCCCAGTTCGGCGACTTCGCCAACGGCGCCCAGGTGATCATCGACCAGTTCGTCGTCGCCGGGGAGGCGAAGTGGGGGCAGCGTTCCGGCCTCGTCCTCCTGCTGCCCCACGGGTACGAGGGTCAGGGTCCGGAGCACTCCTCGGCTCGGATCGAGCGGTTCCTTCAGCTCTGCGCCGAGGACAACCTCTTCGTCGTCGTCCCCTCCACGGCCGGCCAGTACTTCCACCTCCTCCGACGCCAGGCGCTGATGCGTCCCCGTCGCCCCCTCATCGTGTTCACCCCCAAGTCGCTCCTCCGTCACCGGCCGTCCTTCGCCTCGGCCTCCGACCTGTCGGCCGGGTCCTTCCGGCCGGTGATCGAGGATCCCGATCGGCCCGCCGACGCCCGCAGGCTGGTGCTGTGCACGGGCAAGGTCTATTACGACCTGGCTCGGCATCGGGAGGAGGCGGCGGTCCGGGACGTCGCCCTGGTCCGGGTGGAGCAGTTGTACCCCTTCCCCCACTCGGAGCTTGCCGTGCTCGCAGCTCGGCATCCGCAGGCCGAGATCGTGTGGTGTCAGGAGGAGCCGGAGAACATGGGTGCGTACCGCGAGGTCCGTGACCTCCTCGGTGAGGCCTTCGAGCGCCCCATCCTCTATCGGGGCCGCCCGGCTGCGGCGAGCCCGGCCACCGGCTCGTATCGGCGCCACCTGGCCGAACAGCGCGCCCTCGTGGAGGGGGCGCTGGAGGGGTGACGACCGGGCCGGGGGGCGGTGATCACACCGGGGGCGGGGGCTCGTATTCGGCGTGGCGGGGGACGCCCCCTTCGACGTCGACCACCCAGATCGAGCCTTTCTTCACCTCGTAGGGGACCGGCAGAGGAAGGCCGCGGGCCTCCAACCCGTCGAGGATCGCGGGGATGGTGTCGCCGTGTCCGCAGAGCACCACGTTGCAGCCGATGAGGGGTTCGACGAGCTCCATCAACTCACCGCGGGTGGAGCCCTCGGCGAGGGCGTCGACCTCCTCGATCGGGAGGTCCAGTTCGGCGGCGAGGGGTTCGACGGTCTGGCGGCACCGGACGTAGGGGCTGGTGAGGATCCGCTCGATGCCCTCGCCCGCCAGCCGGTGGGCGATCCGTTCCGCCTGGCGCCTCCCCTTGGGGGTGAGGGGTCGGAGGCGGTCGTCGCCGGTCCATCGGGCACGGCTTCCGGCGGCGGCGTGACGGACCAGGAAGAGGCGCCCGGTGCGGGTGAGCGCGTCGTAATCGACGTCGCGGACCAGGCGCCGATCGTGCGGGTAGGTGAGGAGCCGGGCGGCGTCGTCGGGGGGGAGCCAGCGGACCTCGTCGACCTCGCGGTTCGGCCGAAACGCCCCGTCGACGGGCCGCATGGCGAAGTAGGCGACCTTCTTGGGTCGTCCGTCCGGCCCCGGATACTCCGTCTCGCCGAGGGGGGCGACGATCCGCGCCCGGTAGCCGGTCTCCTCCGCCACTTCGCGCAGGGCTGCGTCTCGGGGCTGCTCACCGGGATCGTCCTTGCCCTTCGGCAGGGTCCAGTCGTCGTAGCGGGGGCGATGGACCACCAGCACCTCGACACCACGGTCGGTGGGGCGGAACAGCAGGCCTCCCGAGGCGTGGATCGGTTTCATCGGCGGACGATCGACGACAGCCCTTCTCGTCGGCGGAAACTTCCGGGCGAGGCCGTCACGTCGGTCGGAGCGGGAGGTTCGGCGCCGGTGAGGTCGATGGAGACCGCGCCGCAGGCGAGGCACACCCTCCGGGTGATCCCCGCGCCGATGGGCGCCGCGGAGCCGTAGCGATGCCGGTTCTCTCGGCACTGGGCCCGGGCCCGGCGACGGTCGCGACGGCCTACGGATCGCTGGCTCATGGGCGGTCAGTATGCCAGCTCCGGTCGGCCAGGCGGTCGATGACGATCCGGGCGGCGGTGTCGGCGTCGTCGACGCAGGTGACGTAGGAGTCGTCGGCGCCGAACTCGGCGACGAGATGGTCGACGAGACGGCGCCACATCGGCCCGACCGCGACCTGGAGGTGCGGGGCGGCTCCCCGGAAGGGGGCGACGAAGTTCGTGTTCCAGGCGACGAGGAACTCGGTGACGGTGCCGAGGCTCCCCGGCATCGTGACGGTGGCGTCGGCGACGGTGACGAGCCGGTGGATCCGCTCGCTGATCGTGTCGGCGGTGATCTCCTCGGCCACGTGGGGGTTGGCTCGGTCCCGATGGGGGAACACCGGGGGCGCGGTGACCCCGAGGACGTGGCCGCCGGCCGCCGCCGCGCCGGCGGAGACCGCCTCCATCATCCCCGAGTACCCGCCGGTGGCGACGGTCAGACCTGCTTCGGCGAGGAGCCGACCCAGCTTCTCGCCCTCCCGATACCAGGGGTCGTCGGGGGTGACCTTCGACGATCCGAACACGGCGACGATCTTCGACATGGTCGGTGAGCCTAGAGCTCGTGTCCGTCGTGCGACTCCCCGCTCACCTGCTCGAGGATGGCCCGGGCGACGCGATCCCGCTCCGAGCCGAGGAGAGCGTTGTGGATCGACCGTTCGAGCCATACCAGCCGGGTGCTCGGTCCCAGCGCCCGGGCCAGGATCTTCCCGGAGGAGGGATCGACGGTCTCGTCGGCCCGGGATTGGATCACGGTGGCGGGCCGCCGCAGTCGGCGGGCGGCGTGGAGCGCGCGGCGGCGGAGCGAGAGGAGCTGCACCGCCGATCGGGTCGGGTACCTCCGGTAGGTGAAGAACAGCTCGGCGGCGGCCTCGTCCACCGCGGGAAGGGGTTCGTCGGTGTGGTCGATCTCGGGTCGGATGAGGGCGATGAGGGGAAGGAGCAGGGCCCGACGGTCTCGGAGCTTCACCGGGGCGTTGATCGTCGTCAGGGTGGCGGCGGCGGTGGGTCGTGCCGCCATGACGGCCAGCAGGCCGCCCAGGGAGAGCCCGGCCAGGTGGACGGGCCCTTCATGACCTCGGGCGGCGTCGACGACGGACGCCACCCAGTCGTCCGCGGTCACCTCCTCCAGGTCGGCGGGCGTGCCGCCGTGGCCGGCGAGGAGGGGGACCACGACCGTGTACCCGGCCTCCTGCAGCACCGGCGCGACCAGGCGCCAATGCGCGGGGCAGCCGGTGAAGCCGTGGATCGCCACGATCGTCTCGCCGTTGGTGCCGGGGAGCGTGAAGGGTTCACAGCGGGGGTCGACCGTCACGTCACCGACCTCCCCCGGCGACCGCCGCCGCCCCCCGCCGCCGCGCCAGCCAGACCGCCATCCACAGCGAGAACGCCGCCCACAGGTCGGGCCAGCGCTCGGGGACCTCCAGCTCCAGGTACCGAGAGGACCAGGTGGTCCTGCCGCCCCCCACTTCCTCCCCGTCCTGGGTGACCGTGATGCGGTTCCCGAAGGACCCGAGGTGGATCTCCCATTCGGTGCCGTCGGCAGCGATCACCACGGCGTTGCGGAAGGCGGAGGGCCGCCAGGCTCGCATCACCGGCGGCTGATCGTCACGGGCGAACAGGTTCCACGCCCCGCGGAAGACCCCTTCGCGACGGGCGGCCCACACCCGCCGCCCCAGCCGCAGCGTTCCGTGTCCGGCCGGGGTCATCGCCCGGAACGACCCGATGGGACGGTCGTCGGCCGTGAGCTCGTACTCACGACCGAACAGCGTGGACCGTGTCGCCCGAATCCGCTTCACTCCAACGCCTGCCGGATTCCGGCGATGATCTGGGGGACGTCGACGAGGGCGTGCCGCTCGATGGCGAACTGAGGCCACGGGACGTCCATCCCCGTCACCCTGACGATCGGGGATTCGAGGGAGAACATCGCCTCCGAGGCGACCGTGGCCGCGACCTCGGCGGCCATCCCGGCACTGGCGGGGGGCTCTTGGACCAGGACCAGGCGTCCGGTCCGTTCGACGGACCCCAGGACCGTCTCCCGGTCCCAGGGGAACAGGGTCCGCAGGTCGATCACCTCGACCGCGACCCCTTCCTCGGCGAGGGTGGAGGCGGCTTCGAGGCAGACCGGTACGAGCCCCCCGTAGGTGACGAGGGTGACGTCGTCGCCCGGGCGCCGAATTCGGGCTCGTCCGATCGGCAGCGTGTACCGACCGACGGGGACGTCCTCCCGCTGGGCCCGGTAGAGGACCTTCGGCTCCAGGAAGATGACCGGATCGTCTCCTTCGAGGGCGGCGGCGAGGAGCCCCTTGGCGTCGAAGGCGGTCGACGGGCAGATGACGACCAGCCCAGGGGCGTGGACGAAGTAGGCCTCGGGAGAGTCGCAGTGGTGCTCGTGGGCGCCGATCCCGCCGCCATTGGGGAACCGCACCACCACCGGCACCGACACGTTGCCCCGGGTCCGGTACCGATACCGACCGAGATGGCTCACGATCTGGTCGAACGCCGGGTAGACGAACCCGTCGAACTGGATCTCGGCGATCGGCCGGGCGCCGGCGATCGCCATGCCGATGGCGGTGCCGACGATCCCGGACTCGTTGAGCGGGGTGTCGATCACCCGGTCCGGTCCGTACCGTTCCTGGAGGTGCTCGGTGATCCGGAAGACGCCGCCGGAGAGGCCGACGTCCTCGCCGAGGACGATCGTCTCGGGATTCGCCTGCATCGCCTCGTCGAGGGCGGCGTTGATCGCCTCCGCCATCGTCCAGCGCTCCGTCGGGCCGTCGGGTGTGGGGTCGTCGGCGACCTCCCACACCTCGTCGGGCCCGAAGGAGGTCTCGGGCTCGCCGGCGGCCCGCTGGAACGCGTGGAGTTGGTCCACGACGAGCCGGGGGATCCGGGCGAACGCGTGGCGGACGACCTCGTCACGGCCGGGCAAGGGGATGGCCTCCACCTCGGCGACGGCCTCGTCGATCTGGCGGCTCGCCTCGTCGGCGATCTGCTGCTCCGTCTCGTCGTCGAGCTCCCCGCGCTCACGCAGGAACGACGCCAGTCGGGCGATCGGATCCTTCTCCCGCCACCTCCGTTCCTCGTCCTCGCCCCGATACCGATGGGGGTCGTCGGCGGTCCCGTGGGGCCCGTATCGGTAGGTGATGGCCTCGATCAGGGTCGGTCCCTCTCCGGAGCGGGCGCGTTCGGTGGCGGCCTCGGTGGCGGCGAAGACCGCCAGGGGATCCATCCCGTCGACCCTGACCCCTTCGAAGCCGTAGGCCGCCGCCTTCTGAGCGATCGTCTCGGACGCGGTCTGGCGGTGGTACGGGACCGAGATGGCGTAGCCGTTGTTGGCGCAGAGGAACACGGTCGGGGTGCGCCACACCCCGGCGAAGTTCATGCCGGAATGGAAGTCCGTCTCCGACGTGGCCCCGTCACCGAAGGCGACCATGGTCACGGCGCCGTCGCCCCGCAGCTTCGACAGATACGAATATCCGACCGCGTGGGCGAGCTGGCTGGCGATGGGGATCGTGGTGATCCCCGCCCGGAACCCGACCACGTCCCAGTCGGCGTTGGGGAGGCCCCGCCAGTAGGCGATCAGCACCGAGAGCGGGACGCCGCGGGCGACCAGGGTTCCGTGTTCACGGTACGAAGGGAAGAAGAAGTCGTGGGGCGCCAGCGCCATGGCCGATCCGATCTGGACGGCCTCTTGGCCCTCCAGGGGGGCATAGGTTCCGATGCGACCTTGGCGCTGGAGGGCCATCATCCGCCGGTCGAAGGTTCGGGCCAGGACCATGAGCCGGTACATCTCGCGGAGTTGCTCGGTGTCGAGACCCGGGTCGGTTCCGACGAGACGGCCGTGCGGGTCGAGGATCTGCAGCGTCTCGCTCATGGCTGCGAGTTTGGCACACGGAGGGCGACGTCTGGGAGGTCGCGCAAGCCGAAGCCGCATCGGCCGACGGGAGGACCGTGGCCATCGACCACATCTCCCAGGTGATGGGCCGGATCGCCGAGATCCGGTCTCGTCTCGGCCTGCCCGAACCCGGTGGACGCTTCGCCGAGATCCTCGACGCCAAGCTCGGGAGCACGCCGGCGGGTCCGCCGCCGCCCGTGTTCGCTCCTCTCTCGTCGTCGCTCGTGGCCCTTGGGCCGGCCCCCCGTGGGGTGATGACCGCCTCGGAGCTGACGCAGTACCTCGCCGCCGAGGGGATCAGGGAGCGGAACGGGCGCCTCGGGGGCGAGGGGATCCTCGTCGAGGTGAGCGGCGGATGGGTCGGCCAGCCCCTCCTCCTCCCACCGGCCGCCGAGGCATGGGAGCAGATGCGGGCGGCGGCCGCCGCCGACGGCATCGACCTGCGGGTCACCGACGCCTACCGGTCCTGGGAGTCCCAGAACCGGGCGTACCAGGCGTACCTTTCGGGCGAGAAGCGCGCCAACGTCCTGCCGCCCGGCCGGAGCGAGCACGGCGTCGGGCTGGCGGTCGACGTCACCAACGGGCAGATCATCGGCCGGTCATCCCCCGAATGGCAGTGGCTCGACCGCAACGCCTGGCGGTTCGGCTGGTATCCGATCTCCAACGAGACCTGGCACTGGGAGTTTCGGGGCCTCGGAGCCTGACCTCCGACGGAAGGCGTATCCTCTCGGGTCCCATGCGTATCCGGCCCGACCTCCGAGAGATCCCCCCCTACCGGCCCGGGAAGTCGATCGTCGACGTCGCCCGCGAGTGGGGGCTCGACGTCTCCGACGTCATCAAGCTGGCGTCGAACGAATGCCCTCTGCCGCCGTTCCCCGAGGTTCAAGCAGCGGTGGCCGCCGCCGCCGGTACGATCCACCGGTACCCGGACAACGACGCCCGGGAGGCCCGGGAGGCGATCGCCGCCCATCTCGGTGTGGAGCCGGACCAGATCTGGGTGGGGGCCGGTTCCTCGGAACTCCTTCGGATCATGGCCCTGGCCGTGGGCGGCCCGGGCACGTCGGCTCTCTATGGGTGGCCGTCGTTCGTGATCTACCGACTGGCCACGACCCTGGCGATGTCCGAGCCGATCGAGGTTCCCCTCGACGACGCCATGGTGCACGACACCGAGGCGATGCTCGCGGCCCTGCGAGACGACACGACGATCGTGTACCTGTGCAATCCGAACAACCCGACGGGGACGTTGCTCGCCCCCGACCAGGTGGCCCGTTTCGTCGACCGGGTGCCGTCCGATGTGCTGGTCGTGGTCGACGAGGCCTATCACGAGTACGTCACCGCCGAGGGGCATCACTCGGCGATCGGGCTGGTGGGTGACCACCCCAATCTGGTGGTCGCCCGGACCCTCTCGAAGATCTACGGGTTGGCGGGCCTTCGAATCGGGTACGTCGTCGGACAGGCGGAGACGGTCGCCGAGTTGCGACGCCCCCAAGCGCCGTTCTCGGTGAACTCCCTCGCCCAGGTCGCGGCGGTGGAGGCGCTCCGGCATCCCGAGCGGGTGGCGGAGCGGCGGCAGCTCAATCGCGCCGGGCGGGAGCTCCTGGAGCGGGGCCTGGCCGAGCTCGGCGTGCCGTACGTGCCGAGCCAGACCAACTTCGTGTTCTTCCGTCCCGGCCCGGACACCGCCCTGACGGCCGACACCTTCTTGGGGCACGGGGTGGTGATCCGTGGGCTGTCGAAGGGGTGGGTCCGGGTCACGGTGGGCTCGGACGAGGAGAACCGGCGATTCCTCGAGGTGCTTGCCGCCGAGCTCGATCGGCTCGCCCACCGTTGACGACGGCCGGTCGATTTCCGCTAGTGGGTGAACGCCCCTAACCTCGGGGCCGCCCGTCCGGGATGCCGCCGGGCGCCACCTCGAACCTCGGAGGACTCTTCGTGAAGACCATCATCCGTCTTCTCGCCCGCGCCACCGACCGTTTCCCGATCCCGATCGTCCTCGTCACGATCGTGCTGTTCGGGGTGTTCGGCTCCCTCGCCCGGAACATCGAGGTGGCCCAGGGCAATGAAGGATTCGCTCCCGACAACCCCGAGATCGCCGCCGCCGAACGGATCGGGGAGCTGTTCGGCGCGGACTCGGCGGAGAGCGTGCTGCAGGTGATCGTGCGGTCCGGCACGGGAGACGTGATCACCGCCGATGCGCTCCGGGCGGTCACCTTGGCGACCGAGGCCATCCGGGACGCGGCAGGAGACGCCCTCAGCTCCCGGCCGGAGCGCCCGGCCATCGTCTCCTACCTGACCCCGGTGGAGCGAGCGCTGGCGTTCCAGGGGATCCCCGCCGACCAGCTCGACGACGCCGCGGTGAAACAGACCTACACGATGGCGCTGAGCCGCGCCCCGCAGGAACAGGTCGGGTTCCTCACCGGGCTCCTCGGCCGAGGCGGGAACCCGGAGGCGGCGGAGGCGCCGAGCGGGCTCATCCTCGTCTTCCTCCAGACCGAGACCGGAGGTGGCGACCCCTTCGAGGCACAGCTCGCGTTGGAGAAGCGGATCGCCGACGCGGTGCGGGAGGTCGACGTCCCGGGCGTCGAGCTGCGCCCCTTCTCCTTCGCCCTCCTCTTCGAGGACCAGGGCGATTTCAACGCCGAGATCGGACGCCTGTTCGCCATGGCGGCCCTCATCATCGTGGCGATCCTCCTCTTCGTGTTCTGGATGAAACCGCGGGGGAACACCGGTCGGGGGGCGTCGATTCGTCGGACCCTGGCCGACATGGGGCTCACCATGGTGACGATCCTCCTCGCCATCACCTTCATGCAGGGGATCGGGTATCTCCTGTTGCAGGCCGGGATCATCGACGCCTTCAGCCCACCCACCCAGATCGTCCCGATCCTGCTGATCGGGCTCGGTGTCGACTACGCCATCCACCTGATCGCCCGTTACCGGGAGGAGGTGGGTGAGGGTCGCACCGTCGCCGAAGGGGTGCGTCGAGCCATCGGAACGGTGGGCGTGGCGCTGGCGTTGGCGACCGTGACCACGGTGGTCGGGTTCCTCACCAACGTGTTCAACCCGGTGCCCGCCCTCAAGGACTTCGGGATCCTCGCCGCCGTCGGCATCCTCGTCGCCTTCGTGCTGATGCTCACCTTCGTCCCTGCGGTCCGACTCCTGGCCGACCGTCGCGCCGAGCGGGCCGGACGGCTGCCGACCGACGGGATGGCCCAGACCGGGGAGCGGCTCCTCCCCGCCGTGATGGAGAAGGCGGCGATCCTGGCCGAGCGGGCGGCGGTCCCCACCTTGGTCGTGACCCTGGTGTTGGGCGTGGTCGGGGCCTTCGGTCTCAGCCAGTTGGAGACCGAGTTCTCGGTGACCGACTTCCTCCCCGAGGACGCCCCGGCGGTGCAGACCCTTCGGATCCTCCAGGAGGAGTTCGGCGGAGGGTTTGGGGAGACGACGCAGGTCCTGGTCGAGGCCCCGACCGGGACCGACCTGGCCACGCCGGAGGTCCACAACGCCCTCGTGTCGGCGTGGCGTCGGTCGGCGGACGTCGACGCGGTCGTCACCTTCGATCTGCCCACCGGACGGGTGGCCTCGGCCGACTCCCCGGTCTCGGTGATCGCCCAGCTCCTCCGCCCCGGACCGACCGGCGCTCCCCCCGATCCGGCCTTCGCCCAGAAGGCAGTCGCCCTCGGTCTCCGTGAGGATCTGACCGTCGCTCCCGACACCGACGTCGCCGCCCTCTGGTCGTTGGCGGCCGAGGCGGCCCCCGAGCAGATGACCCGCGTGCTGCACCGCACCGAAGGCGGCACCTTCGACGCCGCGCTGTTCGACATCCAGACCCAGGCGGGCGAGCGGGGCGCCGGCGAGCTCCGTGAGGGTCTGCTGGTGGCGTTCCAGCCCCTCGCCGACGAAGGCCTGGCGGTGACACCGACGTCGGAGAACATCATCACCGCGGTGATCGTGCAGGCCCTCTCCAGCTCGCAGGTGTCGTCGCTGCTCGTGACGATCCTCGTCGCCACGCTGGTGCTGATGATCAACTTCTGGTTCGAGAACCGCCGGCCCTTCCTCGGGGTGCTGACGATGATCCCGGTGGCGCTGGTGGTGTTGTGGACCTTCGGGCTCATGTGGCTGACGGGGATCCCCTTCGGGCCGGTGACCGCCACCTTGGCGGCCCTGGCGGTGGGGATCGGCGTTCCGTTCACGATCCACATCGCCCGGCGGTTCGAAGAGGATCGGGTCCGCTTCGACGACCTCGAGGATGCCCTCCGCTCCACGACCCGCCACACCGGCGGTGCTCTGGCGGGTTCGGCGTTCACGACGATGGCGGGTTTCGGGATCCTCATGACCTCGTCGCTCAAGCCCTTCCAGCAGATGGGGCAGGTCACGGTCTACGCCATCGGGCTCTCGCTGGTCGGGGCCGTGTTGGTCCTCCCGTCGCTGTTGGCGCTCTGGGAGCGGTACCACCGACGACGGGGGCATGAACCGGTGGAGCGGGCTGCGACGCCCGTGGTGTGAGATCCGACGTCCTCTCGGAGGGACGCTGAGCGCGCCCGGGGCCTTCGGACCCTCCCGTGGACGCCGACGGTGCGCTATGTATGGGGTATGAGGCGGTATGCGGATCGGGTCGAGGCGGGACGGGTGTTGGCCCGGGAGGTGGCCGCGAGGTCCTTTCCGGCTCCGGTGGTGCTGGGCCTGCCCCGAGGAGGGGTGGTGGTGGCGGCCGAGGTGGCGGCGGCCCTCGACGCGCCCCTCGACGTGTTGGTGGTCCGCAAGCTCGGCGTTCCCTGGCATCCGGAGCTGGGGATGGGCGCCATCGCCGAACGAGGGGTGATGCTCCTCAACGACGAGGTGGTGCGCGCGACCGGGGTGCGGCCCGAGGACGTCGAACAGGTGCGACGTCGGGAAGACGCCGAGCTGCGGCGCCGGGCCGAGATCTACCGGGAGGGCCGTCCCCCTCGTGACCTCACCGGGGCGGTGGCGATCCTCGTCGATGATGGGCTCGCCACCGGGTTCACGGCCCGGGCCGCCATCGAGTCGGCGCGGCGTGGAGGAGCGGCACAGGTGGTGCTGGCCGTTCCGGTGGGGGCCGCGGACACGGTCCGCTCCTTGAGACGGGTCGCCGACGAGGTCATCTGCCCCTCGACGCCCCGGGATTTCCTCGCCGTGGGGGCGTGGTACGACGACTTCCGCCAGGTGAGCGACGCCGAGGTGGTGGCGCTGCTGCGCAGCTCCTCCGAGCTCCGATCCGGAGGTTCCTGAACGGGCGCCCCGAGCGGCGTCCGGAGACGACTCGGGTGAGGCGGCGCGGCGGGTTCGTTCCGGGTACCGTCGTGGCCGCAACCGAATCGATGGAGGAGACGATGCCCCAGCTCGAGGAGTTCTGCACCATCAGGGTCTCGATGACCCCCCGTCTGCTCGGACAGATGCCCGGCGGCACGCGGATCGACTTCCCCTTCGAAGGGACGGCGACGAGTCCCCACTGGGAGGGCGAGCGGCCGGTTCGGGGCGTCGACTACGTGACGGTTCGTTCCGACGGGAACATGGACCTCGACATCCACGCAACCATCGGGGAGAAGCGGGAGACGGTGGCCTACCGGGGGACGGGCGTCTCCATCGTGAAGTCGAAGACCGAGGCGATGCCCCAGGAGCTCATCACCTTCCAGACGGGCAACGAAGACCTGGCCTGGCTCAACGAGGTCGTCGGGGTCGGGCTGGGCAGCGGCGAAGGGCCGGACCTGTCGCTCACGATCTACATCGTCCGTCCCTGAGCGACGGTCAGGCTCCCAACAGCCACAGCGCCATGCCGGCCAGATAGCCGAGGAGCGCGCCACCGAGGGCCGCCACCTCGGCGGCGGGCAGCCACGGCCCCCGGCTGCGCTGTGACCATCCCCGATCGAGGGCGATGTCGTACGCGGCCTGGGCACCGGCCCAGCCGAGAACGAGCAGCATGATCGTTGCCTCCGGTCTTCTCCCGCGCCTCGGACAACACCCTATCGGGTCGGGAGCATTCCCGCGCCCGGAACTCGTGGCCGATTCGGCCGCTCCGCCCGGAGAGCGCCGGGTACCCTCGGGCCCATGTCCACCCGTCACTACGCACTCCCCGTGGAGGAGACCCGGTGGCAGACCCCCTTCGGGGGGGAGGTCGTGTTCAACTGGGACTACGACGAGACCAGGGACCATCTCCTCCGCCTCTACGAGAAGGGCAAGGATCGGCAGTGGAACGCCTCGGAACGGATCGACTGGTCGATCGAGGTCGATCCCACCGACGAGGGGGCGCGCCCTTCGGAGACGATCGCCATCTACGGCTCGGACATCTGGAACCGGATGACCGAGGACGAACGGGCCCGACTCCGGCACCATCAGCAGGCCTGGATGACCTCCCAGTTCCTCCACGGGGAGCAGGGGGCGCTCATCTGCGCCTCGAAGGTCGTCGGCACCGTCCCCGACATCGACGCCAAGTTCTACGCCGCCACCCAGGTGATGGACGAGGCTCGCCATGTGGAGGTCTACAGCCGGTACCTCCGAGAGAAGCTGGAACTCGCCTACCCGATCAATCCGTCCCTCCGAGAGCTACTGAACCAGGTCATCGCCGACGATCGGTGGGACATGACCTATCTGGGGATGCAGGTGATGATCGAAGGGCTCGCCTTGGCTGCCTTCGGAATGATCCGTGACATGACCACCGAGCCCCTCGCCAAGGCCATCAACGCCTATGTGATGGCGGACGAGGCCCGCCACGTCGCCTTCGGGAACCTGGCGTTGCGCGACTACTACCCGCATCTCAGCGAGGCGGAACGGGCGGAGCGGGAGGAG
>JALSJV010000204.1 GCA_026989215.1 Acidimicrobiia bacterium | reverse complement strand
AGGCGGACCTGTCCCTTCCCGGCCATCCCGACGTGTTCGTGATCGGTGACCTTGCTGCGGTGCCCGGGGTGCCGGGGGTGGCGCCTGCCGCGGTGCAGATGGGTCGGCATGTGGCCCGCCAGATCCGTCGAGACCTGGCGGGGCTCGGTCGGGAGCCCTTCCGCTATCGGGACAAGGGAACCCTCGCCACCATCGGCCGTCACCGGGCGGTGGCGGTACGGGGTCGGTGGCGGCTCTCGGGATATCCGGCGTGGATCGCCTGGCTGGCCGTCCATATCTGGTTCCTCATCGGGTTCCGGAACCGGTTGGCGGTGATGCTGGAGTGGGCCTGGAGCTACCTCACCTTCCGCCGGGGTGCGCGGGTGATGGTGGAGGGGCGACGGTGAGGAGCTGGTCGGGTCCCGGTGTCGTATCGGCGGAGACCGGCGGGTGGTTCGTAAGGGTGTTCCGTGCCCGGGGAGCAAAGCTCCTTCGGAGGGTTCGTGGCAGATGTTGGTTGGTGGACACCATGTGAGACGCACGAGCATCCTGATGTTGATGGTCCTCCAAGCGTCCCTCCTGCTGGTGCCGGGATGTGGGTCGTTCGGAGGAGGCTGTGGTGAGGTCGGGTGTGTGAACACGCTGACCTTGGTCCTCCCCGAACGACTTCCCCCAGGTGGTGGGTACGACGTGCGGGTGACGCTCGGAGGAGACGTGTGGGAGGCCGTGGGTGTGAGGGTGTCGCGGTCGGAGGGACGGGCGGTCGGTTCCGACGGCGAGCTCATGGTGTTCGACGACCGGGTCTCGGTCCGATCGGATCGGGTGCGCCCGTCGTCAGACGGGGCGGATCTGCGCATCGTCCGGGACGGCGCGGTCGTCCTCGAACGGACCGGTGTCGACGTGGAGTTCGAGCGTTTCGCCCCGAACGGGCCTCGATGTCCGCCGAGATGTTGGGTGGCGGTCGAAGAACTGAAGTGAGGCGGCACGGTCCCGATGGGCCCGGTTCTCGCCGGAGCTGTCTGGGTCGATTCCGGGGGCCGGCTCAGGCGGGGCTGTGGGTGGTGGCTCCGAGGAGTGCGGTGCGGGCAGCTTCGAGCTGGTCGAGGGTGGGGATGCCCCAGTCGGGTTTGTAGGCGAAGTGTTCCGCCACCGGGACCGAGCCCAGGTGGTCGTCGACCAGGTCGAGATGTCCGACGGTGATCTCGGCGGGATGGTCGACGCCGACGGCGTTGGCGACCCGCAGCAGCTCGGCCCGCAGTCCCACCAGGTAGTTGGCGACCCGAACCGACTTCGAGGCCGGGTCGAGGCCCCGTTGCAGCCACCGGTTCTGGGTGGCCACCCCGGCGGGGCAGGTGCCGGTGTGGCATTTCTGGGCTTGGATGCAGCCCAGGGCCAGCATGGCCTCCCGGGCGACGTTGATGCCGTCCACCCCGAGGGCGAAGGCGAGGACGGCCCGGTCGGGGAGCCCGAGCCTTCCCGAACCGAACCAGACGACGTCGTTGTGGATGCCCCGCTCGGCGAAGAGCCGGTACACGGACGTGAACCCCTGGAGGAAGGGGAGGGAGACGTGGTCGGCGAAGACGAGGGGCGCCGCCCCGGTACCCCCTTCACCACCGTCGATGGTGATGAAGTCCACCCCCCGGTCCTCGGTGGCCATCCGTTCGGCCAGCTCGTGCCAGAACGCCATCTGGCCGACCGCCGACTTGATCCCGACCGGCAGGCCCGACGCTCGGGCGAGGAGCTCCACGAAATCCAGCATCTCGTCGACGTTCCCGAAGGCGGTGTGCCGGGACGGTGACTTGCAGTCTTTGCCCACCGGGATGCCCCGGATCGCGGCGATCTCCGGGGTGACCTTGGCGCCGGGGAGCATCCCGCCAAGGCCCGGCTTCGCCCCCTGGGACAGCTTGATCTCCACCGCCTTCACTCGGTGACGTTCCACGTTGGTGAGGAACCGGTCCAGGTCGAAGCGGCCGTCGGCGTCGCGAGCGCCGAAGTAGGCCGTGCCGAGCTGCCAGATCAGGTCACCTCCCCGGTCGTGGTAGGGGCTGATCCCCCCTTCTCCGGTGCCGTGGAGGACGTGGGCGATCCGGGCGCCTTCGTTGAGGGCGCTCACCGCCCGAGCCGACAGGGACCCATAGCTCATCGACGAGATGTTCACCACCGAGTGGGGACGGAAGGCCCCAGGGCGGCCCCGGGTCGCTCCGAGGACCTTCGCCATCGGGACGAGATGCAGCTCGGACCCGGCGGGGC
>JALSJV010000203.1 GCA_026989215.1 Acidimicrobiia bacterium | reverse complement strand
CTCCGCCCGGGTCACCGGATTCGAGCGATGCTCGATCCTCATCCTCGACGACCAGGATCGGCTGGTCCCGGTGATGAGCCAGTTCGCCGACGGGCATCGGGACCCCGAGGCCTGGGCCCGGTTCCGTTCGATCCGCACCGACCTCCCGGCGGCTCGGGACGTCATGAAGGCCGGAAGACCCGTCGCCTTCCACGAACCCGAGTCGGTTCCCGAGCTGAACCCGTCGGTGTGGGTGAAACCCTTCGGGATCCAGACGGTGCTCTTCCTCCCTCTCGTGGCGTGGGACGAGTGCTTCGGGGTGCTGCTGCTCGACCACCGCCGCCGTCGGGAGATCTCGCCCCAGCAGATGCGGATGGCCGAAGGGGTCGCGGTGCAGGGCGCGGTCGCCATCGCCATCACCAGGCTGTTGGAGCGGGAGCGGACCAGTCGCCGTCGGGCGGAGACCATGGCCCGGGCGTTGCGGGTGCGTGAGGAGCAGCAGGCCACCGTGGCGGAGATCGGCCGACTCGCGCTCTCCGGAGCGGACCTTTCGAAGGTGTTCGAGGTCGCCACCCAGAAGGTGGCGGAGACCCTTGGCGTCGACTTCGTCGAGGTGCTCCGACTCTCCGACGAAGGGGACCTGCTGATGTTCGAGGCCGGGGTGGGCTGGCCGTGTCCCGACGAGACCTCTTCCCCGTTCCTGGCACTCGAGTCCGAGGTCGTGGGAAGGGGTGGGGAGGATCGAGCACCTTCCCTGGAGGTGCTCTTCGGGGACCTTCCCTTCCGAGAGGAGGTTCAGGCGAGTAGAGGTGTGATGATCGAGGGGGTCGGGCGTCCCTTCGGTGTCCTCGGGGTCCATGCCATCGAGGACAGGACCTTCACCGAAGACGACGTCAACTTCCTCGTCGCGGTGGCGAACGTCCTCGGTGCCGCCATCGAACGTGACGAGGCCGAACGGTCGGTCCGGGAGAGCGAGGCACGGTTCCAGACCATCCTCGACACCGCCAGCGACGCCATCGTCTCGATCGACCGGGACCAGGCCATCATCCTCTTCAACCAGCAGGCCGAGGAGATGTTCGGCTATCGGGCCGAGGAGATCCTCGGGAGACCCCTCGACGTGCTGATCCCCCCACGGTTCCGGGACCGTCACCGCAGTCTGGTCGGCGCCTTCGCCCGGGACGACGCCCGGTGGCGCCTGATGGACGAACGCCCCGAGCTGTGGGCGGTCCGCCGCGACGGTGAGGAGTTCCCGGTCGAGATCACGATCTCGAAGTTCGAGAAGGGCAGCCAGAGCATCTTCACCGCCATCATCCGCGACATCACCGAGCGCAAGGAGGCGGAGCGGCGGATGGAGCAGCTCATCCGCTCCAAGGACGAGTTCATCGCCTCCGTCTCCCACGAGCTCCGCACCCCCCTCACCGGGATCGTCGGGTTCATCGAGCTGCTACGAGAGCCGGCGCGCGGACTCGGAGACGACGAGCGGGACGAGCTGATCGACATCGCGGCACGGGAGGCCTTCGACCTCTCCAACATCATCGAGGACCTGTTGGTGGCCGCCCGAGCCGACATCGGCACGCTGCGGGTCAGCCGAGTGCGGGTCGACCTGGGGGCCCAGGTCGCCCAGGTGTTGGAGGCGTGGAACGGTGACGTCGAGGTGAGGTTCGACCGCCCGCCCGGGGAGGTGGCGGCGGTCGGCGATCCCGTGCGGATCCGCCAGATCGTGCGCAACCTGATCTCCAACGCGATGCGGTACGGAGGCTCGGACGTGGCCGTGTCGGTCGCTCGGGAGGCGCCGAGGGCGTGGATCCGGGTGAGCGACGACGGTGCCGGGATCCCGACGACGGAGCGGGACCGGATCTTCGAGCCGTATCAGCGGCTCCACTGCGACGAAGGTCAGCCCGGCTCGGTGGGCCTCGGGCTGAGCGTCGCCCGCAATCTGGCGCGTCTCATGGACGGCGACCTCACCTACGACTATCGGGACGGCCGCAGCGTCTTCGAGCTCTCCCTCCCCGCCTTCGCCTGACGAGGGTCGGCGTGGGCTTCCTCGGGTATGGCGGCGGATGCCGTCCCTCTCATCCGCCTGCCATCGGTGGGTGGACTTCGACGCGGTCGCCGTCGCGGAGGGGTGTGCTGCGGGTGGCGACGGCACCGTTCACGGTGCAGACGCACGTGGCCGCCGGAAGGCCGAGGCGATCGAGGACGGCACCGACGGTGGCGCCGTCCTCGAGCTCGATGCTGGTTCCGTCGCCGGGCGGTCCCTGAGCGAGGCCTCCGCGGAGGCGGACCCGGATGCGCATCTCACCACCCGGCCGGTGCCCCGTACATCGCCTCGACCAGCGGCGCGATGCCGATGCGCTCGAGACGGTCCCGGGGCGCGAGGAGGTTGATCTGCACGAAACCGGGGAGACGTCCGATCTCCACCGCTCCCGAGATCGTCGCCCGGTTCTTCACCTGGTCGACGGTCATGTCGAGGAGCCGGGCTGCACGTTCGACGCCGTTGTCGACGGCGGCGTTGATGAACGGTCCCGAACCGAGTACCTGCAGTGGCAGCACGGGCCCCTCCAGGACGGTGCGGTTCGCCTCGGCGAGTCGCCTCGCGCGCTCCACCTCGTCGGCCGTGAAGGGTTTGGCGAGGAAGGGCAGGTCGTCGACAGGGGGGAGGAGGATCGGTCCGTCGAGCTCGAGACCCTTGATCACCTCGACCCGGACGACCACCCGGGCGGAGATGTCGGTGGTGTGCACGGCCACCTCGCCGTCGCCGATCATGGCGTGGACATCCCCGGCGTAGATGCCGGCGCCGGGGACCTTCACCGGGACGATGAGGACCGCACCCTCCCTGACCGAGTCGATGTCCATGTGGACGTCGGTGCGGGCCTCGAGCTGGCTCTCGGTGACCGCGAACTCGTGCTCGGCGCCGATGAGGAAGGCTCCGAAGTCCCCGCAGTTGTGGGAGGAGGGAAGGTCGATGGCGGGGATCGAACCAAGGTTGCCGACCGAGATCCGGCACCGGGTCATCGTCCCGACGAGGTCGGCCTTACCGAGAGCGACGATGGGGTGCTGGGTGGCGTGTTCCTGGAGGACCACCCACTCCTCGGGTTGCGCGGCCATCTCCCGGGCACGCTCGGGCGAGACGGTGACCCCGATCTCTGCCTCCTCGTCGAAGACCATCGTGTAGCCCTCCACCATGTGGAAGGGGATCACCTCCGAGTGGCATGTGGAGCAGCGCACCGCGCCTTCGCCGATCCCCTCGAGGTAGGTGTCGGGGTAGAGGAAATGGCGGCCTGCATCCCGGCAGGTGGGGCAGATCCTCGCCACGAAGGGATCGGAGATGAATCGCCCCTCCCAGCCCTCGTGGGTCCCCGAGGTGGTGGCCCGAGAGAGCTGTTCGATCGTCTCGATGTGCAGGGCGACGGCGTCGCCGACCTCGGCACCCTCGACGGCCACGGGGAGGGTGACTTCATGCCCGCTCCGGAGGTGGGGGGTGATCATCGGCCCCCAACAACCCGGGACGGTCAGGTACTCGATCCGGCCTCCGTCGCGTACCGGCCCGAGCATCTCGTTGCTGGGTCCGACCAGGTCGGTGTAGCGGTCCACCAGGACGTGGTCGGAGGCTGTCTTCAGGGGTGCGTGGACCATGACGTTCTCCTCTCATGGGTCATCGGGCCACAGAACACGGGTGGCGGGACGTCCCCGTTCGGGGCGTCCCCTTCGGGTCGGGGACGGGACGGGTGGTGCCCGAGCGGAGACCGAGGTGACGTCGGGTCGGGGGCCGGGCGGAGCCGGACGCGGGGCGACCCCCCCGGTCGCGCCGTCTCGCCGGTCGAACTCGACCATGGCCCCTTCCGGACTCGACACCTCGATTCTACGCGGCGGGGTGGTCTGGGGGGTCACGACCAGAACAGCCGGTCGGTGATCGCCCGGCCGATGACGGTGGTGAGGTCGGCGTGGTAGCGGTCCCAGCTCGGTGTCTGTGCCGGGATGTACCTCCGGGAGCATTCGGGGCAGGTGAGGGCCGGCGCTTCGACGGTGAGGGTGACGGGGGTGTCGGTCCGGATCAGTCGTGTGAAGACGAACGTCCCGTGGTCCCCCCGTCGGACGAGCTCGACGTCGCAGGTCCGGCACCGGTTCTCGACGTTGGGATACAGGCGGCGGCGGGCGACGTTGTCGTGGTCGGGACTCACCAGGTCGAGGATGTCCAGCGCCAGGTCCGGCCAGGGTGCGTACTGTCCCGGGCATCCGAGGGAGCAGACGAGGGTGGGGATGCCGTCGACATGGACCGCGAAGTCGGCCGACGTCGCCGAACGTTCGACGGCGGGGCCCGCCACGAGCCCGGCAGCGCATCTCCGGCATCGGTCCATGGCCCGCGTCTCCTTTCCCGCATCGGAGGTGACCCGATGCGTGGTTCGATCAAGGCCCTTTCGAGAGGCTCGGAGCCCGACCGGTCGCCACCCCGTGCAGACCGCGGCCGACGGGGATGGATGAGACGGTGAGGTCCTGGTCGACGACGATCACCGCATCGGTCCCGGCGGCGAGGAGCCGACCTGCGGCCCATCCGAGATGATGCTGGGCGGTTCCCACGTCGACCTCGTTCCGTTCTTCGCCGAGCTCGATCACGGATCCGCCGTCGTTGTCGGAGACCCAGACCGAACCGGACGGGGTCGGGGCGAAATGCTGAGGGTCGCGGAGCCCTGTCGTCCGTTCGGTGACCGAACCGGTGACAGGATCGAGAAGCAGCAGGAGGGGGGAGCGCCACTGGGAGATCCACAGGGAGTCGCCGCCGGCGACGAGGTCGTGGGGTCTGCCACCGGTCGGGACCAACTCGAGGTTCCCCTCGTCGGCCAGGACCGCCAACTCGTCGCGCCCGTCGAGGGTCACCCACGGGGTGGAGCCGACGAGCTCCACGTTGTGGGGTGGTGCCGGGAGCGAGATGACGCTGGTGACGTCGAGGCCGACGGGATCGACGACGAGCAGGCTCCCATCGGCTTCGTCGGTGACGTACACGGTCGTCCCGTCGGCGGTGACGGCGACGTCGTGGGGCTCGGTCCCGACCCGCCTCGTCATCAGCTCTCCGGTGCCGACGTCGTAGCGTGAGAGGGAGCCGTCTCGGGGATGGGTGGCCCAGACGACGGAGCCGGACGCCACGAGGTTGTGGGGACCGGGCGCCGTGGGAACCTCGGCGACGACGGTGGGCGGATCACAGGACGACCCGTCGCACGCCCCGAGGCGCAGCACGATCAACCGGTCACCGCGCTCCCAGGAGACCACCGCGTAGTCGACGAGGGAAGGTGCAGGCCTTGGCGGCGGCGGTGGGCCCGGCCGGGTGGAGCTGGGCTCGGTCGCCGGAGGCGGGGGAATGGCGGCGGGGGCCGGTGAGGTTGGAGTGGAAGGACCCGACGGCGGGGATGTGCAGGCCCCCACGACCAGGGCGAGGAGCATCGAGATGGCGGGCGTCGGTCGGATGCGGATGGACTCAGGCTACCCGTGCCGCCCGGTCGTGTACCTTGTCGTAACGGTGAGAGGAGACGGACGATGACGACGGCGGTGACGACGATCTTCCAAGTCCGCGGGTTTCAGTGTGCGGGGTGTTCCGAGACCCTCGGTCGTAGCCTCGGCCGGATGGAGGGGGTGATCCGAGTTCGAGCCGACCACGAGACCGGTCGGGTCGAGGTTCGGTTCGACCCCGCCCGGGTCACCGAGGAGGCGCTGCGGGAGCTGATCGAGGCGTCGGGGTTCGAGGCGCGATGAGTCGACGGACCCCATCGGCGACGGGTGCCACCGACCAGCCGGGCCACACGGCGGTCTTCCGGATGAAGATCGGCGGCATGTCCTGTTCGTTCTGCACCTCGACGATCGACAAGGCGTACACCCGGATCGACGGCGTCTACGAGGTGGGGGTCTCCCTCGCACACGAGGAGGGGTTGATCAAGTACGACCCCGCCAAGGTCACGCCCGACCGGCTGCGACGGACCTTGGAGCAGCTCGGCTTCGTCTACCGGGACCCCGAGAAGGTCCGCAGCTTCGAGGAGGAGGTCGCCGAGCTACGTCGAGAGCGCCGACGGCTCACCATCGCCGCGACCTTGTCCGGGGTGAGCCTCGTGTCGATGCTGGTCGGCCCGTGGCTGGGACTCGTGGAGGTCCCCTGGATGCCCTGGCTCCTCCTCGGCGTGGCGATCGCCACGATGTTCGGCACCGGATGGTTCATCAAGAAGATGGCCTGGGCGTCGTTGCGGCGGGGCATCTTCAACCAGCACGTGCTGTTGGAGTTCGCCGCGTTCGCCGGGATCGTCGGTGGGCTCCTCGGGCTGTTCGTGCTCGACGACTTCCCCATCGGCGATTTCTTCGCGGCGTCCACCCTGGTCACCACCTACCACATCCTCTCCCACTACGCGTCCCTCGTCGTCCGAACCCGGTCGTCGCAGGCGGTGCGCCGTCTGATGGAGCTGCGGCCCGACACCGCCCGGGTGCTTCGTGAGGAGGGCGAGGTGGAGGTGCCGGTCGACGAGGTCGAGGTGGGAGACCGGGTGCGGATTCGGCCCGGCGAGTCGGTGCCGGTGGACGGCGTCGTCGTCGACGGGGCATCGGCGGTGAACGAAGCCCTCGTCACCGGTGAGCCGATCCCCGCCGAGAAGGTCCCCGGGGACGAGGTGATCGGAGGCTCCGTGAACCAGACCGGCACCCTGGTCGTGGAGGTCACCAGGGTCGGTGACGAGTCCTTCCTCTCCCAGGTGGCCCGATCCATCGACGAGGCGAGGAGTCTCCGGCCGGGGGTCCTGGCAGCCGCCGACGTGGTGCTGCGCTTCTTCGTGCCGGGCGTGCTGGTCGCCGCGTCGCTCGGCGTCGTCCTCTGGACCGTGGGCCCGCTCATCCTCGGGGCGGGGCCCGACTGGAATCGTGCGCTCCTCGCCGGGTTGGCGGCGCTGGTGATGGGATACCCCTGTGCCCTGGGGATGTCGACGCCCCTCGCCACGATCCGGGGGGGTGGGGAAGCGGCCCGACGGGGCATCCTGATGCGCTCGGGGGAGGCCTTCCAGGTGGCGGGCGCGATCGACGTCGTCGTTTTCGACAAGACCGGCACCCTCACCCGTGGCGAGCCGACGGTGCGAACGGTGGTACCCGCCTCGGGTGTGACCGAAGGGGAGCTTCTGGGGATCGCCGCCTCCGTCGAGGTGAACAGCGAACATCCCCTCGCCCGGGCGGTCGAAGACGCCGCCGAGGGGCGCGGAGTCCCCCTCGAGACGGTCGAGGCGTTTCTGGCTCATCCCGGGCGGGGCGTCGAGGCCCGAATGGGCGGCAGCCGCCTCCTGGTGGGAAAGCCGGGATGGCTGGAGGCCGAAGGGGTGGACCTGGCGGCGGTCGCGAGCGACCGTCGGAGCATGGAGGGTTCCGGGCAGACGGTGATCGCCGTCGCCCGCGACGCCCACGTCCTGGGCCTGATCGGGATCGCCGACACCCTTCGCCGCGACGCCGCGGACACCGTTCGGCGTCTCCGCGACGCCGGGCTGGTTCCGATGATGATCACCGGTGATCACCACCGAACCGCCGAGGTGATCGCGACGGAGGTCGGCATCTCCGAGGTGGTGGCCGAGGTGCTCCCCGGCGAGAAGGCCGCCCGCATCCGGGAGCTGCAGCGGAGCGGCAGGCGGGTGATGATGGTGGGTGACGGGATCAACGACGCCCCGGCGCTGACCCAGGCCGACATCGGAGTGGCGGTCGCGGCAGGCACGGACATCGCCATCGAATCCGCCGACGTGGTGGTCGTCGGGGAGCGCCTGGAGGCCGTCGTCGACGCACTCGAGATCGGGAAGGCGTCGTACACCAAGACCAAGCAGAACCTGGCGATCGCCTTCGGGTTCAACGGGTTGGGGGTCACCGGCGCCGTCACCGGTCTCGTCAGTCCCGTGTGGGCGATGGTGGCGATGGTCGCCTCGGTGAGCGCGGTACTCGCCAACTCCTTCGGCGGGAGGCTGCTGCGAAGGGGCGAGGGTCGACCCTCGGCCGGCTCCCGGGATCACCACGGGTCCGGCCCGGGGGCTACGCCTGGAACATCCCGGGACGAGGCTGGTCGGGTCCGCGGTAGGTGGGCTCCCAAGGAAACCGACCCGTCGGATCCGCGTAGCTGAGCTGGAGCACCGGGACCGAGAAGGGCGGAGGGCGGTCGTAGAAGCGGTTCGCCTCGAAGACGATCTCGCCGGGGTTGGGGACGGTCTCGGGGACGATCCGGGACGGGAAGCCGTCCACCGTGGTCTCGAATCCCGCCAGGAGCTGATCACCGTCGAGGATCCGCGCTCCGAGCCGGTTGAAGACGTGGAGCGCCGTCGCCTGATCCACCGAGAAGAGCAGCAGCTCGGGGTGGCCGAGGCCGAACATGCCGACCGTGTAGGCGAACGGGGGTCCCACCTGGCATTGGGTACATCCGGGGACGCAGCAGTCGTCGCCGATGTAGAAGACGTGCCACCGGTGGCGCCGGATCGAGGTCGCCACGGCGGCGTCGTGTTGGTCCATCCACGCCTGGGTGTCCATGGGAGATCCCTTCCTCGGATACCACGAAGGTATCGCCGAGGTGTGACGAACCCGGCTCGGAGATCACCTCTGGGCCCCCGGAAGACCGTCGGTCTCCGGACCCGCAAAGACGTGTCTCGTGGGTCAGCTCGAAGCCGCCCGGAAGATCAGCTCGGAGCGGGGGCCCCGAAGGACGAGCCGATCGTCGGCGACCTCGATGGCGGTCGCGTCGGCGATCGCCTCCAGGAACCCGGCTTCGGAGTCCATGACCTCGGGCGGGAGACAGGCCATCTCCGTCACGGCCACGTCGGACGCCGAGAAGGACGAACCGGCGACCCGTGCCCGGCCTCGGTACTCGTTGCAGGCTGCGGTCCCGGTGAGGTCGGAGCCGTCGATCTGCATCGTGACCGGGTAGGAGTCGACGAGGACGATCGGCGCACCGTCGAGGCTGCCACGCTCGAGGATCCAGGTTCCGTCCGGGGTCGGGCCGCCTCCACACGAGGCGGCGACGAGGCCCAGGGCGAGGAGGGCGATGAGGCGTTTCATGCCCATCCGACGTCGGTTCGGCGTCGTCGGTTCCCGGGCCGTCAGCCGTTCTCGGCCGCCTCCTCCCACGTCTCCCGCGCCTCGTTCGCCGCGGCGAGGGCGACGACGAGCCCGGCGGCGGGGTCGGCCCACCACAGCCCCAGGTAGGCGTTGAGGGCGAGTCCCGTCAAGGTGGAGGCCGAGAGGATCCCGTCCAGGAAGGTGATCGTGGCTTCCCGGCGGAGCGGCTCGGAGCCCAGCTCGTGGGCGGTGGAGCGTTTCATCGCCGCCAGGCCGAACATCACCACGACGGTGACCGCGAGGTAGGCGATGCCCCATGGGGATTCGTCGGCTTGTCGGCCGCCGGTGAGGTCGCCGACGGCCGCCACCACCAGACCCAGGGCGAGCGCCCCGTAGGCGAAGGCGATGAGGCGGAGGGCGGTGGGTGTGCGGTCGACGGTGTCCCCGTCGCCGAAGAGATGCCAGACCACCACCGCCGAGGCGAACACCTCCACGACGGAGACGGTGCCGAAACCGATCAGCGCCAAGGACCCCGCCACCGCCCCGAGTGCCAGGGTCAGGACGGCTTCGCCGACGTTCCAGGCGATGGTGGCGTACTGGAGGCGTTTGGCGAGGTGGGCGGCGGTGGGCACGGGGGGCTGATCGTACCGAGACGGCCGCCTGCGCCGGACCGCCGGGTTCGGAGGATCAGGCCGGAGGTCATATGATCAAGTATCACACCATGGTGGAGATCGATCGGAGGTGGCAGGTGACACGGACGTCGGCGACGGGACGGCCAGGGCATTCGGAGCAGCACGACGGATGCGGTACGTTGTTCGCCATGCGCAACGTCTCCAACCGATTCGAGGTGCGGCGGTGACCTCGACGTTCCCTTCCACCGGGTCCCGTCACGGACGCGAGGATCCCGAGGTGCGGCGGGTCCGGGAGCGCTACCACCGCCTGGTGGATGGCGGTGCCGACCCCCACGAGTGGGCCTACGCGTGGCGGACCGAACTGAACAAGGGCGGCTTCCGGGCCGTCGACTTCCTCATGGCCGAGATCGTCGAGACCGGCAAGTGCATCGGGTGCGCGTCCTGTGTCACGATCTGCCCCGTCGACGTGTTCGACTACGAGGACGAACACCCCGTCGACGCGCGGCGGGACGCCTGCGTCTACTGCGTGCTCTGCACCGAGGTGTGCCCGGTGCTCCGGCCCGTGGACAAGGACCTCCCTCGCCTCGTGAAGTTCCGGGCTCCCGCCGTCGACGAGGGGTTCGGTCCCTACAGCTACGGGGTCTACGCCCGGGCGACGGACCCGGCGATCCTCCACCGGGGACAGGACGGGGGCATGGTGTCGGCCCTCCTCATCCACGGCCTGGAGACCGGGGCCCTGGGCGGCGCGGTCCTCGGAGATGTGCTCCCGGAGAACAACCAGATCGGGACCCATCGTCTCGCCCGCACCCGTGAAGAGGTGCTCGCCTGCGCCGGGTCGCGGTACACCTACTCCCCGAACACCCTCGCCCTCCTCCAGGCCATGCGCGACGACGTCCGGCCCCTCGCCGTGGTCGGGGTCCCCTGTCAGGTCGACGGAGTGCGGCTCCAACAGAACTCGTCGATCCGCCTCGAGGTGGCGGACTGGTACCGGGACAACATCTCCCTGGTCGTCGGGCTGTTCTGCTCCGAAGCCTTCACCCACGAGAGCATCGCCAAGTTGGGCGAGATGATCGAGGTCCCGCCGGAGCGGATCGAGAACATCAACATCAAGGGCAAGGTCGTCGTCCGCCTCGACGACGGGGAGGTCGTCACCGCCTCGCTGAAGAAGTATCGGGAGTTCGCCCGTCCCGCCTGCCTGTACTGCCTCGACTACGGAGCGGAGAACGCCGACATCGCGGCCGGGGGGATCGGACTCGACAACTGGACCCTCACCCTCATCCGCACCGAGGCCGGGCATCGGGCGTTCCAGGCCGCCGTCGACGACGGATGGATCGAGACGCGGCCCCTCTCGGACGAGCCCCGTGGCGAAGAGCTGCTCCACAAGCTGTCCGCCGCGAAGAAGCGAAACCGCCCCCTCCCGGCCCAGATGCCCACCATCCAGGAACGGGAGAAGCTGGGATGGCTCGACCCGAAGACCTTCTACACCAAGGGTCCGGGCGCTCCCTCACCCGACGGAGATCAACGATGACCGCCACCGGAACGACCCGTGTCCTCACCGACCTCGACGTCATGGTCGCCGGTCAGGGGGGCGACGGATCCCTCACCGTCGCCAACCTGCTCGGCATCCTGCTGGGGCGTCGCGGTTTCCATCTCTACGTGGCTCGGGACGTCGCGTCGCGCATCAAGGGTGGGCACGCCGCCGCGCTCATGCGCGGATCGCTCGTCCCCCGCGGATCGTTGGGTGACCGGATCGACCTCCTCGTCGCCTTCGACGCCGAGGCCATCGAGAAGGGCGGTCCGCGTCTCGCCGACGACGGCGTCGTCATCTTCGACGCGTCGGACGGCCCGGCGGACCGGCAGCATCTCCCCGCCGGAGCGCGGATCTTCGAGATCCCCTTCGCCCGGATGGCGGTGCGAGACCTGCGGCGGGACCTCTTCAAGAACAGCCTCGCCTTCGGGGTCGCCGCCCGCATGCTCGGTGCCCCCGATACCGAAGCCGAGGAGATCCTCGCCCAACGGTTCTCCCATCTCCGTCCCGAGGTGGCCGCCGCCAACCTCGATGCCCTCCGTGAAGGGTTTGCCTACGCCGATGCCCAGGGACTCGGGGAAGGGGCGAGTCCCTGGCGCCTCGACTCGGCGGACGCCGGCGATCGGATCCTCATCTCGGGGAACGAAGCCCTCGCCTTCGGGTTCCTCGTGGCAGGGGGACGGTTCTACGCCGGATACCCGATCACTCCGGCCTCGGAGATCCTGAGCTGGCTCGAGCGTCGGCTTCCTCAGTTCGGGGGGGTCGCTCTCCAGGCCGAGGACGAGCTGGCCGCCGTCAACCTGGCGATCGGGGCCGCCCTGGCGGGCGTCCGGGCGATGACCGCCACCTCCGGTCCGGGCCTGGCGCTCATGCAGGAAGGCATCAGCCAGCTCGGCTCGGCGGAGATCCCGGTCGTCGTGGTCGACTGTCAGCGGTCCGGCCCCTCCACCGGGATGCCGACCAAACCCGAGCAGAGCGACATCGGCATGGTGGTGCATGGCGGCAACGGTGACTTCCCCCGGGTGGTGCTCGCCCCAGGGGATCCCACCGACTGCTTCGAGCTGGGTGTCGAGGCGACCAACCTGGCCCACCTCTTCCAAGGGCCCGTCTTCGTGCTCTTGGACCAGGCCGTCTCCCAGGACTCGATGACGGTGCCGCCCTTCGCCGTCGACGAGGTGGAGATCGAGCCGGGCAAGGTGCTGACCGCCGAGGAGCTGGCGGCGATGGGGGAGTACCGGCGGTACGCCATCACCGAAGACGGGATCTCACCGTGGGCGGTGCCGGGGACACCGGGGGGGATGAATCTGGTCACCGGCAACGAACGGAACGAATGGGGCCAGGTCTCCACCGATCCGACCAACCGGGTGGCGATGATGGACAAGCGCATGCGCAAGTTGGAGACGGTGCTCCCCCGACTGCCCCGAGGACGGCGCTTCGGGCGCGCCGACGCCCCCGTGGGGATCCTCGGCATCGGCATGCAGCTCGGCGTCATGGTCGAAGCGGTGGAGCTGCTGGAAGCCGACGGGATCGCCGTCGCCGGTTTCCAGCCCCGCACCCTGTGGCCGCTCCTCGACGAGACGGCGGAGTTCGTCGAGGCCCGGGAGCGGGTGTACGTCGTCGAACACAACGCCGAAGCCCAGCTCACCCATCTCCTGGCGTCGGTCGGGATACCCCGAGAACGGCTGGTCCCGATCCTCCGGTACGACGGCATCCCCTTCCGGCCCGGTGAGCTGGCGGGGAGGATCCTGGCCGAGGAGGTGGGGGCATGACCGCCACCTACGCCCCCGCCCGTCCCATCTGGTGCGCCGGATGCGGCCATTTCGGCGTCCAGGGCGCGATGGCCCACGCCTTCGCCGCCCTGCAGATCCCGCCTCACGAGATCGTCGTGCTCGCCGGGATCGGATGCAGCGGCACGGTCCAGAACAACCTCGGCACCTACGGCTACCACGCCCTCCACGGTCGGGTGCTCCCCACCGCCGCCGGGGTGCATCTCGCCAACCCCCATCTCACAGTCGTCGCCGCCGGCGGCGACGGCGACGGGTACGCCATCGGCATGGGCCATCTCGTCCACGCCTTCCGACGGGACCTCCCCTTCGTCTACGTCGTGATGAACAACGGCGTCTACGGACTCACGAAGGGCCAGGACTCGCCGACCCGACACGGACTCTCGGGCATCGGCGGGTTCGACGCCATCGACCTGGGACTGTCGATCCCGGCGACGGGCTTTCTCGCCAGGGGCTTCAGCCGTCACCCGGCGCAGCTTCAGCGGCTCATGACCGACGCCATCCGGTACGCCCGGGAGGCGAAGGGGTTCGCCTTCATCGAGGTGCTGTCGCCGTGTGTGACCTACAACGACACCTACGCATCCTGGGAACAGGCGGTCGTCGACGTCGCCCACGTCGACGACCACGACCCGACCGACCGAGCCGCGGCGTTCGCGGTGACGACGGGGCTGGCGGCGGAAGGGAAGATCGCGACGGGTCAGATCCTCCTCGATCCGGACCGTGAACCCCGCCGCGAGCCGGTCCCCGCCGCCGAGGACCTCCGGCCGGCGGTCCACGCCTCCGCCTACGCCGAGATCCTCGACCGCTACCGAGTCTGAGCAGGCGTCACATCTCGACGACCTGACGGAGGGCGGCGCCGTCCGCCAGTCGGTCGAGGGCGGCGTTGAGGTCGTCGAGGGGGACGTGGTGGGTGACGAGACGGGCGGCGGGGAAGGAGCCGTCTCGGTAGAGGTCGACGAACCGCGGGACCTCCCGGCGGACGTCACACGACCCGAGGTAGCTGCCACGGATCGTCAGGCCCTTCGCCACCAGAGGGGCGAGCTCCAGGGCGTGGGCGACCCCGGGACCCGGGAGGCCGAGGGTCGTGACCGTCCCGCCCGCACGGACCAGCCGCATCGCCAGCTCGAAGCCCTCGAGGGTGCCGGAGGCCTCGAGGGCGTGATCGAACCCCCCGCCGGTCCGGGAGAGGAGCTCCTCGATCACCTGGTCGGTGGGGACGGCCCCGTCGGTGGCTCCCATCGCCGACGCGGCGGCGAGCTTCGATTCCAACCGGTCGAGGGCGACGATCGGTACGGCCCCGGCGATCGCCGCGCCGGCGACGGCGGCGAGGCCGACGGCTCCCAGCCCGATCACCGCCACCGACTGGCCGGGGCCGACACCGGCGGTGTTCAGCGCCGTGCCCGCGCCGCACAGGACCGCACACCCGAACACCGCCACGTCCCGGGCGGGGAGGCCCGACGGGATCGGCACGGCCGAGGGTTCGGCGACGAGGGCGTACTCGGCGAAGGCGGCGACGCCCATGTGGTGGTGGATCGGCGAGCCTCGATGGGTGAGGCGGGTCCCGCCGGTGAGGAGCTCTCCTCGGAGGTTGGCGGCCATCCCGACCTTGCACAGCCATGGCTCACCGGCTTCACACCGGGGACAGGTCCCGCACTGGGGCAGGTAGACGAGGACGACGTCGTCTCCCACACCCACTCGCTCGACCTCGGGTCCCACCGCCTCGACGGTCCCGGCGGCCTCGTGGCCCACCACCATCGGCAGCGGCCAGACCCGGGCTCCGGTCACCACGGAGAGGTCGGACCGACACAGCCCCGCCGCCTGCACCTTCACCAGCACCTCCCCGGGACCGGGCTCGGGGAGTTCCAGCTCGACGATCTCGAAGGGACGGGACTCGGCGAAGGGGCGGGGTAGGCCCCGTTCTCGGAGGACGGCCCCCCGGAAGGTGACCGTCATGATCGGTGGCTGGCCCCGGCGGCCACGGCGTCACCTCGCTCCATCGACTCCGGAGACTGTAGCCGTGGGCCGGAGGGGCAGGGCCGATGGGTTCGTTCACCCATG
>JALSJV010000202.1 GCA_026989215.1 Acidimicrobiia bacterium | reverse complement strand
CCTCTTCCTGTTGAGCCTCGTCGTCGGGTGGTTCGTCGCCGGACGGACCCTCCGACCGGTGGAGAAGATCACCTCCGTCGCCTCCGAGATCCAGGCGACCGATCTGAGTCGTCGCATCGGGCTCCAAGGTCCCGACGACGAACTGACCCGCCTCGCCGGGACCTTCGACGAGATGCTGGACCGGCTGGACGCCGCCTTCCAGAGTCAACGACGGTTCCTCGCCCAGACCTCACACGACCTCCGCAATCCCCTCGCCATCATCCGGTCCAACCTCGACCTCGTCCTCTCCGATCCCGACGCCGACCTGGAGGATTGGCAGGCGACGGGGGAGATCGTCGACCGGGCGACCAGGCGGATGTCGGAGATGATCGAGGGCCTGTTGGCGGCGGCACGGTTGGAGGCGGGCACCGTCGAGAAGGTGGAACTGGACCTCGCCGATCTGGTCCGTCAGACCGCCGAGGACTTCGCCGCCAGAGCGGCGGAGGCGAAGGTGACGGTGGTGGCGGAGGCGGAACCGGCCCCCGTCGAGGGGGATCCGACCAGCCTCACCCGAGCCCTCGACAACCTGGTGGACAACGCCCTGCGGGTCTCCCTTCCCGGATCCTCGGTGTGGCTGCGGTCCGGCAACGGGGACGGCTCGTGCTTCTTCGAGGTCGCCGACGAGGGACCGGGCATCGACCCCGGAGTCCTCGACGGCTCGAAGGCCGGGGGCCGACGTGGACTGGGTCTGACGATCGTCCGGGAGGTGGCCCGGGTCCACGGCGGCCGCCTCGACGTGGAGCCGCGGGACGGCGGCGGGTCGAGGCTCATCGTGCGGCTCCCCGCCCGGTCCCAGGCTTGACCCTGCCTTTAGCGCCCTCCCCATATCTTGTGGGTAGACGCCGAACAGAGGTTTGCGAGAATGACCGAGTTGCGACACGTCGAACCCTACGTCTCGGACCCGCCGCGGCCCCCCGGGCCGTCACGGGTCCTCATCTGGCTGGCGGCCCTCGCCCTGTTCGGGGCGGGGATCGGGATCGGCTGGCTGGTCGGGACCGAACCGGCGACCGAGACCGCCGGCACCGCCGCGGTGGTGACCGCCGAGACGGCTCCGTCCGGGTCGATCCCCGAGACGGCTCCCCCGACGACGGCGCCGCTGGTGGAAGGCGGCTCGAGTGCGGAGCCGGTCGCCGACGTGGCGGAGGCGTTGCTGCCTTCCATCGTGCAGATCCAGACGTCGGGGGGGATCGGCAGCGGGGTGATCTACGACTCGAACGGGCTCATCCTCACCGCCGCCCACGTCGTCGACGGGTCCCGGAACGTGACGGTGAGGCTCTTCGACGGTGACAAGCTTCCGGGCGAGGTGCTGGGGACCGACGCCAACGACGACATCGCCGTGGTCCGGGTCGACCGGAAGGGACTCCCCGCCGCGCCGTTGGCGCTCGACGAGAAACCTCGGGTCGGTCAGCTCGCCATCGCCCTGGGCAGCCCCTGGGGGCTCGACTCCACCGTCACCGCCGGCGTCGTGTCGGCGGTCGACCGTCCGCTCTCCGACGCCCGGGGCATCACCCGCAGCATGATCCAGACCGACGCGCCGATCAACCCGGGGAATTCGGGCGGTGCCCTCGCCGACCGGTACGGCCGGGTGATCGGCATCAACGTCTCGATCTTCAGCGTCACCGGGGCGAACTCGGGGGTCGGGTTCGCGGTCCCCATCGATCGCGCCTATGAGGTCGCCCAGGCGATCGTCGAAGGCAAACGGATCGAGCCTGCGTTCCTCGGTGTTCGGGGTACCGACAGGGCGATCGGTGAAGGTGGGGCGTTGATCACCGAGGTGATGCCGGGCTCGGCGGCCGAGCAGGCGGGGATCCAGGTCGGGGACCTGGTGACCTCCCTGGACGGGGAGCCGATCACCGGCATCCGGGACCTGGCGGCAGCGGTCCGGTCCCGCCAACCCGGTGACGTCGTGGAGCTGGAGGTGGTGCGGGACGGGGAGACCCTGACCCTCCAGGTGGAGCTGGGGGCTCAGCCGAGCTCCTGAGGGTCGGCCGTGGCCGATCCCGGGGGATGGGAGACGGCCGAGATCGTCAGGATCCGTCGGGACCCGGGCCGGAGAGCGGGGGGCTCGCGCCTCCCAACTCGCCGAGGCGCCGTTCGAGGGTGGGGAGGGGGATGGTCCCCGCTCCCAGCACCGTCTCGTGGAAGGCGGCCGGGTCGAATCGGTCGCCGAGGCGCCGGGCGGTCTCGGCCCGCATCCGTTCGAT
>JALSJV010000201.1 GCA_026989215.1 Acidimicrobiia bacterium | reverse complement strand
TGTACAATGTACGCACACAAGAAGGAGGCCGATGACCACAGAGCAGCGCGACCGGAGATGGGCGTTCCGCGTGAGGGCGCAGAGTGATGCCCTCGTGCGGGAGGCGGCGACCCTGGCGGGTGTTTCGCTGACGACGTTCGTCGAGGAGAGCGCCGTGGCCCGTGCCCAGGAGGTGATCGCCGAGCACCAGGCGATCAAGCTCAGTCCCGAGGCGTTCTCCCGGTTCGTCGCAGCCCTCGATGAGGCGCCGGTCGCCGTTCCCGAGCTCGTCGACCTGTTCTCCCGGCCGAGCCGCATCCCGCAGGCGTGAGCGAGCTCCGGCCGGTCCGGAGGCTCGAGGCCGGCGACGACCTCGAAGCGTTCGACTGCGGAGTGCCCGCGCTGGACGACTGGCTGCGGCGGTTCGCCCTGTCGGACCAACGGGCCGGGGCGTCGGTGACCTATCTGCTGCGACGCGGTGATCGGGTGGTCGGCTTCTACACCCTTGCCCCTCACGCCATCGAACCGGACCAGGCGGCACGCCGGCTGGGTGCAGGGCTTCCCCGCCGCAGGCCCATCCCGGTGATCCTGCTCGCCCGGCTGGGGCTCGACCGGTCCGAGCAGGGGAGCGGCCTCGGCGCCGACCTCCTCCGCGATGCGTTGGCCCGGTCTGTGGCTGCCGCCGACGAGATCGGGGGCCGGGCGGTGCTCGTCCACGCCAAGGACGACACCGCGGCGAGCTTCTACCGCAGGCACGGGTTCCAGCCGCTGCCGGAGAACCCGCACCACCTGTACGTGCTCATGAAGGACTTGAGGGCCTCGATCCGGAGGAGCGCCGAGTAGGCGCGACGTTCACCGTTCATGCGACCAGGAAGCTGCTCGGGCGAGTGCGCCGGCAGGTGATGCCTCCGGCGGTGGATCCGGACACGGCGCTGGGCGACTGGTACGCCAACGTCCTGTTCTGGCGGCCCCAGGTGGCGTTGCTGGTGAACGAACGGACGCCGTTTCCGGTGATGATGCCGTTGGCGCCGGCGGCGACGCTCTTGGAGCGGTTCCCCGCGGCCCTCGGTGCCGTGCTTCGCACCCGAGAAGCGCGCTCCGGCTTCGTGGCCGCCGAGATGGCGGCGATGTTCGGCGGCCGGTACGCGAAGACGGCGAGCCGCAGCGTCCTCGGCTCGATGAACGAGTTCGCCTACCTCGCCGGGGCGTACCGGGACCAACAGGGGTCCGCCGATCTGGTCGCCCGATCGCTGTGGCTGGCGAACACGCCGTGCGGGCGGCTCTACGGCAGCCACGTCACCCCGGAATCCGCGCTCGACGCCCTCATCGACGGGTGGGCTGCCGGCCGGAGGGGTCGATGACGTGACGGAGGGGACGATGACCACAGAACGGGATCGCAGACGCGAGCTTCGAGTGAGTCCGTCCAGCGACGCTTTCATGAGCTCCGTGGCTCGGACCGGGGAGGTGTTCGCCGAGTATCAGGTCGTCGAACTCAGTCGTGAGGCATTCGCGCAGTTCGTCGAGACGCTCGACGACGCGCCGGTCACGGTTCCCGAACTCGTGGATGTGCTCTCCCAGCCGAGCCGCATCACGGAAGTGTGAGTCAGCTTCGGTCTGCTCCCAGGCCGCGGCCAGGCCGCCGGAGGCGGGGACCCGGGGTGATGATCCTCGGGGTGTCGCCTTTGCTTCCCCCTTTCCGGGAGGGGGTTGGTGGGGTCGCCTCCGGTCACTTCCGCAAGCGTTCCAGCACTCGCTCCGCGACGTCGGGATGCTTGGCGATCATCCCTTCGAGCTGCTTCTTCCGATAGGTGTCCCGTGTCGGCTGCAGTGCTTCTTTCCACCCCTCACGGGCCGGGATCAGACGCTCGTCGATGAGGAACTCCAGGAAGTCTTCTAGACAAGGCCGGAACCGGAAGCCTCCCACCGGAAAGTGGAGACTCTGGAGTCGGCGGTTTGGGTTGTCGGTCCTACCCCAGATGTAGCCGAGGAGAGAGCTCTCGGCGGTGATGTTGAAGTGTGCGCTGGCCCACTCGTCTTTCGTAGGGTCAACCTCGAGCCTGACGAAGGGGGTCCAGTCGGTCTTGCGCTTCACGAACAGCCCGAACTGCGACCATTGGACCTTGATCCACTCGCCGCTCGTACTTGGGACGAACACCCAGCTTGTGCGCAACGCGAGGTTCGGACAGTTCTCGATGGGGATGTGCTCTCCCCGCATCTGTTCGACCGGATGCTGGGCCTCGCCGCCGATCCGGTTCCCGATGACGTACCGC
>JALSJV010000200.1 GCA_026989215.1 Acidimicrobiia bacterium | reverse complement strand
ACGTCGGGCCGGAGACCTCCCCCTCCCCATCGGTCGAGACCCCCGGGCCTCGGACCGCCGAGACGGCGAGCGCCTCCGGACCCCCGCCCCGGGCCGGGACATCCCTCCCTCCGTCGGCGGCCGCCGACGTCTCCACCGTCGACCTCCCGACTGGGGAAGGGCTTCCGCCCGGTGAGACGTCGTCGCCGACCCGTGCCCCCACCCCACCCCCCGCCCGCACCGAAGGCACGGTCGAGCCCCTCGGCACGGCACCGGTCGAACCGAGGATCGGCTCCCCCGCGGAACGGGCCGACGGCCCCTCCATCGTCTCCCCGGCCGGGCTCGACCGGGTGGTCGAGGCGGTCCGTGAGCTCGCCGGGTCCCGGCCGCCGCGCTCGATCGCCGTCCGCCTCGACGACCTCGGCGGGGTCCGCGTCACCGTCTCCCTCCGGGCCGACGGCATCCACCTCTCGGTCCCCACGGCCCGGGCGGACCATCAGGCGCTCCTCGGCGACCTGACGCTGGCACTGGGCCGGGCCGGGTTCGACCTGGCCGGCTCCACCTGGTCCGACGCCGAGCGGCACCGTGGGGCCCCACCCGACCCCGACGACGCCGAGGCCCGGGGGATGACCCGGCCGGGACGCCGTCGAACGGCCGCCCCACCCGACGACGCGATCCGGATGTGACAGGAGATCCACCATGTTCCACGAAGCCGGTGCGGTGACGCCCGCCACGACCACCCAACCCCCTGAGACGAACGGTCTCGGCGGCCTCGGCTCCGACGCCTTCCTCAAGCTGTTGGTCGCCCAGCTCAAATACCAGAACCCCATGGACCCGTCCGACGGCACCGAGATGCTCAACCAGACGGCCCAGTTCACCCAGGTGGAGACCCTCCAGGCCCTGGCCAAGACCCAGGAGCAGGTGATGGCGATGACCCAGTTCTCCCTCGCCGTCGGCCTCTCCGGCCAGGAGGTGACGGTGGTCGACGGGCCCGACCGGGTCACCGGCATCGTCGAGGGTGTCCGCTTCACCGCCGACGGGCCCCTCGTCGAGGTCGGAGGCTCGTGGTTCCCCATGTCCTCGGTCGTGGAGGTGAACCCGCCCCCGGCGCCCTGATCCCGAAGAGACCAGCCGCGAGCCGACGGACCGGCTCGTCCGACACCACCACGGAGGGAACCCCCAACCAGGAGGAACCCACACCATGATGCGCTCGATGTTCGCCGGAATCTCCGGCCTGAGATCCCACCAGACCCTGATGGACGTGGTGGGCAACAACATCGCCAACGTCAACACCGCCGGCTACAAGGCCTCGACGGTCACCTTCGAGGAGACCCTCAGCCAGACCATCCAGGGCGTCGGGGCCGCCACCGAGGCCCGCGGCGGCTCGAACCCGATCCAGATCGGCCTGGGGACCAGGGTCTCCGCCATCACGCCGATCTTCACCCAGGGCGCCAGCCAGGTCACGGGACGAAGCACCGACCTCGCCATCCAAGGCGACGGCTTCTTCATCGTCGAGCAGGAGGGCAACCGCGCCTACACCCGCGCCGGCAACTTCACCCTCGACTCCGAGGGCAACCTGGTCGCCTCCGACGGCGCCTTCGTGATGGGCTGGTTGGCCCAGCCCGACGGCACGGTCGACATCAACCGTCCGGTGGAGAAGATCCAGCTCCCCGTCAGCCAGGTGATCGACCCCGTCCCCACCTCGGTCGTCGACATCGGCGGCAACATCCCTGCCGACGCCGCCATCGGCGAATCCCAGACGACGACCCTCACCATCTACGACTCGATCGGGAACACCCACGAGCTGGCGGTGACCTTCACCAAGACCGGAGCCAACACGTGGGATCTCTCGGCGACGATCGGCGGGGTCGCGGCGACGCTCTCGTCGACCACCGTGACGTTCAACACCGACGGCTCCCTGGCCTCTGCGGGCCAGGTCACCGTCTCGGGGATCACCCCACCCGGCGCCGACCCCCTCAGCTTCGACCTGGACTTCGCCACCAGCTCGCCCCTCGTACAGTTCGGCGGAGCCCCGTCGATGGCGGCGTTCTCCCAAGACGGGAACGCCATCGGGTTCCTCCGAGACATCCAGATCGGCAGCGACGGCTCGATCGTGGGCCTCTTCTCCAACGGGTGGACGAAGACCCTGGCCATCGTCGGTACCGCCACCTTCACCAACCCGGCCGGGCTGGTCCGGGCCGGCAACACCCGGTTCGAGGAGTCGGTGAACTCCGGTCCGGCCCTGGTGGGCAACCCCGGGGCGGGCGGTCGGGGGCTCTTGGCCTCCGGGACGTTGGAGATGTCGAACGTGGATCTCGCCACCGAGTTCACGAACATGATCATCGCCCAGCGGGGGTTCCAGGCGAACTCCCGGGTCATCACCGCCTCCGACGAGATCCTCGCCGACCTCGTCAACATGAAGCGCTGACCCGACCCACGTCGAGGTTCCGGGGGGAGCGGGCCCGCTCCCCCCGGAATCGCGCCCGGACGCTTGACCGGGACCTCGGCAGGCCGACAGGCGATGGGAGCGAAGGAACGCTCCGTCCAGCCAACACACGGAGGTGTGACCGATGCCGCGTCGTCGGCCGCAGCAACACGAAGCGCCGGAGGCGACGTCATGCTGACGATCGTCGGCATCATCCTGGCGATCGCCTCGATCGTCATCGCCACGATCATGGACGGGAACTCCTTCGGCGCCCTGGTCGGCCCGTCGTCGCTGGTGCTGGTGGCCCTCGGCAGCTTCGGGGCGACGATGGCCGGGTACGACATCCCCGACCTCAAGCGGTTCCCGAAGGCGATGATCGCCTCCTTCACCGCCAAACCGGCCGACCCCTCCCAGATCGTCACCACCCTCATGAAGTTCGCCGAGATCGCCCGGCGTGAAGGGGTTCTGGCGCTGGAAGCGCAGATCAAGGAGGTGGAGGATCCGCTGCTCACCTCCGGGCTGCAGCTCGTCGTCGACGGCATGGACACCGACACCGTCAAGGCGATCCTCGACACCGAGCTCGACGCCGTGGACGAACGGCACCAGACGATGATCGGCTTCTTCAAGGGACTCGGCGGCTACGCCCCGACGATGGGGATGATCGGCACGGTCGTCGGGCTCATCAACATGCTGCAGAACCTCTCCGACCCCTCCCAGCTCGGTCTCGGTATGTCGGTGGCGTTGCTCACGACCCTCTACGGCGTCATCTTCTCCAACCTGCTGTACCTGCCCATCGCCGCCAAGCTCGAGCGTCTCCACAACGCCGAGATGGCGGTCCGCGAGCTCGTGGTGGAAGGGGTGCTGGCGATCCAGGGCGGCGCCAGTCCCCGAATGCTCGTCGAACGACTGGAAGCCCGCCTCGAGCCCGAACTGCGGATCGGGCACCAGGCCCGTGCGAAGGGCGCGACGACCGCGGAGGCCGCCTGATGGCCCGCAACCGACGGGGCGGCGGCGACGGCGGCGACGACTCCAGCCGGTGGCTGACCACCTACGGCGACACCGTCACGCTCCTCCTCGCCTTCTTCGTCATGCTCTTCGCGATCTCCCAGGTCGACGTCCGCCGGTTCGAGCTCTTGGTCTCCGGCCTGCGGGAGCCCTTCAAGAACGAAGGGGTGGTGGAGGGCATCCTCAACACGGGCAACGGCATCGTCGGGCCCACCAAACAGGCCGAACCCCAACAGCCCCAACCGGGAGTGAAGGGGCTCGACGTCATGTTCGACTCCCCCGCCGTCCCCGGATTTCCCGAGGGGGGATCCGACACCCCCGGCCACTACCTGGGCACCGTCGAGGAGCTCGAAGAGGTTCGCGAGGCCCTCGCCACCGCCCTGGCCGCGGCCGGGGTGGAGACCTCGGTGCGCCTCGACCTCGACGAGCGGGGCCTCGTCGTCTCCATCGCCACCGACGAGGTGCTCTTCCCGACCGGATCGGCCGAGGTGCAGCCGGCGGGACGGGAGATCCTGGCGGTGATGGCGCCGGTCCTCGCCTCCTTCGACAACGCCATCAGGGTGGAGGGCCACACCGACACCGTCCCCCTCAACCGCAACGGCTACACGAACTGGAACCTGTCCGCCGACCGGGCCCTGGCGGTCCTCGACATCCTCCTCGACCAGGGTCTTAACCCCCGCCGCCTCTCGGCGACGGGGTATGGAGAGTACCGACCGATCGCCCCCAACGACACCCCTGAAGGCCGCCAACGGAACCGGCGGGTCGAGCTGGTGATCGTTGCGGAGACGCCGCCGGAGGACTGAGAGCCATGGCCGACGAAGACGCCAAGAAGGAAAAGGGCGGAAAGAAAAAGCTCATCATGATCGCCGTCCCGGTGCTGGTCGTCGGGGTGGCGGCCGGGTTCTTCCTCGGTGGCCGGGGAGGATCCGCCGACGCCGCCACGGAGACGACCACCACCACCTCGGTCCCCACCGAAGGACCGGTGGTGGAGGTCGACACGATGACCGTCAACATCGGCGGCGACGGCACCCGATACGCGCGGCTCGGCTTCGCCGTGGTCCTCAACGCCGAAGCGACCCCCGAGACGGTGGCCGAGAAGATCCCCCTGCTCCAGGACGCCGCCATCAGGATCATGGCCGGCTTCACCGCCGAGGAGCTGGTCACCACCGACGGCCAGGACCGTCTCCGGGAGGCGCTCACCGAGGAGGCCGTCGCCCTGTTCCCCGACGGCGAGGTGCTGCGGGCGGTGCTCACCGAGCTCATCGTCCAATGACTTGACTCGGCGCCCCCCCGGCCGACGGGCGTATCCGAGCATGAGCGAGCTTCACACCCAGGCCCCGACCGTGGCCCCCGTGGCCCTGCCCGAGCTCCGGCCCACCGGGACCGGATCCTCCCGACCGGTCGACGTCCTCGCCGACGTCGAGGCGACGGTCTCCATCGTGGCGGGGAGGGCCCGACTCACCCTCGCCGAAGTCGCCAACCTCAGGCCCGGGTCGGTGGTCCCCCTCGACCGAGGGCCCGAGGCCACCGTCGACATCCTCGTAAACGACCATCCCGCCGCCCGTGGCGACGTCATCGTCATCGACGACCACTTCGCCGCCCGGGTCGCCGAACTCACCCCGCCCCGCCGATGACCGAGGCCGCCGACACCGCCGGACTGCTGGGACGGATCCTCCCTCCCCTGCTGGTCATCGTCGGGGGACCGCTCCTGATCTGGTGGGCCCGGAGGCGACGCCCCAGCGGGTCCGGCCTCCGCATCTCGGCCCGAACCGCTCTCACCCGCGGGTCGGTGCTGGCCGTCGTCGAGGTCGGCGACCGCCGTCTCCTCGTCGGAGCCACCGACCAGGGCATCAACCTGCTGACGGAACTTCCCATGGAGGGAACCGAGGAGTCGCCGGCGTCCCCGGCGACCGCCCCGACGACCACCGGGCCATGGACGAGCCCGATCGACCACCTGCGGAACCTCACGGTCCGCAGGCCGACTCGTCCCAGGCCCCCCCGTGTCCGCCACCCGTAACGTCCTCGTCGTCGCCGCCGTCACCGTGGCCCTCGTCGGGTCGTCGAAACCTGCCCTCGCCCAGACGACGACCACGACGACGGTCGTCCCGGCCCCGGTGGTGACCGTTCCCGCCCCCGAGGCGCCCGCCGAAGTGCCGGCGGTGACCGTCACCATCGACGGCTCCGAAGGCGGGATCAGCCGATCGGTCTCCCTCATCCTGCTCCTCGCCATCGGCTCGATCCTGCCGGGCCTCCTTCTGCTCACCACGTCGTTCACCCGGTTCATCGTCGTGCTCGGCCTCACCCGCAACGCCCTCGGGATCCAGAGCGCCCCGCCCACACCCGTCCTCATCGGCATCGCGCTGTTCCTCACCCTGTTCGTGATGAAGCCGATGCTGTCCCAGGTCTGGGACGACGCCGTCGACCCCTTGCTCAACGGCCAGATCGACGTCGAGGAGGCCTACGACCGGGCCTACGCCCCCCTTCAGGGCTTCATGCTCGAACAGACCCGGGAGGAGGACCTGCGGCTGTTCCTCGACCTCGCCGACGGCCCCCGACCCGAACGTCCCGAGGACATCGGGGCGAGCGTGCTGGTCCCCGCCTTCATCGTCAGCGAGCTGCGGACGGCGTTCATCATCGGGTTCATCGTGTTCGTCCCCTTCCTCGTGATCGATCTCATCGTCTCGACGGTGCTCATGTCGTTGGGCATGGTGATGCTGCCCCCGACGTTCATCTCCCTGCCGCTGAAGCTGCTCCTCTTCGTCCTGGTGGACGGGTGGGTGCTCCTCATCGGCTCCCTCGTCTCCTCGGTGGGAGGAGCCGCCGGATGAACGACGTCCAGGTCCTCGAGATCCTCTTCGACGCGCTGGCGGTGATGACCAGGATCGCCGGGCCGCTGCTCGTGGCGTCCCTGCTGATCGGGGTCGTCGTCTCCATCGTGCAGACCATCACCCAGGTCCAGGAGATGACCCTCTCCTTCGTCCCCAAGCTGGCGGCGACCGCCCTCATCCTCCTGGTGGGAGGGAACTGGATGATCCGAGAGCTCGTCTCCTGGGTGACCAACCTCTGGTCACGGATCGCGGGGATCTGAGCCAGATGACGATCCTCCTCGAACCGGCGGCGATGGCCGGACTGATCCTCGCCATGATCCGGGTGGGCGCCTTCGCGGTGGCCTCCCCCATCCTCCGTGGGTTCCCGGTGACCGGACGCCTCGCCTTCTCCCTCGCCGTCGGCCTCGCCCTCGCCGAACCGGCCCTGGCGGCACCGACGATGGCCGAGCTGGTCGCGGCCGCCGCCATCAACCTCACGGTCGGCATCGTCCTCGGATTCCTCACCGGACTCGTCTTCTACCTGTTCGAGGTCGCCGGGGCGCTGGTGGACATCACCTCCGGCCTCAACGCCGGACAGGTCTTCGAACCTCTGACGGGGACGTCGAACACGGTCCTCTCGCGAGGATTCATGTTCACCGCCCTCGTCCTGTGGTTGGTGATGGGAGGCGACCGTCTGGCCGTCGAAGGGCTGGCGGCGACCGTCACCGCCATCCCCCTCGACGGGACGATCTCGCTCGCTCCGGGACTCGCCGACGTCGCCGTCCGGATCTCGGGCACGATGCTGCGGGCGGCGGTCGAGCTCGCCATGCCGGCCCTGGCGGCGCTGTTCGTCACCGAGGTGGGCCTCGGCATCGCCACCCGGTTCGCCCCCCAGGCAAACGTGTTCTCCCTCGGCCTCCCCGGCAAACTGCTGGCGGCGATGCTCTCCGTCGGTCTGGTGTTCGCCGCGTTCCCCTCCGCGATCGACGGGTCCCTGGACGCCACCCGGGACACCATCGTGACGGTCATCCGCGGGCTGGGAGCATGACTCCTCATCTCCGGCGGTCCGGTGCCGACAGGATCCGCGTCACGGAACGACCGCGACGCCACGGACCGGCGGACACCCGAGCGAGGTGCCCGTGAGCTCGTCCGACCGTACCGAGAAACCGACCCCCCGGAAGCTGCGTGAGGCGCGGCGGGAGGGGCGAATCGCCAAGAGTCAGGAAGTCGCCGTCGCCGCCTCGATGGTGTCCGCCCTCATCGCGCTCCGAGCCTTCGGTCCCGGCGCGGCCCGCTCCGTGGTGGAAGACACCCGCCTCATCCTCGGCCTCGCCGGGTCGAATCCGTCCAGCGCCGCGATCCGCTCCCTCGCCCTCGACATGCTCATGACGGGCATCCTCCCCGCCCTCGCCGTCTCGGTGGCCATCGGCACCGCCGCGGCGGTCGCCCAGGTCGGCTTCGTCTACGCCCCGAAGGCGGCGAAACCCAAGCTGTCCAACATCTCACCGAAGAAGGGGCTCCAACGATTCAAGCCCGGCGTCGCCGGCTGGGAGCTGGGACGCAACGCCCTCAAGATCGGCCTGCTCGTCGCCGTCACCTGGGAACCGGTCACGTCGGGGATGACCCGCATCGCCGCCACCCGCTCCCTCGGACGCTCCCTCTCCGAGGTCGGGGCGATGATCGGCGCCGTCCTTCTGCGGGCGGCGCTCCTCGCCCTCTTCGTCGCCCTCGCCGACTACGCCATGAACCGGATTCGCACCACCAAGCAGCTCAAGATGACCCGCCAGGAGGTCAAGCAGGAGGCCAAGGACGCCGAAGGCGACCCCCATATCCGTGCCCAGCGGCGCAAGCGGGCGACCGAGATGAGCCGCAACCGCATCATCAACGTCGCCACCGCCGACGTCGTCGTGACCAATCCCACCCATTACGCGGTCGCCATCGCCTACCGACCCCCCGAGCCGGCTCCCCGGGTGGTGGCGAAGGGCACCGACGGACGCGCCCGACGGATCCGCAAGGAGGCCTACCGCCACGGGATCCCCGTCATCGAGCACCGGCCCCTCGCCCGGGCCCTCTACCGGAAGGCGAAGGTCGGCATGTTCATCCCGACGGTCCTGTATGAAGCCACCGCGGTGGTCCTCGCCGCCGCGTACCGACGCACGAGGAGGCGCCCGGCATGAAGTCGAAGGCTCAGGTCCTCGCCCCGCTCGCGCTGGTGAGCGTGGTGCTGATGATGGTCGTCCCCATGTCGCCGATGCTGCTCGACATGCTTCTCGCCGCCAACATCACCTTCTCGGTGTTGGCCCTGCTCGGGGCGATGGTGTTGAAGGACTCCCTGGAGTTCTCCGTGTTCCCGTCCCTCCTCCTCGTCGCCACCCTCACCCGTCTCGCCCTCAACGTCTCCTCGACCCGTCTCATCCTCCTCGAGGGCTACGCCGGCAAGGTGATCGACACCTTCGGCGGCTTCGTCATCGGCGGCTCGGTGGTCGTCGGCCTCGTGGTCTTCCTGATCCTGGTGGTCATCCAGTTCGTCGTCATCACCAACGGCGCGGGCCGCGTCGCCGAGGTGGCCGCCCGCTTCACCCTGGACGCCATGCCGGGGAAGCAGATGGCCATCGACGCCGACCTGGGCGCGGGCCTCATCAACGAGGAGCAGGCCCGGGACCTCCGCAAGCGGATCTCGAAGGAGGCCGACTTCTACGGGGCGATGGACGGTGCCTCCAAGTTCGTGAAGGGCGACGCCATCGCCGGAATCATCATCACCGGGATCAACCTGATCGGCGGGCTGGCGATCGGGATCGGATCGAAGGGTCTCGACGTCGCAGAGGCGGTCGACACCTACAGCCGCCTCTCGGTCGGCGACGGTCTCGTCTCCCAGATCCCGGCGCTGCTCATCTCGATCGCCACCGGTCTGCTCATCACCCGGGTCGGCTCGGAGGGATCGATGGGCTCCGAGCTCACGTCCCAGGTCTTCGGCAACACCCAGGCCCTGCGGATCGGGGCGATCGTCATCGGCGGCATGGGGTTGCTCCCCGGACTGCCCAAGGTCCCCTTCTTCGCCCTCGCCGGCCTGTTGGCGCTGCTCGGTGCCCGGGGGAGGGGAGCCGACGCCGACGACGAGCAGAGCTCCGAGTCGGTCCCCGAGATCCGGACGAACCCCGACGATCCGGAGGCGCTCATCGGCCAGATGCGGGTCGAGCCCATCGAGCTCTACCTGGCCCACGACATCCTCGACCTCATCGACCCGGCCCGGGGCGGCGACCTGATGGAGCGGGTCCGGGCACTTCGACGCCAGATCGCCGAGGAGCTCGGGATCGTCATCCCGCTGCTCCGTGCCCGCGACGACGCCGCCCTCCCCGAGGCCACCTACCGCATCCTCCTCCGAGGTACCGAGGTGGGCCGGGGCATCGCCCCCCGGGATCACGTCCTCGCCCTGCCGGTGGGCGACGGGGCCGAACTCGAGGCGATGGGCGGCCAGAAGGTGGTCGAGCCGGTCTTCGGCCTGGAGGCGTACTGGGTGCCGGAGTCCGCCAAGACGGCGGCCGCCGCCACCGGGGCGACGGTCGTCGACCGCTCCTCGGCGGTCATCACCCATCTGGCGGAGGTCGTGAGATCCCATGCCGCCGACCTCCTCACCCGTCAGGACACCCAGCTCCTGGTGGAGGGGCTCCGCTACGACGAGCCCATCCTCGCAGGCGAGGTCGGCACCGAGACCCTGCCCCTCTCGACGCTGCACGCCGTCCTCCGCGGGTTGTTGGAGGACGGGGTCTCGATCCGGGACATCGGCAAGATCGTGGAGGCGGTCTCCGCCAAGGCGGTCGAGACCAAGTCGGTGGAGCAGCTCGTCCGGGCCGCCCGGGTCGCCCTCGGCTCGTCGATCGTCGCCAAGCTGGCACCCGAGGGCCGGTTGGCGGTCGTCACGCTGGAACCGGCCCTGGAGGCCGCCTACCACGAGGCACTCCGAGAGGTCGACGGCCAGACCCATCTGGTCCTCGACCCCCAGCAGATGGAACGGCTGCGGGAGGATGCGACCCGAGCCCTGACCGCCGCCGGCGGCCGTCCCGTCGCCATCGTCTGCAGTCAGGCACTCCGCAAGCCCCTGCAACGGACCCTCGCCTCCCTCGGCGTCGACATCCCGGTGGTCGCCTACCCGGAACTTCCCAGTCACGTGGAGCTCACCCCGTTGGGTGTGATCGAGCAAGGAGAACCAGCGAATGTCTGAGATCACGATCGAGGCCGACAGCGTCGAGGACGCCCTCGCCGAGGTGGCGGCACGTCTCGGACCCCGCGCCCGAATCGTGCGCGCCGACCGGGTGCGACGGGGCGGGATCGCCGGGTTCTTCGCCCGCGAGGTCGTCGAGGTCGTCGCCACCGCCGAGGAACCGGCGGCGACATCCCCGAGCACGGCCGACGACCCCGGTCCGCAAACCCCTGCCCGCGGAGTCGAGCGCGCCCTGCAGCAGATGATGGCGGCGGCGGAGGAGGCGAGCTTCGCCGAGGTGCTCGGCCGGACCCTCGTCGCCGGAGCCTCCCCCGGAACCGACCCGGAGTCGACCCCTCCTCGTGCCCCGACGGCGACGATCCCCGCCCCCCGGACCGACCACGACGCCCCCGTCGACGCGCCCACGATCCCGGGCGTCCGATGGGACGTCGGTCGCCTGCTGGAGGCGGGGCTGCCGCCGACGGTCGTCGAGTCCCTCGCCGGCCTCGATCCCTCCGACGACCTCGCCCACCTCACCGCCCTCGCCACACGCCTCGCCCCCCTGTGTGGCCCCGTCCCCCCCGGCCCCGGCCGCATGGTCGGCCCACGGGCAGACCGCCTCGCCGCCGCCCTCCCACCCGGGCCTTCGGGAGACTGGATCCACGTCGTCATCGGCGACGAGGGGGCGCCCACCGCCCTGACCGAGACCCCGACGCTCGTCTCCTGGGTCTCCGACCGGGGCGTGGTGGGAGCGATCCGGATCGCCCACGCCACCGGTGCAACCCTCGGATACGGCATGGCGTCCGGATTCGGCTCCCCTGCACGTCGGGTGACGGCCCTCGACGCCGCCTGGGCCGTCCGTGAGCTCCTGGAGCGGCCATGAACGCCGGACCGGTCCTCGCCCGGATGGTGGCGATCCTCGGCCTCGTCGCCCTCGCTCCCATCGCCTACCAACTGGCGACCTCCGATCTCACCCCCCTCGACGCCGCGTCACGGGCCGGCTGGCTCTTCCTCGGCGTGGTCGTCCTCCGGAGGATGATCAAGGCATTCTTCCCGACTCCGGTGCTCGTCCCCGCCGACGCCGAGGAGACCGACGACGACTGAGGCCGACGGCCACCTCGGTCACGCTCGCCGAGAACTCGACGACCGAGCGCCACCGGGGACCGGACGTCACGCCGACATCTGTCGCCTCGCCGACGAGATCGACGTGTGGTTCGATGTCACCGGAGCCTGCGGGGCCCCTCGTCTCGACCGCCGGGAGCGCTCAGGCGTCCCCGACGGCCCGCAACGCCGGCTCGGGCGTGAAGGCGTCCACCGTCACGTCGGCGAAGAGCTTGGCCTCCGTCTCGACGAACTCCCGATGCTCCTCGAGTCCGAGGGCGCGCATGGCGTGTTTGAACGGGAGGTCGAGGCACCGACTCGGAGAGTCGGCGGGCAGCACCATCATCGCCGCCCAGAGGGCCTTCTCGGCGTCCTCGTGGGGCGAGTGGTGGGCGACGACGGCCCGCACGATCGCGTCGGGGAGGTTCCACTCCCGGAGCAGTCCGGCGGCCACCTCGACGTGGTTGGCGCCGTACACCATCCGCTCACGCTCCAGCATCTGGGCGTCGGAGGCGCCCTTCATCCACTGCCGGCGCCGCCAGTCGAGGTACCCTTCGTCCTTCATCAGCAACCCGGCCGAGCCCGCACACGAGAACAGGCCCGCCACGAACAGGTGCTCGTTCTCGGAGCGGCCGAACCCGAGCAGGCGCCCGATCAGCTTGGCGGCCCGGCCGACGACGAGGGAGCCCTCCCACAGCTCCGGAGCCCCCCAGGTGTCCACGAGGTCACGGTTGAGCGACGCCATCGCCAGCGCCCCCACCTGACGGGAGCCGACGCGGATCACCGCCTCCAACACGGTCCCCACCGGGTACACGGCCCCGATGTAGGCGGAGTTGGCGAAGCGCAGGACGGCGGTGGCGGTGTCGGGGATGGTGGAGACGCGGGCGGCGACCTCGTACAGGTCGGGGTCGGCGGACATCGCCGCGTTCCAGAGCTGGATCTTGCGGGCCGCTACGTCGTACATCGTTCCTCGGTGGCGATTCGGGGAACCTGTCGGCCGTGCGGCCCGACGGTCAAGGAGTCAGCGGGCGCCGTAGCCCCGGCCGGCCGCCGTGGGAAGCTCGTCCGAGGCCTCGATCCGTGTCCGCCAGTCGGTGCCGGCCATCCGCTCCAGATAGGCGGCCCGAGCCCGCTTGCCGGGGGTGTTCTCGGGTGCGGCCTCCACCCCTTCGTACTGGGTGGCGAAGAAGCTGCGCATCGACGCCAACGCCTCGGAGCGGATCTGGGAGACCCTGGCCTCGGTCAGGCCGAGGTCATCGGCGATGTCCTGGAGGAGCTCGCCCTCGAGGTAGTAGCGGCTGATGACCTCGGCCTGGATGGGTGGCAGGTTGCGGACCGCCTCCACGAGGTTGCCCCGCAGCTCTCGCTGCTCGAAGGCCTCCTCGGGCAGCACCTCCGCCGAGTTCTCCTCGACTCGATCCACCAAGGGGACGTCGTCGCCGTCGGCCGGCTGGTCGAGGTGCAGCAGCGTGCTGACCGAGGCCTGGGCCTGGCGGCGGACGAGCTCCTCCACCGTGATCCCGAGGAAGGCGGCGAGCTCTTCGCTGTTGGGGGCCTGACCGTTCTGTTCCTCCAGCATGGCGGTCGCCTGGCTGATCTCCCGGAGCCGCCGGCGCACGGACCGGCTGGCCCAGTCACGGGTGCGGGTCGAATCGATGATGGCGCCACGGATACGGATGGCCGCGTAGCGGGCGAAGGGGATCCCCGAGTCGGGATCGTATCGGCGGGAGGCCTCGACGAGACCGAGGGCCCCGGCGTTCCACAGCTCCGACCGGTCGACGTGCCGGGGATAGCGAACGGACACCTCGGCGACGATGTGCCCGACCAGGTCGAGCGTCTCGGCCACGAGCCGGTTCTGCTCTTCGCTGCTCAACGGCGCCATGTCCACTCCCAATACTCGTTGTGTCCCATCCCGCTCCCGGGACGCATGATCAGCATCGGAAGAATCGTGACCAATCCTTGAGTGCCATTCAGAAATAGTCCCTTCCTCGGCGGGAAAACCCCTTGACGGACACCGGACCCTGCCGACGGGAAAGCATTGGGCTCCAGCTCGGCTCGCGGGACCGACCCCTCAACTCCGACCCGGCCCTGCCGACGGGAACGGCATGTTCGACCACGTCTCCGCGCTCATCGCCCCCGACTTCAGCGGCCTGATCTCGATCCTCAACTACGAGCGGCGCCTCCTCGAGCAGATCCTCTACCGCCAGGCCCAGGCGACCCTGCTCATCGCCGCCGGGGAGCATCGGTTCGTGCCGAACGCCGTCGACGAGGTCGAGAGCATCGTCGGGGAGCTGGCCGCCGCCGAGGTGGTCCGGGCCGCGGTCACCGAAGTCCTGGCGGGAGATCCCGGCACCGAACCGACGATCGAGGACCTCCTCCCCCTGGCCCCGGCCGGGACCGCCGAGAAGCTGGAAGACCTGCGGACGGCCATGGACGACCTTCTCTCCGAGATCGACCGCCTGCGGGAGATCGGCCACGCCGAGGCGGAGGCCCAGCGGGAGCTGGTCGCCCGGATGATGGCGACCTTCGACGCCGAGGGCTACGACTCCTCGGGTTCGCCCCGCCGACTCTCGGCCTGACGTCGCAGACGCTCGAGAGATCCGGCCGTGGTTCTGAGGATCGGTGAGTCTCGATCCGATCGGACGGCCGCCCGGTTGGCCTCCATCACCTGCCGGTAGATCTCGGCTCGGTGCACGGCGACCTCACGGGGGGCGTCGATGCCGATCCGGATCTGACCGCCCCGAATCTCCAGCACGGTGATCACCACGTCGTTGCCGATGACGATGGACTCGCCCGCCTTCCGCGTGAGCACCAGCATCAGACCACCGCCAACGGCAACGGGGCCCGCAGGGGATGGTCGGAGTCGGTCAAGACGATCTGACGACCCTTCAGGGTCCGAACGTTGACGACGAAGGGCCCCAACAGGTTCATGGTGGCGGTCTGCTGTTCGGGGTCGATGGTGACCGAGCAGAACACGACGGCGTCTTCGGCACGTTCGAGCTCGAGCCCGGCCTGGTCCAGGTCGGTCAGTTCGGGGGCGTAGTCCGGGAAGAAGAGCCAGGGTACGGCGACGATGAGCGACACCGCCGGGTCGTCGAGGCACTGCAGCACCTGGAAGATCCCGTCCGGGACGATGTCGGTGAGCACGAAGCGGCGGACGTCGGGGAAGCCGGGGATCCCCTCGTCGAAGACGATGACGTGCGGTTCAGGATCGGTCATGGACGATCGAAGGGTACCCGGACCGGAGCCGTCATCGGAGGAACGCCGCCAGGGACGGCTGGAGCGCCTTGGCGAGCGCCCCCTGGGCGGCCTGATACGCGACTTCTTGGAGTTGCAGCTCCATCACCGCTTCGGCGAGGTCCACGTCCTCCACCGCCGAGAGCTGGGAGCGGAGGTTCACCTCCTCGGTGTCGGCGCGGAACCGTGCCGCCTCGATCCGGCTTCCGGCGGCCCCGAGCCGGCTCCGGGCGTCGAGCACCCGTCCCATCGCCCGGTCGAGGGCGTCGAGGGACGCCCCGAGCCCGGCCTGGTCTCCGGAGCGGAGCTGGGTCTCCACGGTGTCGAGGAGGCTG
>JALSJV010000199.1 GCA_026989215.1 Acidimicrobiia bacterium | reverse complement strand
CACCTCGTCGGCGGCGACGACGTCGGTCGTCGGGGTCTCGTCCGTCGTGTCGTCGTCGATGTCGGAGGTGGCGTCGTCGTCGGTCTGGCCGGCGGCCGTGTCGTCCTCCTCGACCGGCTCGGCCTCATCCACCGGCGCAGCCTCCTCCTCGACCGGCTCGGCCTCATCCACCGGCGCAGCCTCTTCCTCCTCGGCCGGTGCAGGCTCCTCGGCCGGCGCGGGCTCCTCCTCGGCCGGTGCAGGCTCCTCGGCCGGCGCGGGCTCCTCCTCCGCCGGCTCGGCCTCATCCACCGGCGCGGGCTCCTCCTCGGCCGGAGGGTCGGCCGGCGGGAGCGGGGGTTCGATCGGAGGCAGCAGGCCCCCCAGATCAGGAATCGGCAGCAGCTCGTCGAGCGGTGGGGTCCCTCCCGTGTCGCCACCGTCCTCCCCGTCACCAAAGGGCCACACCCAGGGGTCGGGAGTCGGCTCCTCCTCGCAGACGATGATCTGGTTCGTCACCGGATCGACGCAGAACTGGGGGAGGTAGCCTTCGACCACACCGTCGGACGTCGCCATGGCGGGGGCGGCGCCCATCAGGATCGTGGCCGTGATACCGATCGTCGTGATGGTCCGCTTCATCCTCATCGTGGGTCTCCTTTCTCGACGCTTCCCACGACGAAGAGACGCGGCAGACGGGCGACTCTTACACCTCCGGCGAAAAAAATCCCCGACCAGACCCAGACGCCCCCAACGCCCCATCACCGGCGCAGCGAGGTTCCCCGTCGCCCCGGAGAAACCGTCCCGAACTGGATCGGCGTCGCCCGAAGGTCACGTCCCGCCTAGCCGGAGTCCATCCCTGCCCGGCAGGCGACGAGGCCGTTGATCTTCATCAGGCTCTCCAGACCCTCACGGAGACCCGGATCGGGATCGACCCCCAACACATGTGCGGCGAACCTGGACGCCAACGCGGCCGCCACCTCGGGATCCTCCCCCGCGCCCTCACGGCAGGCGCGGACCGCCCATTCGACCCACACCGACGTCCGTTCTCCCGGTCTGATTCACGGCCATCATCACGATCTCGTCGACCGTGGTCCGGGGAAGGGTCGCCTCCGAGCCTGCCGTCGTCCCCGGCCCGTCACCGGACGGGGTCGCCCCTCCACAGCCGCTCACGATCACCGCGACCACGAGAGCAAGAACCCGAATCATCAAAAACCTCCTCTGGGATCCGACGGGCCGGGGATCACGTCCGAAGGTGCACCGTACTCGTGATGCCCCGTCGGCCTCGTGGTCATGGTTCCCCACCCCACGGCTCCATCTGCCCTCATCACGATGACCCACCCTTCACGGACCCCTCGCGACCCTCACCCTTCCACCGTTGGATCCCTTCGCCTCGGTATATGTCCACCAGGGTGGGGTTCGTCGCGTACCTCTCAGGGATTTTTTTCGCGATCCGCTGGGGATCCGTTCGGGCCTCCGGGCCGATGCGGAAGCCGGGGCGAGGACGATCTGGTGGGCGACGTGGTCGAAGACCATGGCCCCACGGGTCCGCTCATCGGCAGCAGGTGGGACGGCGACGGCGCAGACATCGACCTCGGCGCCATCGACGGGCCATCCGGCAAGGCATCGGGTGACGTCGAGACGCACACCGGACTGCGGCACGCGGACCCCCCAACCCTTCCGACCCGTCGTCTGCCCGCCAGGCGTCCGGATCATGGGCTGATCGCTCGATGCCCTGCGAGGCGACTGGGTTCACGCTTCTGGACGGTGCTCCTCGCCGTCGCCGCGTCCGAGCCGAATCGGGGAGTCTCGGCGCGAGCCGGGAGAGCACGGACCTCCCACGGACGTGTTTTCTACCAGTCGGCGGCGGCGTAGTCGCCCTCGGCGAGGGTGCCGGAGTCGGTGCCGTCGATGCTCCGCCACACGACCCGGCCGTCGGCGTAGGTGACGATCAGGAAGCTGCCGGAGGCATCGAAATGCTGGTCGACCACCGTGCCGTCGTAGAACACCTTGTCGACGACCTCGCCGGTGTCGCCATCCACGATCCTGCCGCCGACGGTCTCGGGGGCCAGCCCCCCGGCGGCGGTGGGGATCCGGGAGGTCTCGTCCACCAGCACATACCAGACCCGCCCCCGGCGGTCCACCGTCGGAAACGCCGGATGCACCCCGTCGGAGGGGCCGCGGTCCACCACCACGGCGTCGCCGAGACCCGCCGCCTCCACCCCGAAGGTCGCCAGCACCTTCTCCCCGGCCGGGACGACACCGACGAAGGCGA
>JALSJV010000198.1 GCA_026989215.1 Acidimicrobiia bacterium | reverse complement strand
GCGACCCGGTGGGGATCCGCCCCGTCGTCGAAGGCGGGGCGATGCAAAGGCGCCGTGATCCGCGACGTCAAGACCCGCTCGACCATCGCTCCGTTCGACCGGGCGTCGTCGTGGGGGACCCACCGCTCGTCGGAGAGCCAGAGGTCGACGCGCGGCCAGTCGAAGGTGATCCGGGTCAGCTCCTCGTAGGTGCGCCGCGGGGTACTGCCTCCGGCGAGCCCGAGGTTGGCTCTGGGATCGCCGACCGCGGAGAGGGCGGCGACGATCCGGACCGCGGCGTCGCGGGCGAGGGCGTCGGGGTCGGGATGGACGACGACGGGCATCGCGGGCGAGGCTAGCGACCGAAGCGTGGCCGGTACCATGGCCCCGATGGGGAGGTGATGACGTCGTGATCCGGGTGATGACCGTCAACCTCCTCAACGGTCGGGCGGATCCCGGCTCCCTCGCCGCGGTGCTCGACGAGGTCGCCCCCGACGTCGTCGCCGCCCAGGAGGTGGGGGCCAACGCCGCCGCCGTCCTCACCGACCGCTACCCCCACGGGGTCGTCGAACCGGACGACGACCACATGGGCCGCGCGCTGGTGTCGAGACGGCCCATCGAGGTCTCCCACCTTCCCCTCCCATACCGATCCGGGCTCGTCGGGCGCCTCGACATCGACGGAGTCGCGGTCGAGGTGGTCTGCGTCCACCTCGCCAATCCGATCGCCCCTCCCCGCGGACGGGTCCCCGAACGGCGGCGTCAGCTCGCCGTGCTCGAGCCCGTCCTCCGGCGGCCCCGGCGGCGGATCCTGATGGGTGACCTCAACGCCACGCCGGTCTGGCCGGCGTATCGGCGGCTCACCGTCCACCTCGACGACGTGGTCGCCGCATGGGCCGAGCAGGTCGGGGCTCGACCTCCCCGGACGTGGGGCCATCGACCGTGGTGGCCTGCCGTCCTTCGCATCGACCACGTGTTGGCGAAGGGGTTCGTGGCCCTCGACGTGACGACCCGGCGGATCCGCGGGAGCGACCATCGGGCCCTCGTCGTCGATCTGGTGGCCGAATCGGAGACAGGGGAGGCACCGAGGCGATAGGCTCCCCGGCGAATGGCGCGACTCCCGGCCCTGCTCGCCCAACTCAGCGGCCCCGGCCAGCTCTTCGAGGTGGTCGGTGACACCATGTACGGGCGTCCGGTGCGCACCTACGCCAACCGGCCCCGCAACCTCGTCGAGCTCTTCGGATTCCGATTCGCCCACGGGGACCGTCCCTACGTGGTCCAAGGCGCGCGGCGGCTCACCTTCGGGGAGGTGTTCGACCAGGCGCTGGCGGCGGCAGGGCATCTCCACCACCGGTTGGGGCTCCAGCCCGGCGATCGGGTGGCGGTGATCGGCGCCAACGCCCCCGAATGGGTGGTCGCCTTCTGGGCGACCGTGGCCCTCCAGGGGATCGCAGTACCCCTCAACGCCTGGTGGACCGCCGACGAGCTGGCCTACGGGCTCGAGGACTCCGGTGCCGCGTTCGTCTTCGCCGACGCCCGTCGGGCCCACGCGGTGGTCGAGGCGGGCTACGACCCGGACCGGGTCGCCGTCTGGGGTCCGGGCGACGGGCCCGTGGGGGTGAGAAGGATGGATGACCTCACCGAAGGTGATCCTCTCGCCGACGGCGTGATCGCTCCGGTGGGCGAAGACGAGGTGGCGGCCATCTTCTACACGTCTGGGACCACCGGGCGTCCCAAGGGGTCCGCCAACACCCACCGCAACATCATCAGCAACCTGCTCAACGCCGGCATCTTCACGACGGCGGCCAAGCTGATGGACGACACCTGGGAGGAGACGGGGGAGCCCGACGTCAACCTGTGCGTCATCCCGCTCTTCCACGCCACCGCCAACTTCACGTACCTGGTTCCCTACGTGTTCACCGGCTCCACCCTGGTGTTCCTGCCGCCGGGGAGGTTCGATCCCGAGGTCGCCGCCGCCATCATCGAGCGTGAACGGGTCACCACCTTCGGGGGCGTCCCGACCGTGGTCGCCCGGCTCCTCGACGCCGAAGTGCATCGGCGCCACGACCTCTCGAGTGTGCGCACCGTCGGGTACGGAGGGGCACCTGCATCGCCTCGGCTCCTCGAGCGGATCGCCGAGGCGTTCCCTCGGCTCCGTCACCGTGTCGCCCAGGGATACGGGCTCACGGAGACCTCGGCGATCACCACGGTGAACGTCGGGCCCGACTACCAGGAGAAGCCCGACTCGGTGGGCCCCCCTGCTCCCGTGTGCGACCTGCGGATCGTCGGTCCGGACGAC
>JALSJV010000197.1 GCA_026989215.1 Acidimicrobiia bacterium | reverse complement strand
ATACCTCCCCGAGGACGAGCCGGAGTCTCATCGTGCTCCCTCCTTTCAGGTGCTCGCTGGGGAGGTCACCGCTGTCCTTGCGACCTCACTGTTGGATTCGCCGAACCGGCTGTGTGGGTTCCCGTCATCGGTTGGGGAGTTCGGGGAGCTGGTCGACGATCTGGGCTGGGCGGTAGGTGGTGTGGGAGATGACGGTGTTGGCGGGGATGCCGATGACGGGGTCGGCGTCGAGCCAGGTGGTGGACTCGGCGAGGAGGGTTCCGTCGGCGGCGATGGTGAGCATTTCGCGGGCGGCGGGTGGTCCGGGGTCGTCGAGGGCGATGACGATGGTGCCGTCGTCCCGTCGGTCGACGAGGTCGACGGGCAGGGTGGCGAGAACCTGGAGGACGGCGGCTCGAAGTTGGGGGTCGGTGGCGTCGCGGAGGAGGTCGGCGGCGAGGTCGAACAGCTGCACCTCGAGGGGACGGGTGTCACCGCCTTCGGCGAGCGTTGCGGACATGGCCGCTTCGAGGTCGTCGGGGACGGTGGGCCAGTCGGTCTCGACGATGGGGTCGGCGACGTCGGTGAACCGTTCGACGACCACTTCGCCGACCCGGTCGAGGGTCGGTCCGTCGTGGGCTTCGTAGGCACGTTTGGTCGCCTGATCGAAGAAGATCGGTGTGGAAGCCGTCGTTGCGAGCTGGAAGAAGCGTTTGTCGGGCCGGCGCCACTCTCGACGTCGGGTGGGCAGCAGGTAGGCGACGTGCTCCCGATCGACGCCGAGATCGCTTCCGGGTCGGACCACCAGGTCGACCGCCTCGGATTCCCGGTAGAGGAACGATCCGGAGGGAACGTCGAGGGGACCGGCCCTGCGGGCCGCCTGGGCGATGTCGCCGAGCGCGGCCGCAGCCGCACCCGGTCGAGACACGACCGCCAGTCCCGCGACCACCACCAAGACGGCGGCCGCGACCGCCGGGATCATCCATCGGATCCGCCGATGTCGAGGGCGCCGTTCGGCAGCGATCGCCTGTTCGAGTCTGGTCAGCGCTTCCTGTTCCTCCGCGGCGGTCGGCTGCGGGTTGCGGGCGAGGCGCTGCAAGATGCCGAAGGGATCGGCGTGTTCACTCATATCCCGTGTTCCTCATGAGAAGATTCGTCGTCGGGAGGAATCAGGTTCCGAAGTCGCCGCCGAGCGCGGGTGAGTCGTGACTTGACCGTGCCGATGGGGATGCCCAATGCCTGGGCGATCTCCTCGTACGACAGTCCAGCCAGGGCGAACAGTCCCACCACATCACGCTGATCCGGGGTCAGGCTGCCGAGCAACGTTCCGATCGGTCCCACCCGATCCTCGGCGTCGACGCGGGCCACCGCATCGTCTTCGAACCCCACGGCGGGCACGGCGCGGCCGCCGAGATGTCCGAGAGCCCGACCCTGCCGCTCACGAGCGCGGTACACGTCACGGACCAGATGGGCAGCGATCCCGAACAGCCAAGGCCTCGCGCTTCGGAAGCGGGCATCGAAACGGTGTCGAGCCGCAAAGGCGCGTACGAAGACCTCCGCAGCCACGTCGGGGCCGTCGTCCGGTCCCACTGCGCTCACCACGTAGCGGTAGACGGTTCGGTAGTGACGTCGGAAGATCAACGCGAAGCGCTCGGGGTCGTCGTACGACGCGGCGATCACCTCCGCGTCGGTGGCTTCAGCCCGGCTCATCGTCCACGAGCCTGCCACACCGGCGGAGCCGCGGCCGCCGCTGGTGAGCAGGTCTTGACAGCCGAGAGAGAGAGAGAGAATGGTTCCGCGGGTGGGCTCGGTGAGGCGGAAGGGACGAGTCCATGCGTGTCGAGAACGCTCGGAATGACGCCTCCGCCCAGCGCCCGAGCCGGTGGGGGATCGTTGCCCTGGTTGGGGCGGTGGTGCTCACGTTTCTCGTGTCGCCCGCTCCGGCCTCGGCACACAGTGCTTCCCGGTCGAAGACGTGGGGTCCGGCGAACCAGTGCACATGGAAGGGCACTCAGGACTATGTCGGCTGGCCCAACCTGATCGCCGTGGCGACGACGTCCGAGGTGTCTGGCTGTGGCAACACCCGCACCAAGCTCAAGTGGTTGGACGGGAACGTGTGGAGGCTGTCGTCGGCCACGGGGCATCCTTCGTCGCCGGTGCTTCGTCAACCGGCCAACCACGTCTCGTATTCTGATCACAACGCGATCGACGATTGGGGTATCCAATGGTTTGGGGCGCGGCTGTGGCATTAGGCATCCTGCACTCGGAATGCGCTGGGTGAGAGACCGCCGGTTGGTCCTGGG
>JALSJV010000196.1 GCA_026989215.1 Acidimicrobiia bacterium | reverse complement strand
CCGGGCACAGACCCGACTGGCGGGCGTCACCGGGCCGCCTCCGGGGGCTACCTCCACCCGTACCGGCCCGAGATCTCCGACGTCGTCGACGACGATCACGACACCATTCTGGCCGTCCCGACGGTGGCTGCGGTCGCGCTCATCGCTGTTCACCGGCCCGACCCTGGCCGTCGGTGTGACAGGAACGGATGTAGGACGGGTCGATCCCACCTGACAGACCCGAGGTCCTGTCGGAGTCGGAGACCCTCCGCCGCCTCATGCGCCGCAAACGCCGCTGACCCCCCTCCCCCGTTTTGGCACCGGAATGTCGCGTATGACGCGTGATCCAGGTGCCAAAACGTGTGAGGCGGGAGGGGACCGGACCTTCAGTCCTGCTCGCGCAGCTCCACCCGACGGATCTTCCCGGAGATGGTCTTCGGGAGCTCGTCGACGAAGGACACCTCCCGGGGGTACTTGTACGGGGCCGTCACCGCCTTGACGTGGTCCTGGATCTCCCGGGCCAGCTCCTCCGAGGGCTCATACCCCGAGGCGAGGACCACGAACGCCTTCACGATCTGCCCTCGGTCCGGGTCGGGCTTTCCCACCACCGCCGCCTCGGCGACCGCCGGATGCTCGATGAGTGCCGACTCCACCTCGAAGGGTCCGATCCGATAGGCGGCCGACAGGATGACGTCGTCGGCCCTGCCGACGAACCAGATGTAGCCGTCGTCATCCATCGTCGCCCGATCCCCCGTGTAGTACCAGCCGTTGCGGAACACCTCGGCGTTCTTCTCCTCGTCCCGCCAGTACTCGCGGAACAGTCCCACCGGTCGCGGATCGAGCCGAACGGCGATGTGCCCTTCGACGCCCCGGGGCACGACGTCGCCGTCGTCGTCGACGATCTCGATCTCGAAGCCGGGAGCGGGCCTGCCCATCGAACCGGGCTTCACCGGCAGGCACGGGTAGTTGGCGACCAGGTTGACCGTCTCCGTCTGCCCGTACCCGTCGTAGGGGTACAAGCCGGTGGCGGCCCTCCACACCTCGATCACCTCCGGATTGAGGGGCTCCCCCGCCGACGTGCAGTGCCGCAGACTCGACCAGTCGTACCGACCGAGATCCATCTGGACGAACGCCCGGTACAGGGTCGGCGGGGCGCAGAAGGACGTCACCCCGTACTCGCCGATGAGGGACAGCATCCGGTCGAAGTCGGGTTTCCCGACGATGTTCCACATGAACACCGCCGCCCCGATGCGCCACTGTCCGAACAGCTTGCCCCAGGCCGCCTTCGCCCATCCGGTGTCGGAGACGGTCCAGTGCAGGTCGTCGGGGCCGAGGTCGTGCCAGAAACGGGCCGTGATCTCATGACCGATCCCGTAGGAGGCGTGGGTGTGGAGCACCATCTTCGGGTAGGCCGTGGTTCCCGAGGTGAAGTAGATGAGGAGAGGGTCGTCGGCGGCGGTCGGATCGGTCGTGGCGGGGACCGAAGGCTGGTCGGCGACGGCGTGCTCCCACCGGACCCACCCCTCCCGGTCCGCCCCCACCACCAGCTTCACCCGGAGGTCGACCCCGGCGGCGTCGACCCGTTCCGCCCCGGTGGGATCGGTGACCGCCACGGTGGCGTCGGCGGCGTCGATCCGGTAGGCGATGTCCTTCGGCATGAGGAGGGTGGTGCCGGGCATGGGGATCGCCCCGAGCTCGAAGCAGCCCAGCAGCACCTCGTACCACTCGACGATCCGGGGGAGCTGCACGAAGACACGATCCCCCTTCTGCACCCCCGACGAGGCGAGGAGATGGGCGGCACGATGGGCCCGGGCGGCGATGTCCCCGAAGGTGTAGCGGTGGGCCGTCTGCCCGTCGGGTTCGACGGCGACGAGGGCGAGTTTGTCGGGCGCCCGGGACCCCCACCGGTCGACCACGTCCAGCGTGTAGTTGAAGCGGTCTGGAACCTCCAACCGGAACGACCGCCGGGTCTCCTCGTAATCCACCATGTTCGGCATCGGCACCGACCTCCCGGGGATGAACTGTATCCACCGGCACCGTCTCGGGGATGACGGAACGGGTTTTTTCGACGATGCGGTCCGCAGTGGACGCGACCGGGACACGGTGACCCTTGGGGAGCCGCCCCCGAACGGGGCATGGGCGGCGCCCCGGGGAGCCTCCCCTTCGGCACGATCACCGCCCCCCATGGCCCTCCGGGGCGCCGTCTCCAAGGTACGGGATCCCTGTGACATTTTTTCTTCACCCTTCGCACCGACCCGACCATCTCGGGACGGCGCCTCCCGCCTCCCCCGTCCTCGGTGCGCC
>JALSJV010000195.1 GCA_026989215.1 Acidimicrobiia bacterium | reverse complement strand
CAGGAACTCGCTCGCATCAACCGCGCCCGACGCTGACGCCCGCCTGCATCATCACCACCGCGAGGAAGGGAGAGGCCGAAGTGGAACCTCGGAAACGACGGGGAGTGCCCACGATCTGGCGCCTATTCCTGGAGGGCCAGGGGTTCCTATGGGGCGCTGGTGGATACCGTGGGTACGTATGCGTTCTGTTGGGGGAACTGAGACGATGACGGACCGGGCGGCCACCTTCGGCCCGGGACCCCGACGATGGGCCGGGATCTCCGTCGTGATGGCCCTCGTGGTGGCCGCCTGCACCCCACCCGTGACCAGCCCCGGCAGCGACCCGCCCGACGACCCCGCCACGACGGCCACCACCCACGACACCACCCCCACCCGATCACGGACCTCCACCACGACCACCCTGGCGCCCATCACCGGGTACGGCGACTTCTCCGGATACGCCTACAACGAATTCGACGACGTCATGGTGATGGAACAGATCAACCGATGCGTCGCCGACCAAGGATTCCCCATCACCTTCGACCCCCAACGAGGTAACAGCCTCACCGGGGACGTACCACCCGAACAGATGCAACGACTCGCCGCCGTCCTGGTCGCCTGCTCCGACGGAATCAAACTCCCCGAACGGCCGATGACCCGCGACGAGCTCTACGAGTACTACCAGTTTTTCCTGGCGTCGGCCGAGTGTCTCCGCCGGGCCGGATACGACATCCCCCCCGCCCCCTCCTTCGACACCTGGGCCGAAGCCTTCTCAGCCCCTCGAGAGTCCCCCGAGGGATACTGGCAGCCCGCCGACCACCTCCCCGACTCCGCCCTCGGCCGGGGCATCGAGACCGACGGCTGCCCCCTCCGCTACCGGGTCGGATGGCGCGACATGATCCCCCCCGCCACCAACCCCTGACCGTCACCCGCGGTCCCGACAGGCGTGATCGAGATCGCGGAGCCCCCCCACTGGATTCGCCTCGCACCGGTCGGCCGACCGCTCCAAGGACTCGGCGATCGACCGGTGACCGGGGTGGCCATGCCCGCTGATCACACCGTTCATCTCTTGTCACCTCATGTCGCGTTTCTGTCACTCCCGTCATGTATCGTTACCCCATGCACGAACACACGTTCGATCCGATTCCCACCGAGCTCGCCGCCGTCCCCGACCCCGACGGCTGGGACGAGCTGTCGTTCCGACTCACCCAGGCCCACCTCCTCCGCGATGACGAGGTGAAGCCCTCTCCGGACCCGCTCCCTGCCGACCTGGAGTCGTGGGAGCCGGGCCTGTTCTCCCATGCCGTGCTGTCCTCCGTCGACCGGTCGAAGCTCTCCGCCGACCAGCTCGTCGCTCTCCTCCGGGCCGAGGAGCGCCTGGTCGCCCACCTGCAGGCTCGCCAGGCCGAGACGATCGCCGTGCTCGCCCGCTCCGAAGAGCTCGGCGGCGACGTCGAGCTCGCCTCGGCGGAGATCGCCTGCGCCCTCCACCTCACCCGCCGGGCAGCCGACACCCGCCTCGCCACGGCCCTCCAACTCTGGGAACGCCATCCCCAGGTCGGAATCGCCGTGGCGCGGGGGGAGATCGACCTGTATCGGGCTCGGGTGATCTGCGACGCCGTCCTCCCGGTCGCCGGGGAGGCGGCACGGCGGATCGTCGACCGGGCCCTCACCCGCGCCTCCGACCTCACCGCCGGCCAGCTCCGGGCGTGGCTCCGCAGACTCGTCGCCGAAGAAGATCCCGACGGAGCGAAGGAACGCCACGAGCGCCGCGTCGAGGAGCGACGGGTGGTGGCGATGCCGAACGACGACGGCACCGCCGACCTCTGCGGCTTCGACCTCCCCGCCCACCGAGTCGCCGAAGCCCGCGCCTACATCGAAACCCTCGCCCGTCACCTCGACGACGACCGAAGCATCGAACAGCGGCGGGCCGACGTGTTCCTGGATCTCCTCAGCGGCGTCCCCGTCACCGGGCACACCCCGGCCCGCGGGGTGGTCGACATCACCATCGACCTGGAGACCCTGGCCGGTCTGGCCGAGCGCCCCGGAGAGATCCCCGGGTTCGGCCCCGTCATCGCCGACATCGCTCGCCAACTCGCCCACGAGTACGGCCGCCAATGGCAGGTCACCCTCACCCATGAGGACCGGCCCGTCTGGTGTGGCACCACCCGCCGCCGACCCGATGCTGCCACCGCCCGCCACATCCGGTCCCGCTGGCCCCGCTGCGTCTTCCCCGGCTGCCGCATGCCCGCCCGGGCCTGCGACCTCGACCACGCCCACCCCTGGGCCGACGGCGGCAGCACCTG
>JALSJV010000194.1 GCA_026989215.1 Acidimicrobiia bacterium | reverse complement strand
GTATGGGCGTCGCCGCCCCCTGGCCGGGGACCATTTCGTGGCCACGGTCCCCATCGGCTACGCCGATGGCGTTCCCCGGGCCTGGAGCGACGAGGGGGTCGTGCTGGTCGGTGGGAGGAGACGGCCCTTCGCCGGGGTCGTCACCATGGATCAGGTGATCGTCGATCTGGGAGAGCACAGGGTGGAGGAAGGAGCAGAGGTGGTGTTGTTGGGGAGGCAGGGGACGGCGGAGGTGACGGCGGACGAATGGGCGGCGGCCACCGGCACGATCAACTACGAGATCGTGTCGCGGATCGGACCCCGGCTGCCTCGGAGGTACCGGCGATGACGATCACCGCGGTGGAGGGGATCCGGGTCGGGCACTGGACCGACGAGCGGGGCCGGACGGGCTGCACCGTCGTGGTGTTGCCGGAGCCGAACCGGGTGGCGGTGGAGGTGAGGGGCGCGGCTCCGGGGACCAGGGAGACGGCGTTGTTGGCGCCGGGGATGCGGGTGGAGCAGGCCGACGCCATCCTGCTCACCGGCGGTTCCGCCTTCGGGTTGGCGGCCGCCGACGGGGTCGTCTCGGCCCTGGAAGCCGAGGGACGGGGGCATCCGACCCCGGTCGGCCCGGTCCCCATCGTGCCGACGGCGGTGGTCTTCGACCTCATCGAGGGCGACGCCGCTGCTCGGCCCGGTCCGGCGGAGGGCGAGGCCGCCTATCGGGCGGCGGACGACGGCCCCGTCCAGTCGGGTCGTCTCGGTGCAGGCACGGGGGCCACGGTGGGCAAGTGGCGGGGATTCGATGCGTCCTCGCCGGGTGGTCTCGGTTCGGCGTCGGTGAGCTGGGAGGGGATCGTGGTGGGGGCGCTCGCCGTCGTCAACGCCGTCGGCGACGTCTTCACCCTGGAGGGCGAACCCCTCACCGGCGGTGAGGCGGTGCCCGGTCCGAGCCCGCTCACGGTGCGTCCACTGCAGAACACGACCCTGGTAGTGGTGGCCACCGACGCCGAGCTGCGACGGGAGGAGCTCGTCCGGGTGGCGGTTCGGGCCCAGGATGCCCTGGCGGTGTGCCTTCGTCCGGCCCACACCCGCTACGACGGTGACATCGCCTTCGCCGTGTCCTGCGGGGAGGAGGCGGCCGACGTCGACTCGGTGGCCGAGCTGGCCTTCGAGGCGGTGGGGCGGGCGATCGAGGCGGCCGTGAGACGACCGTGACGACCTGGCAGAATGGGCTCGTGCTCGCTCCGTTCCGCCGTCGATTCCGGGGTGTGCGTCCGTGAACGCCATCGAGCGTTTGGCCGTCCTGCGCGCCGAGGCGCTGGCATGCACCGCGTGCCGTCTGGCGGAGACCAGGACCCAGGTCGTGTTCGGGGTCGGCGACCCCGAGGCCGACCTCATGTTCATCGGGGAGGCTCCCGGGAGGAACGAGGACCTGCAGGGCGAGCCCTTCGTCGGTGCGGCGGGGAAGCTCCTGACCCAGCTCCTCTCCGAGATCGGCTTGGAGCGGTCCGACGTGTACATCGCCAACGTCGTCAAGTGTCGACCTCCCGGGAACCGTGATCCACGTCCCGACGAGATCGACGCGTGCAAGCCGTTCCTCCGGGGCCAGCTCGAGCTGATCGATCCTCGGGTGGTGGTCACCCTCGGGAACTTCGCCACGAAGCTCCTGCTACGGACCGAGACCGGGATCACCCGTCTGCGCGGGCACGTCTATGCCTGGTGGCGCGGAAAACATCTCATCCCGACCTACCATCCTGCCGCGGCCCTCCGCGGTGGGGAGCGGGTGTTGGCGGCGATGCGCGACGACTTCGCGCTCGTCCGCCAGACCCTCGACGCTCCTCCGGAGCCGCCGCCCGAGCCGGAGCCGGTGCACGAGCCGGCACCGGCGGAGCCACGCCAGCTGGGACTGTTCGGATGATCGTGACGTTGACCTGTCCGACCGTGACCGACACGCGCGCTGCCGCGGGTCGCCTGGCCGCGCTCTGCCGACCCGGTGACGTGGTCGTGCTGGCCGGCCCTCTGGGATGCGGCAAGACCACCTTCACCGGAGGGTTGGCCGACGGGCTGGGGGTGGAGGAGCCGGTGACGAGCCCGTCCTTCATCCTCATGCGCCGGTACGACTCGGGCTTTCTGCCCTTGGTCCACGTCGACGTGTACCGGCTCGGCACCGCCGCCGAGTTCGAGGATCTGGAGGCCCTGGAGGAGGGGCGTGACGGCGTGGTCGTGATCGAATGGGGGAACGCGGTGCTGCCGCTGCTCCCCGACGATCATCTGGTGGTGGAGTTCGACGTTCGGTCGGGTGGGGTGCGGGTGCTCCGGTTCGTGCCGTCCGGCGACTGGAAGCAGCGCCCGCTGGAGGAGGTCGAAGGGTGAAGATCGTCGCCGTGAGCACGTCGACTCCGAAGTCCTCGGTGGCGTTGGCGGAGGGCCGTGACGTGGTCGCCGCCGCCGAACGCATCGACCGACGTGGGCATGCCTCGTTCTTGGTTCCCGCCCTCGATTTCTGTTTCGACCAGGCCGGGTGGGTGCCCGCCGACGTCGACGCGGTGGTGGTGGACGTCGGCCCGGGGCTGTACACGGGTCTGCGGGTGGGGCTGGCCACCGCCCAGGGTCTGGCGGGCGCCGTCGGGGCGCAGCTCGTCCCCGCGGTCTCCCTCGACGCGCTCGCCCTGCGGGCGACGACGGGGCATCGTCACATCGTCGCGATCGTGGACGTGCGCCGCGGGGAGCTGGCGGTGGCGGGCTATCGACCCGTCCCCGGCGGGGTCGTCCGCGACGGGGCGCCTCAGCTCGTCACCCCCGATCGGCTGCGGGCCCTGCTGGAGTCGGACCCGGGGGAGGTGCTGCTGGTGGGGGACGTCCCCGTCCTCTCCGAAGAGACGCTGCGAGGGCTCCATCGGGTGAAGGTGGGGCGGCCCCGGTATCCGAGCGCCGAGGCGCTGGTGGACATCGGCGCCCGGATGGTCGAGAAGGATTCGGCACCCCATCCCGACGAGGTGCGCCCCTTCTACCTGCGGGATCCGGATGTGACGATCAACTGGGCGATGTTGCGACGGGAGGGTCCGTGGCCGGGGCAGCCGTGACGCTCATCCGCCCGATGGTCGCCGGCGACATCGCCGCCGCGCTGGAGATCGAGCGGGAGACGTATCCGCAGCCGTGGACCGAGGGGGTGTTCTCCGACGAGCTGGGCCGGGACGACCGCATCTACCTGGCGGCGGAGGAGGGGGGGCGTCTGGTCGGTTATGCGGGCCTGATGGTGATCGGTGACGAGGCCCATGTCACCACCCTCACGGTCGCGCCCTGGGCTCGGGGGGCGCGGATCGGTACCAGGTTGATGCTCGCCCTCGCCCGCCGGGCTCGGGAGGCGGGGGCCCGCGCCCTGACCCTGGAGGTCCGGGTCTCGAACGTCGCGGCCCAGGCCCTCTACCGACGGTTCGGGATGGCTCCGGTGGGTGTCCGCAAGCGCTACTACCGGGACGAAGATGCCCTCATCATGTGGGCCCACGACATCGACGGCGACGACTACGCCCGTCGGCTCGCCGAGATCGAGGAGTCGCTGTGAAGCCGGTCGTCCTCGCCTTCGAGACCTCCTGTGACGAGACCGCGGTGGCGGTGGTGAGGGGCAACGAGGTCCTCTCCAACGTCTTGTCGTCCCAGGTGGAGCTCCACGCCCGGTTCGGTGGTGTCGTCCCCGAGGTGGCCGCCCGCGCCCACATCGAGGCGATCCGTTCCCTCACGCACCGCGCGATGGTGGACGCCGGGCTGCACACCGACGACCTCGACGCCGTCGCCGCCACGGAGGGGCCCGGACTGGTCGGAGCGCTGCTCGTCGGGTTCTCCTTCGCCAAGGCGACGGCGTGGGCACGACAGCTCCCCTTCGTCGGGGTGGATCACATGGAGGGGCATCTGATGGCTCCCCGGATCGATCACGAGGAGACGTTCCGTCCTCCGGCGGTCTCGCTGCTGGTCTCCGGTGGTCACTCCGAGATCGTGTTCGTACGGGACTGGGGGGACTACGAGGTGCTGGGTCGCACCATCGACGACGCCGCCGGGGAGGCGTTCGACAAGCTGGCCCGGGTGATGGGGTTGGGCTTCCCCGGGGGCCCGGCGATCGATGCCGCGTCGGAGGGGGGCGACCCGCGGGCGGTGCCTTTCCCGCGCGCGCTCCCGGACCGACCCTACGACTTCTCGTTCTCCGGGTTGAAGACGGCGGTCACGACCTTCATCGACAAGGCGAGCCGCGCCGGGGATCTGCCTCCCCTCGCCGACGTCGCCGCGTCGCTTCAGGAGGCGATCGTGGATGTGCTCGTGGAGAAGACCTTCCGGGCGGTGGACGACACCGGGGTGAGGGTCGTCTCCGGCGGCGGCGGAGTGCTCGCCAACCGCCGCCTCCGCGCCCGAATGGCCGAGGAGGCCGACAAGCGGGGAGTGGCCCTGTGTCTTCCCCCGCCGGTGCTGGCGACCGACAACGCCGCGATGATCGGTGTCGCCGCCGTCCATCACCTCGCCCTCGGCCACGTCTCCGACTGGTCCACCGGGGTCGACCCGGGTCTGCGCCTCGGGTGAGGCCCCAGAAGCGTTAGCACTCTTACCCAGAGAGTGCTAAAGTGCGCTGGCACTCTCCGGTGGAGAGTGCCAGTACGTGAGAGTCCGTTAGGAGGAGGCATCGATGAAGCTTCAGCCTCTTGGTGACCGGGTCGTGGTGAAGCCGGACGAAGACCAGGATCTTCGTACACCCTCCGGTCTGGTGATTCCCGACACCGCCAAGGAGAAGCCCCAGATGGGCGAGGTCATCGCCGTAGGGCCGGGCGCGCTCAACGACGACGGAGAGCGCATGCCGATGGAGGTGAAGGAGGGCGACAAGGTCCTCTACTCCAAGTTCGCCGGCACCGAGGTGAAGATCGACGGCGAGGACTACCTGGTCCTGTCCGCCCGCGATCTGTTGGCGATCGTCAGCTGATTCAGAGGAGAGACCAGAGATGACCGCGAAGGATCTTCGCTTCAACGAGGAGGCCCGCCGAGGCCTCGAGGCGGGCGTCAACAAGCTCGCCGACGTCGTCAAGGTGACGCTCGGGCCCAAGGGCCGCAACGTCGTATTGGAGAAGAAGTGGGGCGCTCCCACCATCACCAACGACGGTGTCACCATCGCCAAGGAGATCGAGCTCGAGGACCCGTGGGAGAACATGGGCGCCCAGCTCGCCAAGGAGGTGGCGACGAAGACCAACGACGTCGCCGGTGACGGGACCACCACCGCCACGGTGCTGGCCCAGGCGATGGTGCGGGAGGGCCTCCGCAACGTGGCCGCCGGTGCCAACCCCATGGGCCTGAAGAGGGGGATCGAGCAGGCCGTCGAGAAGGTGGTCGAAGAGATCGCCAACATGGCCCGGGACATCGAGACCAGCGACGAGGTGGCCCACGTCGCCTCGATCTCGGCCAACAACGACACGACCATCGGCAAGACCATCGCCGAGGCGATGGAGAAGGTCGGCAAGGACGGCGTGATCACGGTGGAAGAGGGCCAGACCTTCGGTCTGGAGCTCGAGTTCACCGAGGGCATGCAGTTCGACAAGGGCTACATCTCGCCCTACTTCATCACCGACCCCGACCGTCAGGAGGCGGTGCTGGATGAGCCCTTCATCCTCATCGCCAACCAGAAGATCAGCTCGGTCAACGACCTGCTCCCCGTCCTCGAGAAGGTGATGCAGGCCGGGAAGCCGCTGCTCGTGATCGCCGAGGACGTCGAAGGCGAGGCGCTCGCCACCCTGGTGGTCAACAAGATCCGCGGCACGTTCTCGTCGGCGGCGGTGAAGGCTCCCGGCTTCGGTGAGCGGCGCAAGGCCATGCTCCAGGACATCGCCATCCTCACCGGTGGCACCGTGATCTCCGAAGAGGTCGGGCTCAAGCTGGAGAACGTCACCACCGACATGCTGGGCCGTGCCCGCAAGGTGGTGATCGCCAAGGACAACACCACGATCGTGGACGGCGCCGGCTCCGAGGAGGACGTCAAGGCCCGCATCAAGCAGATCGAGCGGGAGATCGAGAACACCGACTCGGACTGGGACCGTGAGAAGCTGCAGGAGCGGCTCGCCAAGCTGGCCGGCGGCGTCGTCGTGATCAAGGTGGGTGCCGCCACCGAGGTCGAGCTGAAGGAGAAGAAGCACCGCATCGAGGACGCCGTGTCGGCGACCCGGGCGGCCGTCGAAGAGGGCATCGTCCCCGGCGGCGGTGTCGCCCTGCTGCGGGCCCAGTCGGCCGTCGACAAGCTGCGGGGTGGGACCGACGACGAGAAGACCGGTCGCCAGATCGTGCGGAAGGCGATGGAGGAACCGCTCCGGCAGATCGCCTTCAACGCCGGGTTCGAAGGCGGCGTGGTCGTCGAACGGGTCCGGTCGGGCGAAGGAGCCTACGGCTTCAACGCCGCCACCGGCGAGTACGAGGACCTGCTGGCGGCGGGCGTGATCGACCCCGCCAAGGTCACCCGGTCGACCCTGCAGAACGCGGCGTCGATCGCCGCCTTGCTGCTCACCACCGAGGCGCTGGTCGCCGAGGAGAAGGAGGAGACTCCTGCCGGCGGCGGCCACGACCATGGTGGCGGCATGGACTTCTGATCCGACCCGTCGGATCCGAGATGCCGGTGAGGGGCCCCCACGGGCCCCTCACCGCTTCTACGCTGGGTCTCGTGAGGTTCGCCTTCGTCGGGTTCGTGCTCGTCGCCGTGGCCTGCGCGACCGGACCCTCCCTGGACGGCGCCGCCTTCGTGGACCTTCTCGCCGAGCGGGGGGCGCGGGTCTCCGAGCTCGACCCGGGGGAGCGGATGATCCCCTGGTTCGGGGGCGTTCAACGGCGGCTCTGCGTCGACGACCGGGTCGTCTGGGTGCTCGAGTATCCGGATGTGGCCTCCCGGAAGGCCGATTCCGACGGGATCCCTCCGGACGCGAACCGGATCGGTCCGGGCCACGTCGAGATCAATGGGCGCTGGCGGGTGTGGGCCGAGGGACGGCTGCTCGTCTTCTACCTCGGCCTCGACGACAAGATCGTGAACCGCCTCGACGCCGTCCTCGGCCCGACGATCACGCCGGACGCCCCGCCCCGGGGACCCTTCGGCGGGCCGGTCGACCCGCGGGTGGTCGCCCGGGACTCCTCCTGCGTGTCCCCGTAGACGAGGCTCGTCGTGATCTCGATCGTGTCTCGGATGCTGCAGACGACCGGGCAGAAGTCGGCGTGGAGCTCGTGGGCCCGCTCGACGACCGCCCGACGATCCGGGGAGACGCCGCCGAGGGTGTGGGTGACGTGGATCCTCCGGAGCACCAGGACCGTGCCGTCCGTCTCCCCCTCACCCACCACCCGGGCGATGAGCTTCCCATCCTTCTCCGCTCCCTTCCACGGTACCCGCATGTGGAGGAGCGTACGGGGGACTCGGGTCCGGTCAACCGATCCCGGCGGCCCGTGCGAGGGAGTCGAGGAGGGGGAGCACCTTCGATGCGGGCGCCGAAGGGAGCCGAAACACCGCCCGGTCGATCCCCGCCGCCGCCAGGTGGTCGAGGTGATCGGGCGACGCCGCGTAGTAGGTGACCTCGAAGGCGTCGGGATCCCGTCCGGCCGCCTCGAGGGCCCGCCTGACCTCGGGGAGCTGTTCCTCCCAGCGGTAGCGGCCCATCGGGATCCACCCGTCGCAGAACTCGACGAGGTGTCCGATCGTCTTCGGGCCTGCCGCCGCTCCCAGCACGATCGGCGGATGGGGCTGCTGGCGGGGTTTCGGCCACGACCAGCTCGGCTCCAGATGCAGCAGCTCTCCGTCGAAGGCGGCGACCTCCTCGGTCCAGAGGGCCTTCATCATGAGCACCTTCTCGCGGAGCAGCGGCCGGCGGAGTCTGGCGTCGACGCCGTGGGACTCCATCTCCTCGACGTTCCAGCCGTATCCGATCCCGAAGATGAACCGGCCGCCGGAGAGCTGGTCGAGGGAGGCGACCGCCTTGGCCAGCCAGATCGGATCGCGCTGGGGGACGAGGGTGATGCCGCTGGCCACCTTGAGATGGGACGTCACCATGGCGCAGGCGGTGAGGGCGACGTACTGGTCGTGGGTGCGCCAGTACTCCTCGGGGAGCGGCGGTGCATCCGGGACCCCGCCCCAGGGGGTCTTGCGTGAGACCGGGATGTGGGAGTGCTCGGGGAACCACAGTGACTCGAAGCCGCGATCTTCGACGGCGCGAGCCAGCTCGGGTGGCTGGATGGCCGTGTCGGTGGGGAACATCATCACGCCGAACTTCATGGGCACCTCCCTCGTCTCCTGGCGGTGAGGGTACCGGGCAATCGTCACCGACCCGCCAACTCGGTGGAGCGGCGGACTTGCCGTTCCGGCTCGCAGCCGGGATCCTGCATCCGATGTCCGTGTCGTCCCTGCTCCGTGCCCGCATCGAGGAGGAAGGTCCGATCCCCTTCGAGGAGTTCATGCGGATCGCCCTCTACCACCCCGACGGTGGGTTCTTCGCCTCGGTGGACGTGCTCCGCTCGGTGCGGGGCGGCGACTTCCTCACCAGCCCCGAGGTGAGCGACGCCTTCGGGGCGGCGTTCGGCCGGTTCGTCGACCGGGAGGCGGCTCGGCTGGGGAGCCCCGTCACCGTGATCGAGGTGGGTGCCGGCTCCGGCTCGCTGCTTCGGCCCCTCCTCGACCACGTCACCGTCTCGGCGGAGGCGTGGGCGGTGGAGGTCTCACCGGCGGCGCGGCGGGCCATCGCACGGCTCGTCCCCGAGGCGCGAGTGGTCCCCGACCTCGCCGACGTCCCCGGCCCCATCGAAGGCGTCGTGATCGCCAACGAGCTGGTGGACAACCTGCCGATGGCGGTCGTGCAGATGACCGAGCGGGGATGGCGGGAACGATGGGTGGGGCTCGACGGGGGGGAGCTGGTCCTGGTCGACGCCCCGGTGCGGCCCGAGGTCGAACGTTGGGTGGCCTCCTACGCCGGGGGTGAGGTGCCGGTGGGGGGTGTGGTGGAGTGCCAGCTCGAAGCCGCCGTCTGGTTGCAGAGGGTCGTCGAGATGGTCTCCGGGGGTGCGGTCGTGGTGGTGGACTACGGGGATGTCGCCGAGAACCTGCTGCCCCGACGTCAGGACGGAACCTTGCGGACCTATCGGGCCCATCATCTCGGTCCCCATCCCCTCGACGAGCCGGGAGCGACCGACATCACCGCCGATGTGAACTTCACCGCGTTGGCGGAGGTGGCCCGTCGGGCCGGTGCCGAGGTCGAGCTGTGGCGTCAGGACGAGTTCCTCGCCGACCTGGGTCTCCGTGAGGAGCTGTCGGAGCTGCGCCGGGCGGAGCTGGAGGCGGCACGCCGTGGCGAGACGATGGAGCGGCTGCGGCTCCGGAGTCGTCGCACCGAGATCGAGACCCTGCTACATCCCCGCGGGCTCGGTGACTTTCGGGTGTTGGTGGCTCGACGGTGAACCGGAGGGCGTGCTGTGGGCAAGGAAAGAGGGAACCGAACCGGCCTCGGGGGACGTCTGATGGGTATGAGAAGGTATCTCGTGCTGGCGGTCGTGCTGGCGGCGTGCGCCGCGCCCGCCGTCGAACCGGGGACGTCGGAGGCGCCCGTCTCGTCGGAGCCCAGTGTGACAGAGACCAGCGTGACGGAGCCCGAGACGTCCACCACGGTCGAGGAGACGACCACGACGACACCTACCACGACGACCATGCCGAGCTCGGAGGACACCGTGATCCCGAAACCCCCACCCGAGCGTGTCCCCCCGCCGTCCCCACCGCCGGTGGAGGTCGGTGACGGGGAGGTTCCCGCCGCCTACCTCGAGGCGGTCGTCGCCGACGCTGCCGAACGCGCCGGTGTGTCCGCCGACGAGGTCTCCGTCCTCGAGGCCACCGCCGTCGTCTGGTCGGACGGCTCCCTCGGGTGCCCCGAGCCCGGGCAGAGCTACATCCAGATGCTCATCGACGGATATCGGGTGGTCGTCTCCGCCGGAGGTCGGACCCTCGACTACCGCCTCGACGGTGAGGGCTCCTTCTTCGTCTGTGAGGGCCTCGGCGGGATCCCCGATGCACCGCCCGACGCCTGACGCGTGAGCGGGGGGCGCCCGAGGCGCCCCCCGCTCGTGGTCGAGACTGCGACGAGTTCAGTCGTCGTCTTCGTCGTGCGTGCCCTGGCCGTGGTCGTCGCCGTGTTCGGGCTCGACCACCTCCACCTGCTTCTTCTCCTCGTTGTTGGGGAAGAACCAGACCATCGGATGGTCGCTCGGCCCGGTCACCGTCATCGTCGCCTCGCCGTCGGGCTGGAGCCCGAAGCTCGCGAACTCGGGGACGACCTCCTGGGCGAGGTCGACGGAGCCGAACTGGAGGTCGATCGAGCCGGCCCGACCGAACATCACCATCGTGTAGTCGAAGGTGGTGTCCCCCGGATCGAGGAAGCCGAAGGGGCCGGTGCGGTCCACGGTGAGGACCGAGACCCGGTCGTTGAGGTCGGCGTCCACGAACCATTCGAGGAACCCACCACCCGTCCGGAGGTCGAACAGGGCGGTGACCACCTGGCCGGTCGGGTCACCGCCGAGCAGGAACCCGAGGTCGGCGGCGACGAGCACGTAGTCGTCGATGCCGTCCTGGTCGGTGTCCAGCCAGATGTCGACCTCGCCTTCCGACAGGCTGTTCCACGCCTTGTCGGCGCTCACGCCGAACTGGACGACGTCGATTCCGGACAGGGTGTTGGTCCGGAAGCCGGTGGCGTCGATGGCGAAGGGGGTCTTGTTCACCAGGAGCCCGCCCCGGGCGGCCAGGGTGAAGCCCTCGGCGAAGGCGACGGTGTCGGAGTCGTTCTCGAAGGCCAGCGTGCCGTCTTCGAACTCGACCTCCATCTCCGCCGCCGGGTCCACCACCGCCAGATAGCCGACCTGGAGGGTGGTGTCGCCGCTGGTGAGGGTCACCCAGCCGTCGACCTCCGTCTGGGAGTAGAAGCCGAAGTCCCACGGCATCGCCGCCGGGTCGACCCGGAGCTGCAACTTCAGCTCCTTCGACTCGCCCGGCTTCACCGTCACCTTCTTCGGGGCCTTGATGGAGACCCCGGGCACGGTCTGGTTCGGTGTCACCGTGACGTCGAAGGTCCGGGTGTGGGGGCTGAGGTTCACCACGTCGACGGTGCGCCGCACCTTGCCCTTCTCGGTCCGGTTGACGTACCCGAAGGACACCCCGGCGGGGGTGGCGTAGGCGTCGAGGGCGAGGGTCCGGTCGGCCCGCACCACGCCGACGCCCTGACGGGCGAGAGGATACGGCGTCCCGCCGGTGGTGGCCCCGACGACCGTCCCGTTCTGGATGAGGGCCTTCACCGCTTCGGGTTCCAGACCCGGGTGGGCCTGGCGGACCAGGGCGGCGAGTCCGGCCACGTGGGGGGCGGCCATCGACGTGCCGCCGAACTGGACGCCGGCGGTGCCGGTGCCGACGGCGGCCGACTGGATCCCGAGGCCGGGGGCGGCCACGTCGGGCTTGAAGAGGTTCGTCACCCCCGGTCCCCGGGAGCTGAACCCGGCCATGGTGTCGGCGAGCTCGGGCTTGGGGATGACGATGCCGTCGGCGAGCGTGGCCGTCACCGTCGAGCCGCCTCCGAGGGCGGTGGCGATGGTGGTTCCGTCGGTGTTCCCGATGAACACGCCCGGGATCGTGATCCCGGTGTCGTCACCGCCCATGTTCACGAGGGCGTCGCCTCGGGCGGCGTCGTTGTAGACGATGACGGCGACCGCGCCTGCGTCCTGGGCGTTGAGGTACTTGGTGGCGAAGGTGCACGCGCCTCGCTGGATGAGGGCGATCTTTCCGGTGAGGTCCACCGTCGACGGGCCGCACAGGAAGGTGGGGTCGCCGCCTTCACCACTGTCGAGGGCCACGGCGACGTCGCCGGTGATCGGACCGACGTCCCGCAGCGACGGCCCGAGGGCACCCTCGGCCGCCTCGAAGAGTTGGGCCGCTCCGTCGATGGTCACCTCGATCGCCGAGACGGCGTACCCGCCGTCCACCGAAGCCGCCACCGAGATGGCGCCCGGAGCCACGGCGGGGGCACCGGTGACGTAGGGCACGTCACCGGAGTTCCCGGCGGACGCCACCACCACGACGCCGAGGCGGACCGCGTTCTGCGAGGCGATCGCCGAGGGGTCGTCGGGTGAGCCGAAGGGCGCCCCGAGGCTCATGTTGATCACGTCGACCCGGTCGTCGATGGAGCCGTCCTGGTTCGGGTCGAGGGCCCGCTCGATCGCCAGCGACGTCAGGTCGGTGGACCCGGCCACGTCCCCGAAGACCTTGAAGGCGTAGATGAGCGCCTCGGGAGCCACGCCCGGCCCCACTTCGAAGGTGTGGTCGTGATACGCCGAGGGGTCGTAGGGTCCCGTGTAGGTCGACCCGTCGGCCAACACTCCCATTCCGGCGGCGGTGCCGGCGACGTGGGTGCCGTGTCCGTGGCCGTCGAGGGGGTCGGGGTCCGGCGTCGGGGTGGTGGGACCGAGGCGCCCGCCTGCGTCGTAGAGGGTGCCGGCGAAGTCCCAGCCGCCGATCACCTTGGCGGTGGGGAAGGTGCCCGGCTCGATGATCGTCGGGTCGTTGTCGAGATAATCGTTGGGGTCACCGGAGCCGCCGAAGGTGGCGTGGGTGTAGTCGATCCCGGTGTCGATGACGGCGATCGTCACGTTTTCACCGGTGAGACCCAGGTTGTCCCACACCTCGGGGGCGCCGATCCAGGGGACGCTCGTCTCGTTGGACGGGGTGAAGGTCGCCACCCGGGCCACGGAGACCACGCCGGGGATGGCGGCGAGGCCGGGGAGGTCTCGGGGGCTCACCTCGACGATGAAACCGTTGGCGCCCACCTTCAGCTCGTCGACGATCTCGGCACCTGCCCGCTCGACGTCGTCGTCGAGTTCGTCGTGTTCCCGCTCGACCTTCTCGGCGTGCGCCTTCTGTCGTGACTTGGATGGTTCGGGTCGGCCCGCCTCCACCTCGGACGCCACGTAGTCGGCCACCGAGGGTGTCGAGAGCTGGACGAAGACCTTGATCGTGTCTCGGGCGGCCAGCAGATCCGTCCGGTCGAGGTCGATCGCCCGGCGGTTGGTGGCCCGCGGCTCGGCACGCTCGACATCTCCGGTGGCACCCGCCGGAACGGCGGCGGCCGCAACCATCGCGACCACACCCACGAGGGCGGCGAATCGTCTCACGGTGACTCCCTCCACACGTTGACTCCCTCCATTCGGTCCCTGGTTGGACACGACACGGTGTCCGCAACCACGGGCACTCTAGTGATGGATGTTCAGCGATGCCGCCCAAAGTGAGATTTTTCCCACTCTCCGTCGTCTCGGTGGGGACGGGCCGGGGGTCCCTTTGGGCGGGGATCCCGGTAGGATTCCGGCCATGAACAACCTCAAGACGGTCGCCCTGCTGGGGTTGATGTCGGCCCTCGTGTGGTGGCTCGGGATCACCCTTTTCGACACCGGTGGGTTCTACATCGGTCTCCTGTTCGCGGTCGGCCTCAACTTCTTCGCGTACTTCTTCAGCGACAAGATGGCGCTCGCCGCCTCGCGGGCCAAGCCGGTCACCGAAGCCGAGCTGCCTCAGGTGTACTCCATCGTCCGCACCCTCGCCGCCCAGACGGGCATGCCGATGCCGCGGATCTACCTCATCGACTCGCCACAGCCGAACGCCTTCGCCACCGGTCGCAACCCGAGGCACGCCGCGGTGGCCGTGACCCGGGGCATCCTCGATCTCATGACCTACGAAGAGCTCACCGGCGTCCTCGCCCACGAGCTGGCCCACGTCCGGAACCGGGACATCCTCATCTCCTCGATCGCGGCGATGCTTGCCGCCGCCCTCTCCATCTTCGCTCGGATGGCCTTCTGGTTCGGTGGTGGACGCCGGAGTCGGGAGAACGCCCTGTCGGGCGTCCTGGCGCTGGTGGCGATCCTCATCGCCCCCATCGCCGCCATGCTGATCCGCCTCGCCATCTCCCGGTCGCGCGAGTTCCAGGCGGACCGCTCGGCGGCCGAGATCACCGGCCAGCCCCTGTATCTGGCCAGCGCCCTGCGGAAGCTGGAGGCGGGGACCTCGCGGATCCCCATGGAGGTCAACCCCGCCGTGAGTCAGCTCTTCATCGCCGATCCCCTCAAGGCGCTTCGACGGCGCGGGGGTGGGGGCGGTTTCGGAGCCCTGTTCTCCACCCACCCGCCCATCGCCGAGCGGGTCCGTCGCCTCGAAGAGCTCGCCTACGGAGTTCGGTGATCCAGGTCGGCCAGGCCGGGGCGATCGCTCTCGTCGGGGCCGCCGCGCTCGTCGCCGTGGGATGGGGGGCGTTCCTGAGCGTCCGGTCGGCCGTGCGCGGTCCCGCCTGGGCGCTCGACCACCTCACCGGCGCCGGGCGATGGATGCTCGTCGGTCTCGTCGTCGGTGGGGCGGTGACGGTGCTGGTGCGTCCACCCTGGGCCGGGCTCGCCGTCACCTACGTCGTCGGCGTGGTCTGGTGGCTCACGTCGATGCTGCGTCGCAACCTGATCCGGGTCGAGGCCGCCGGGGGATTCGGGGAGGTCTCCCCGACCCGGCGGGCACAGATCCTGCGGCGGGCTCGACGTCTCCTCGGGATGGGGGCCGGAGCCCTGGTGGCCATCGCGGTGCTCACCGGCGACCTCACGGGGGTGACGGCGGTGTTCGCCCTCGGCCTCGCCGGGGTGCTGACGGTCGCCGCCGTCGGCCTCCGGATCCCCGACGATCCCGACGCGTGACGGGGCAGAGGCGGCCGGCTTCCGGCGTTGTACCCAGACGGAGCGATTCGCTACACTTCCTCCGCCCCGCGGGTGTACTCGGGGCATGCCGGGATGCCCGAGCGGCCAAAGGGAGCAGACTGTAAATCTGCCGGCTCTTGCCTACGGAGGTTCGAATCCTTCTCCCGGCACCGACACCCGCGGGTGGGCCGGCCCCCTTAGCTCAGCTGGCCAGAGCGCCTCCATGGTAAGGAGGAGGTCTCCGGTTCGAATCCGGAAGGGGGCTCGGCGACCGGGCCTGGTGCCCGGTCGCAGACAAACAGGCGAGAGGAGTCCACGGCGGCATCGGCCCGAGATGAGCGGATCGAGGGCGGAAGAGCCGGTACCCTGGGCTCCGTCACCGGTCACGGCCTGGGTCGGGACCGGCGACCACGGCGGCGTAGCTCAGCTGGTGAGAGCGCTCGACTCATAATCGAGAGGTCGGCAGTTCGAGTCTGCCCGCCGCTACGGCAAGGCCTATATCCAACCAAGTTCGAATACCAAGTCCGAATACGACGTCGAGAAAGGGACCAACCCATGGCGAAGGCGAAGTTTGAGCGTACGAAGCCGCATGTGAATGTGGGGACGATGGGTCATATTGATCATGGGAAGACGACGTTGACTGCGGCGATTACGAAGGTGTTGGCTGAGCGGGTTGGT
>JALSJV010000193.1 GCA_026989215.1 Acidimicrobiia bacterium | reverse complement strand
CGGGTGGCCTCGCCCGCGAAGAGCTGCTGTCCCACCAGCCCGTCGTCCACCAGGTTGAAGGCGTACTTCAGCATGCGCTGAGCCATCGGGGACTTGGCGGTGATCTCCCGAGCCCACTCCAACGCGACGTCCTCCAACTCGTCGTGGGGGACGGCGGCGTTGCACATCCCCATGGCCGTCGCCTCCTCGGCGGTGTAGGTGCGGCCGAGGAAGAAGATCTCCCGAGCCCGCTTCTGGCCCACCATCCGGGCCAGGTACGCGGAGCCGTACCCGGCGTCGTAGGAGGCGACGTCGGCGTCGGTCTGTTTGAACAGCCCGTGGGCGGCACAGGCGATCGTGAGGTCGCAGACGACGTGGAGGCTGTGTCCTCCTCCCACTGCCCAGCCCGGTACCACCGCCACCACCACCTTGGGCATGAACCGGATGAGGCGCTGCACCTCCAGGATGTGGAGGCGGCCCAGCCGGGCCCGATCCACCGTCTCGGGGGTGTCGCCGTCGGCGTACTGGTACCCGGACGCTCCCCGGATCCGCTGATCGCCGCCCGAACAGAACGCCCACCCGCCGTCCTTCGGGGAGGGGCCGTTTCCGGTCAGCAGGACACAGCCGACGTCGGCGGTCTGGCGGGCATGGTCGAGGGCGGTGAACAGCTCGTCGACGGTGTGGGGACGGAAGGCGTTGCGGACCTCGGGCCGGTCGAAGGCGATCCGGACTGCGCCCACGCCGCGGGCCCGGTGATAGGTGATGTCGGTGAAGGCGAAGCCGGGGACCGGCTCCCAGGCCGACGGGTCGAAATGCTCGGAGATCATGGGGCCCGAGGGTACCCGGACGTCGGTGGCCTTCGGCCCTGCCGGGAAAGGGATCGGGAGGCGTAGCGTTGAAGAAGGAGAGATCTCCGCACGAGAGGAGGTGGGATCGTGCATCCCGAGTTCGAGCTTCCAAAGGAGTCCTGGGCCTCCTACCTGGAGGATGTGACCAAGAACCTGCCGACCTCCGAGGTGGTCATCGAGGTGATCGGCGAGGAGATCGGCGACCAGGTCGAGGCGAACTGGCTGCCGTTCCGGTTCCTCGCCTACGACCCTCGGGACGACGTGTTCGAAGTCGCCGTCGGCGGCAGAAGCCCCGAGTATCCGGTGGTGCTCCGCCACCTCGTCCACCGTCCCGTCCGGCTCTGGGTCGACGAGGAGGAGGGTGTGCTTCCCGGCCACCTCCTCGTCGAGGACGCCGACGGCACCCGGACGCTGATCAGGATCCGCCGGGTTCCCGCCCTGGAGGCCTGACCGGCGAACCGGAGCTCCGGCCCGTCGGCACCCGTGGTCGAGGGAGCACGAGGGTGACGGCCGGACCCCGCCCCCCGGGTGTGCAGCCGGATCGACTGCCGAGGCACAATGGTGGCGGATGGACTGGTTGGCCGCCGCTGCACGTCGACGACCCCGACACCCCTTCGTGGTGGCGCCGGGGACCTCGGTCAGCTTCGACGAGATGGACGAGGCGGCCGCCCGACGCGCCGGTGGCCTCGCCGCCGCCGGGGTCGGGCCGGGCGACCGGATCGGGGTGTGGGCTCGCCGGGACCCGTCCACGGTGCGGGATCTCTTCGCCGTCCCTCGCACCGGTGCCGTCGTGGTCCCGCTCGACCCGCGGCTGGCGGTCGACGACGCCCGCCGCCGGGCCCGTCAGGCCGGGGTGTCGGCGCTGATCGGTGACGGACCCGACCTGGGGATCCGACGTCTCCCCCCGGACGGAGGCGAGCCGCTACGGCGGGCGCCCGGACCGGACGACCTCCACTGGGTGCTCTTCACCTCGGGCTCGGCGGGTCGACCGAAGGCGGTCCGGCTCACCTGGGGCAACCTGGAGGCGTCGGCGGCGGCTTCGTCGGAGGTGTTGGCGCACCGGCCGGACGACGTCTGGCTCCACACCCTTCCCCTCGCCCACGTCGCCGGCCTGATGATCCTGGTCCGGTCGGCCCGGGAGGCGACCACCGTCCTGCTCGAACCGGCGTTCCGCCCGGAGCGGACGGCGGTGCTGCTGCGGACCGCGGCGACGTTGTGCTCCCTCGTCTCCGCCCAGGTCCGGCGGATCCTCGACCGGGGGCCCTTCCCCCGGGCGAGGGCCGTGCTCGTGGGCGGAGGTCCGGTCCCCGACGATCTGGTGGAGGCGGCGTCGAAGGTGGGGCTGGCGATCCTGCGCACCTACGGGATGACCGAGACCGCCTCCCAGGTGGCCACCGCCCGTGTGCCCACCGGGCCGGTGCTGCCCGTCCCGGGAGCCGAGCTGCGGACCGTCGATGGGCGGATCCAGGTGCGGGGCCCGATGGTCTCCCCGGGCTACCTGGACGAACCGGACCGGCCACCGGAGGAGTGGTTCGACACCGGCGACCTGGGCCGCTTCGACGACGACGCAGGACTGGCGGTGTGGGGGAGAGCGGACGACGTCATCGTCACCGGTGGCGAGAACGTCATGCCGGCACGGGTGGAGGAGGTCATCCGGCGGTGTCCCGGTGTGACGGAGGTGGCGGTGGTAGGGATCGCCGATCCCGAGTGGGGGACGGCGGTGGCCGCGGCCTACGAGGGCGACGCGGAGCCGGAGTTGGTGGAACGTTACGCCCGGGAACGGCTGGCCAGTTTCGAGCGACCCCGCCGATGGCTCCACCTCGGCGACCTGCCCAGGTTGGCGCTGGGCAAGGTGGATCGCGCCAAGGTGCGGGCGCTGTTGGAGGGCGGCTGACGGGTCGCCGGTCGCGGCGACCTCTGGGAGGACGCGGAGTCCCGGACCGGAGGTCCACCCCCCGCTTCGTTCACGGTTGGCGGCCTCGGCGATATCGCAGCAGCGGCCGGTAGGCGCCGTCGATCGGGATCGGGCCGAAGGTCCGGGAATCGGCTCGGGTTCGGAGGCGGGCGTCGGAGAGGACGAACATCTCGCCTCGACCCACCTCCCACCGTCCCGACCCCGGCGTCCCCGCCGTCGCCCAGGGCTCGGGGAGGAGGATCCCGTCGATGCGGACGACGCCGTCGATCTCCACGGTCTCTCCGGGGAGCGCCACCACCCGTTTGATCAACCAGAAGTCGGGCCGGTGGGGATGGGGGAACACGACGATCGACGCTCGGCGGGGCGTTCCGAGGAGTCGCACGCAGAGGAGACGGTCACCGGGCCGGAGCGCGGGAGTCATCGAGGTCTCTGCCACCTCGAAGCGGCGGAGCATCCTGGGCATCTCGGGCGAGTATGGTCGGTGTCACGGAGACGAAAGGGAGGTTCACGCATGCGACTGTTCGGTGCACCCACCATCGCCCATGCCCACTGCGACCTGTACTGCGGGGTGTACGACCCGGCCCAGGCGAAGATCGAAGCCATGTCGGTGCTCAAGATCGCCCAGAAGTACGAGGCGTCCGACGACCCCGTCTTCCGGGATCGGGCCATCTTCATCAAGGAGCAGCGCGCCGAAGAGGTGAAGCACCACCTCATGGTGCTGTGGGCGGACTTCTTCACCGAGGAGCACCGTCGGCAGTTCCCCGATCTCGACGACCTCTTCTGGCGGGCGATCCACCAGGCCGGGGTCGCCAAGAAGAGCATGGACCCGGCGGAGGGTGAGAAGCTGATCGCCCTCATCGACGAGATCGCCGACATCTTCTGGCAGACGGAGAAGGCGAAGGGGATGGGGGTGTATCCGCCCGCCTGAGCCTCAGGACGCCTTCGAGCGTGGAGTCGACGGCCCCTCGTCGGAGGGGTCGTCGACGCGTTCGGGCCGGATCCGGCGGAGACCGTCGACACGGCGACGAACCTTGTCGAGAAGGTGGCGAGCCCACACGAACTCGCCGGCGAGCACCGCCAGCCCGGCGAAGATGAGCAGCCAGCCGGGAAGGAAGGGGAGTGCCAGGCCGATGAGGCCGAGGAGCAACAGGGCGCTGCCGAAGATCGCCACCGCCGCCCGGATGAGGATCGACCTCGTCGGTTCCATGGCGGGAACCCTACGCGAGGTCCGGGATTACGAGAAGGGGGTCGTCACTCGGCGAGGACGTCCTCGTCGAGTTTGGTGAACAGCGGCTCGATCGTCCCCAGCCGGGTGCCCGCCGCCACCTCGGGGCGGGTCCATCCGGCGGGTGGGTCGAGGTCGAGCATCCGCCGCAGCCGACTCGAGGAGAACGGCAGGTACGGCTCGAAGGCCACCGACAGCCCGGCGAGGGCCTGGACGGCGGTCCACAGCACCGTCGCCGCTCGCGTCGGGTCGGTCTTCACCGTCTTCCAGGGCTCTTCGGCGTTGAGGTAGACGTTCACCGCCTGGGCGGTCTCCATCGCCGCACGCAGTCCCGCCCGAAGCTCGACCCGCTCGATCAGCTCGGCTTCGTCCACCAGTCCCCGATCCACCCCGTGGAGCAGGGCTCGGTCGGCGTCGGCGAGCTCGCCGGGGGTGGGGACGGCACCGTCGAAGTTCTTCGCGGTCAGCGACAGGACCCGATTCACGAGGTTCCCCCACGTCGCGACCAGTTCCTCGTTCACTCGCCGGACCAGATCGGCGTCGGAGAGGTCGGTGTCGTTCTGCTCGGGCAGGTTGGCCGCCAGGGCGTAGCGCAGGGCGTCGGGCTGGAGCCGTTCGGTGTACCACGAGATCGACCGCCCCACGCCGCGGCTCGCCGACCCCTTCTCGCCCTTGAAGGTGACGTACTGGTTGGCGGGGACGTCGGTGGGGAGGTTGAGCCCGCCGTAGCCCATGAGCTGACACGGCCAGATCACCGCGTGGAAGACGATGTTGTCCTTGCCGATGAAGTAGTAGGACTCGGCCTCGGGATCGGTCCACCAGGCCTTCCACGCCTCCGGGTCCCCTCGGTGCTGGGCCCACTCCTTGGACGCCGACAGGTAGCCGATCACCGCCTCGAACCACACGTAGATCCGCTTGCCCTCTCCGATCTCTGCGAACTCCGGGGGGAGGGGGATCCCCCAGGTGAGGTCGCGGGTGATGGCGCGATCCTGGAGTCCTTCCCGGGTGAACCCGATTGCCATGTTGAGCACGTGGCGGCGCCAACCGGAGCGCGATTCCAGCCATTCGAGGAGACGGTCCTCGAAGGCGGAGAGCCGGAGGAAGTAGTGCTCGGTGGGTCTCATGACGGGCGTGGCCCCGGTGAGGCGGCTCCTGGGGTCGATGAGATCTTCGGGGTCGAGCTGGCGGCCGCATTGGTCGCACTGGTCGCCGCGGGCACCGTCGTAGCCGCAGTGGGGGCAGGTGCCCTCGACGTAACGGTCCGGCAGGAACCGTTCGGCTTCGGGGTCGAAGAACTGCTGGGTGGTCTTGGGGACGATGTAGCCGTGGGCGTGGAGGGTCCGGAAGACGTCCCAGGTGACCTCGCGGTGATTCTCGGTCCCGGTGGAGGTGTAGAGGTCCCAGGAGATGCCCAGCTCCTCCCAGTTGCGGAGGAACTCGGCGTGGTACCGGTCGACGATGTCCTGGGGTTCCACCCCCTCCTGGTCGGCCCGGACGGTGATCGGCGTCCCATGCACGTCGCTGCCCGACACCATGAGCACCCGGTTGCCGGCGAGGCGGTGGTAGCGGGCGAAGATGTCGGCGGGGAGGTAGGCCCCGGCCAGATGTCCCAGGTGGCGGGAGCCGCTGGCGTAGGGCCAGGCCACGGCGACGAGGATGTGTTTCCCGGACATGGCGGGCAGGGTAGCGGTCCCGTCGTGTGCAGCGGATGGCGGTTTCCGCGCTGTGGTGCACACGGCCGGTCGGGTGGTGGTGCGATCGTGTGCAGCGGGTGGCGGTTTCCGCGCTGTGGTGCACACGGCCGGTCGGGTGGGGGTGCGGTCGTGTGCAGCGGGTGGCGGTTTGCGCGCTGTGGTGCACACGGCCGGTCGAGACCCGTCCGATGGCGCCCCCGGCGAACCCCGATACCATGGACGCCGATGACCACCCCCGCACCCCTCACCCTGCCGGTCCTCGGGACGCATGTGACGCCCCAAGCCCTCAGGGCGTATCTGGAGGCGACGCCCCCCGTCGACGAGGTCGCCGTCCACGAGCGGGTGGCGGCGCTGGCCACCCGATCGATCAAGCGCGAGACGAAGCGGTACGCCCTCGACCTGGCGGTCCGGATGACCGACCTGACGACCCTGGAAGGCCGAGACACCCCCGGCAAGGTCCGCCAGCTCGCCGCCAAGGCGCGTCGTCCCGACCCCACCGATCCGTCGATCCCGCCGGTGGCGGCGCTGTGTGTCTACCCGGCGATGGTTCCCGCCGCCGTCGACGCCCTGCGGGGCTCGGGGGTGAAGGTCGCCGCCGTCGCCACCTACTTCCCCTCCGGGCAGGCCCCCCTCGAGGTGAAGCTCGCCGACACCCGGGCGGCCCTGGCGGCGGGAGCCGACGAGATCGACATGGTCATCGACCGCGGCGCCTTCCTCGCCGGGGATCACATGAAGGTGTACGAGGAGATCGTCGCCGTCCGGGAAGTGTGCGGATCCGCCCATCTGAAGGTGATCCTCGAGACCGGCGAGCTGGTGACCTTCGACAACGTCCGGAAGGCGTCGATGCTGGCGATGGCCGCGGGCGCCGATTTCATCAAGACCTCCACCGGCAAGGTGGCCCCTGCCGCCACCCGCCCGGTGACGCTCGTCATGCTGGAGGCGATTCGGGACTTCGCCGAGCTGACCGGGATCGGCGTCGGCATGAAGCCTGCCGGGGGGATCCGCACCGCCAAGGACGCCATCCGGTATCTGGTGCTGCTGTACGAGACCCTGGGGTCTGCCTGGATGACCCCGGACCGGTTCCGCTTCGGAGCGTCCAGCCTCCTCAACGACCTCCTCATGCAGATCCGCTGGGTACGCACCGGCGTCTACCAGCGGCCCGACGACTTCACGAAGGACTGACCCATGTCCGAGGCTCATCCTGCCGAACCGACGGAGTTCACCTACGTCTCCTCTCGCGAAGCCACCGACCTGGTCGCCCTCGACGACCGCTACGGCCTGTGGATCGACGGCACGTTCCGAACACCGACGTCGAAGCGGTATCTCACGACGGTGAATCCCGCCACCGAAGAGCCCCTCGCCCAGGTGGCGGAGGCCGGGGAGCGGGACGTCGACCGGGCGGTTCGGGCCGCACGCCGGGCGTTCGAGACCTGGGGTCGGCTGCCCGGGAAGGAGCGGGCCAAGTACCTGTACCGGATCGCCCGGATGCTGCAGGAGCGGGCCAGGGAGTTCGCCGTTCTGGAGACGCTCGACGGAGGCAAGCCCATCAAGGAGTCCCGTGACGTCGACCTTCCCCTCGTCGCCGCCCACTTCTTCTACTACGCCGGATGGGCCGACAAGCTCGAATACGCCTTCCCGGGGATCCGGCCGCGGCCCCTCGGGGTCGCCGGTCAGATCATCCCCTGGAACTTCCCGATGCTCATGCTGGCCTGGAAGGTGGCGCCGGCTCTGGCGGCGGGAAACACGGTGGTCCTGAAACCGGCGGAGACGACCCCCCTCACCGCCCTCGCCTTCGCCCAGCTCACCGCCGAGGCGGGACTGCCGCCGGGCGTCGTCAACATCGTCACGGGAGGAGGGGAGACGGGCGCCGCCCTCGTTCGGCATCCGGGGGTGGACAAGGTCGCGTTCACCGGTTCCACCGAGGTCGGCAAGCTCATCCAGAAGGCGGTGGCGGGCACGCCCAAGCGGCTCACCCTGGAGCTGGGAGGCAAGGCGCCCCATGTGATCTTCGAAGACGCACCCGTCGACCAGGCCATCGAGGGGGTGATCAACGGCATCTTCTTCAATCAGGGTCACGTGTGCTGCGCGGGGAGCAGGCTGTTCGTGCAGGAGTCCATCGCCGACCGGTTCGTGGACAAGCTGAAGCGGAGGCTCTCGACGCTGCGGGTCGGTGACCCTCTGGACAAGAACACCGACATCGGGGCGATCAACAGCCCCGAACAGCTCGACAAGATCACCGAACTCGTGGACTCGGGCGTCGAGGAAGGGGCCGAGATCTACCAGCCTCCCTGCCGCCTCCCCGAGCGTGGCTACTTCTTCGCCCCCACCCTCTTCACCGGCGTCTCCCAGAGTCACCGCATCGCCCAGGAAGAGATCTTCGGGCCGGTGCTCTCGATCATGACCTTCCGCACTCCCGACGAGGCGGTGGAGAAGGCGAACAACACCCCGTACGGCCTCTCCGCCGGGGTCTGGACCACGAAGGGCTCCCGGATCCTGTGGATGGCGGACCGCCTCCGGGCGGGGGTGGTGTGGGCGAACACGTACAACAAGTTCGATCCGGCCTCGCCCTTCGGCGGGTACCAGGAATCGGGGTTCGGACGTGAAGGGGGGCGGCACGGGCTCCTCCCCTACCTGGAGGGGGTGCCTCGATGAGGGTGGACGTCCGCAAGACCTACAAGCTGTTCATCGCCGGCGGGTTCCCCCGGTCGGAGTCGGGCCGCTCCTATCCGGTGGCCGACACCTCGGGGAAGGTCGTCGCCCGGGCCGCGGCCGCCAGTCGCAAAGACCTGCGGGACGCCGTGCGCGCGGCTCGGGGGGCGCAGCCGGGATGGGCGGGGCGAACCGGGTACAACCGGGGCCAGATCCTGTATCGGATCGCCGAGATGGTGGAGGACCGGGCCGACACCTTCGTCTCCCAACTCCGGGTGGGAGGGCGGACCCGGGCTCAGGCTCGTCGGGAGGTCGAACGGTCCGTCGACCGGTTGGTGTGGTACGCCGGCTGGGGAGACAAGTTCGTCCAGGTCGTCGGCAACATGAATCCGGTCCAGGGGGACTTCTTCAACATCTCCACGCCGGAACCGACCGGGGTCGTCGGCATCATCGCGCCCGAGGAGCCGGCGCTGCTGGGGCTGGTCTCCCGGGTGGCACCGGTCATCATCTCGGGCAACACCGCCGTCGTCCTGGCGTCGGAACGGCTACCGCTGCCGGCCGTCACCTTCGCCGAGGCACTGGCGACCGCCGACGTTCCCGCAGGCGTGGTGAACATCCTGACCGGACCGAAGGATCGGCTCATCCCGTATCTGGCCTCCCATCGTGACTGCAACGCCATCGACGCCTGGGGTCACGGCTGGGAGGGCCTCGCCGAGATCGAGGCGGCGGCGGCCGACTCGGTGACCCGGGTGGTGCGTCCTCCTCGGACGGTGGACTGGACGAACGAGCGCCTCGCCCAGTCGCCGTACATGATCGCCGACTTCGTGGAGATCAAGACGGTCTGGCATCCGAAGGGGCTGTGAGACTCGGGTCGCGGTCCCCGCTGTTCGGCGTCTCGACCCCGGACGCGGGTTCGGCGTCGTAGGATGCCGTCACCCGAGACGAGGTGTCCGAATTGATCGACCCGATGCAGTTCCGGCAGGCCTGTGGCCAGTTCGCCACCGGTGTGACGGTCGTCACCGCCCTCGATCCCGAGCGAGGGCCCGTGGGGCTCACCGCCAACTCCTTCACCTCCGTGTCGCTCGACCCGCCCCTCGTGCTGGTCTCGGTCGCCAAGACCGCCGGCACCCATCGGGCGTTCGCCGAAGGCCCCGGCTTCGTCGTCCATGTACTGGGGGCCGACGCGAAGGAGCTTGCCCAGCGGTTCGCCACCCGGGACATCGACCGGTTCGAAGGGTTGGAGTGGACCCCGGGCACGCTCGGGCTCCCGCTGCTCTCCGGCGCCCTCGCCCGGTTCGAGTGCGCGCGCGAGCACGCCTACGAGGGGGGGGACCACACGATCTTCGTGGGTCGGGTGGTGGGGATGGAGCTGGCAGGCGACACCGAACGGCCTGCCCTCGGGTTCTTCCGGGGTGGTTACCGGGTGATCGACTGACCCTTCGGCTCCCGCTGCTCCAGGACGTCGAGCTGCTGATCGAGGCCCTCACGCGCCGGGTTCTGGAGCGGATGAAGGGCGGCTGACCTACGAGGTTCGGCCCGTCGGGTTCCGGCCTGGGGGTTCGAGGATGCGCGGCCGGCGGTGGCTGTCGGGGGGGATCGGAGCGGTGCCGTCGCGGAGGTCCCGGTCGACCGCGGCGACCTCCTTCAACGTGTGGGTGGCGAGGACCTCGGTGAAGGCGGCCCGTGCCGCCGACCAGATCTCGTGGACCGCGCACACCTGCTCCCAGTGGCACGGGCCTCCCCGAAGGGCGCACTCGTGCAGGGCGGCGGGGCCTTCCATCGCCTCGATGACGGCGAGGAGGGTGACCTCGCCCGGATCCCGGGCGAGGCGGTATCCGCCCTGGGGGCCCGACCGCGACGCCACCAGATTGGCCCGCTGGAGCTCCCCCATGACCTGGCGGAGGATCGGCTCGGGGATCTCCATCTCGTGGGCGATCTCGGCTGCCTTGACTCGATCCCGCGGATGGTTGGCGAGGTAGATGAGGGCTCGGATGGCGTAGTCGGTGCGGGCGGTGGGCAGGATCTTCACGGTGCTCCTCGCTCTCGGGTCTCTCCTTCGGGGAGCCCTCGACAGCATATAACTTGCATATCTTCTAGTGAGGAACTATACAATCCCGGCTCATGAACGACAGCGGTGGCTACAAGCGCGACGCGATCCGAGTCGGCCTCCTCTGGCTGGCCCTGGTCGTCGTCTTGGAGGTCGTCTGGTTCTCGGTGGAGATCCTTCCTCGGCAGTATGCGGAGGAGGCGAGGATCATCGACGACGCCTTCAACCTCCTGACCATCCTCGGGATCCCGGTCTTCTCCTTCGTGGTGGCGATGCTCATCTACGCCGCCCTCCGGTTCCGGAGCGGAGGTGACGCGTCCCAGGACGGACCCCCGATCAAGACGAGCACACCGGTGGTGGTCACCTGGCTGGTGGTGACGACCGCCCTGGCGGTGTTCATCTTGATCAACCCCGGTCTCGTCGGCCTGGCCGAGCTCCGAGCCAACCCCGACGCCGACCTGGTGATCGAGGTGGAAGGGCAGCGGTGGCAGTGGGTGGCGACCTACCCCAACGGTGCCGAGGTCCGTGACGAGCTCGTCCTCCCCGTCGACACCCGGATCAAGTTCGAGGTGACGTCGGTGGACATCCTGCACTCCTTCTGGGTGCCGGGATTCCGCACCAAGATCGACGCCGTTCCGGGCCTCACCACCTCCGTGTACGCCACCCCCACCGAGCTCGGCAGCTTCGCCGAGGACTCGGCGCTGCGTCTCCAGTGCGCCGAGCTCTGTGGGATCGGTCACGCTCGCATGGTGATGCCGGTGCGGGTCGTCGAGAAAGCAGAGTTCCAGGCCTGGATGGCCGATCAGCTCACCGCCGAAGCCCCGGCGGCAGAAGGGAGGGGATGAAACGATGCGACCACTGATCCGGGCCGTCGTCCTCGGTCTCGTCGGATACGTGGCCGGAGCCTGGCTCACCGTCGCCGTCCGCGGGGGGTCTCCCTCCGACGACGTCGCCGTCACCTTCGGCTTCATCCTCGGGCTCATCGGCTGGCTCATGGGGATCGGGGTCTGGAACGCCTGGGCCCGGGAATGGTTCGGGCTCCCCGCCAAGCCCGACCAGGCGACGGGATGGCAGCGGTACCTCACCTTCAACACCGACCACAAGGTGATCGGCGTCCAGTATCTGGTCACCTTCATCACCGTGCTGCTGCTCGGCGGGTTCATGGCGCTGATCATGAGGTGGGAGCTGGCCAACCCCGGCCAGGACTTCCTCGACCCCGACACCTACAACAAGCTGATGAGCATGCACGGGATCCTCATGATCGCCACCGCCGTCGCCGGGATCCTCGGGGCCTTCGGCAACTACCTGGTGCCCCTCATGATCGGAGCCCGGGACATGGCGTTCCCCCGGGTCAACGCCATGAGCTTCTGGCTGATCCCGCCGGTGGCGATCGGGCTGCTGTCGGCTCCGCTCCTCGGGTCGTTCGACAGCGGTTGGACCGCCTACCCGCCGCTCAGCGTCGTCAACGAGGGCGGACAGGTGCTGTTCATCCTGGCGGTGATCACCTTCGGGCTGTCCTCGATCCTGGGCGGGCTCAACATCGTGACCACCGTGGCGACGATGCGGGCTCCGGGGATGAGCTGGGGACGGCTCCCGATCTTCGTCTGGGCGGCCTTCGCCGCCTCGGTGCTCAGCCTGCTCATCACCCAGTTCTTCGCCGCCTCGCTGATCCTCATCCTCCTCGACCGGGCGGCCGGCACCACCTTCTTCCTGGCGGAGGGTGGCGGAGACGCGCTCCTGTACCAGCACCTGTTCTGGTTCTACTCGCACCCGGCCGTGTACATCATGGTCCTGCCCGCCTTCGGGGTGATGCTGGAGATCATCACCCATCTCGCCCGGAAGCCGCTCTTCGCCTACAAGGTGGTGGTGGCGGGCTTCTGGGGGATCGTCGGCCTGAGCGTCGCCGTCTGGGCCCATCACATGTTCACGAGCGGCATGGCGGAGTCGCTCCACGCCCCCTTCATGGCCCTCACGGAGGCGATCTCGATCCCCACCGGCCTGGTGTTCCTCGGCGCCCTCGGGACGCTGTGGCAGGGACGGCTCCAATCGAAGACGCCGCTGTGGCTGGCCTTCGGGTGGCTGTTCAACTTCACCATCGGCGGGATCACGGGGATCTACCTCGCCGACGTCGCCACCGACATCCATCTCCAGGACACCTACTTCGTGGTGGCGCATTTCCACTACACGATCGTCGGTGGGACCATCTTCGCGCTGATCGCCGGGTCCTACTTCTGGTTCCCGAAGATCACCGGCCGGATGTACCACGAGCGTCTCGGGAAGATCTTCGCGGTGTGGTTGACGGTCGGCTTCAACCTGGTGTTCATCCCGCTGTTCTGGGTGGGCATCAACGGCATGAACCGGCGGATCGCCGACTATCCGGAGTTCTTCGCCGGGCCCAACGCCTTCGCCTCGGTGGCCGCCTACATCCTCGGGGCCGGGTTCCTCCTGTACGCCGGCAACCTGCTGTGGTCGGCGCGGCGCGGTCCCGCCGCCGATCCCAACCCGTGGGGAGCCCGCACCCTCGAATGGCAGCTCCCGTCCCCACCGCCGGAGCACAACTTCCCCCTGCTCCCCGAAGTGGTGGGACATCCCTACGACTACGGGATCCCCGGGTCGGTCCATGTCGCCCCGATGACGCCCGAAGGAGGTGAGGAGGCATGACGACGAAGGTCGACGTCCAGGGTCTCCGTGCCAAGTCCCGACTCGGGATCAGGGTCGCGGTCTGGCTCGGGATCCTGACGGTGATCGAGTACTTCATCGCGGTCGAGGTCACGAACCCGCTCGTCTGGCTGCTTCCCTTCGTGGCCGCCAAGGGCTGGCTCATCATGCGCTACTTCATGCACGTCGACGCGCTCTTCGAAGGAGGTCACTGATGGCTCTGAGTGCCGGCGCCGCCCACGAGCGGGCGGAAGCCCTGTCCCGTCCGCGGGCGAACCGCCTGGGCCTGTGGCTGTTCTTCGCCTCCGAGACGTTCCTGTTCGCCGCCTTCATCTCGGCGCGCTTCGTGTCGTCGGGGACGTACAAGCCCGAGGAGCTCAACCAGCCCCTCGCCCTGTTCCTGACCGTGGTGCTGTTGGGCTCCAGCATCAGCGCGTATCTGGCGGAGACCTCGATCGCCCACGGCAACCGACAGGGCCTCATCCGCTACCTGTCGATCACGATCCTGCTGGGGCTCGCCTTCCTCGTGGGCGTCGGGTTCGAATTCAAGGAGGCCATCGAGTACTTCCCGCCGGAGACGATCTACGGATCGAACTTCCTGGCGCTGATCGGGCTGCACGGATTCCACGTGTTCACCGGGGTCGTGGCGCTGGCGGTGGTCCTGCGGTTGGGCACGAAGGGGCATTTCGAGCCCGACGACTACTGGGGAGTCGAAGGAGTGGTCAAGTACTGGCACTTCGTCGACCTCGCCTGGGTGGTTATTTTCCCGACCCTGTACCTTTTCTGAACGAAGCTTCGATTCGGCGTCCGAGAGGACCCCGAATCGACCAACGAGCCAGAGGTAGGAACACATGCAACGCAAACGAGTGTGGGTGATCGCGTCCGTCCTGGCGCTCCTCGTCGCCGCCTGCGGCGGCGGGGGCGGCGCCGACGCCGAGTCCGGCGGAGCGGCTGCGACGTCGATCACGGTGGTGGGAAACGAGTTCTCCTTCGATCCGGCCAACGCCACCATCGCCGCAGGAACGGACGTCTCCGTCACCTTCGAGAACCAGGGCACCATCGAGCACAGCTGGGCGGTGCTGAAGGCCGGGACGAAGATCGACTCGGAAGACCAGTTCTCCCCCGACATGGTGGAGTTCGAGCTGATCGCCGCCGGAGGCGAGACGGTGTCGGGTACCGTGAACCTGGCGCCGGGCGAGTACGAGGTGATCTGCGCGATCCCCGGACATTTCTCCGCCGGGATGGTCGGCACCCTCACCGTCTCCGGCTGAACACGTCGGCGTACCGGGGCCTCGCCCTCATGGGGCGAGGCCCCGGACCCATTCGTCGATGAGATCGCCGACCACGTCGGGGTCGATCACCTCCGAGTGGTCGACCCCTTCGAGGAGGCGGAGCTCGACCGGTGTGCCGACCTCCTCCAGGGCGGCGGCCAGCTCTTCGGTGAACAAGGGCGGGACGACGGGATCCGCCTCCCCGTGGATGAGGAGCGAGGGAACGTCGAGCCCGCTCCGCACATAGGTGAAGGGGTTCCCCCGCCGCCAGGGTGCGGGATCGTCGACGAGCCGGGTCCCGAAGAAGGGGCCGAGGACCAGCTCGAGGCGGTCGGTGTCGTAGGGGCCTGCGAGCCCGACGAACCCGATCACGTCCTGGGGCCCGGAGTCGGGGCACGTCGTTCCGAACTCGTCTCCGCCGTAGGCGACGAGGGCGCTCAGATGGGCCCCCGCCGAGTGACCGACGAGGACCACACGGTCGGGGGTGGTCGTCATCCGGGAGGCGTCGCGACGGGCCAGACGGACGGCGCAGGCGACGTCGTCCACGGTCTCGGGGAATCGACCGCCGCGGGCGAGGGTCCGGTACTCGACGGCGTAGGCGACGAACCCCCGACCGGCGAGGGCGTCGGCCAGGGGCCACATCGACCGCCGATCCCCCGCCACCCAGCCTCCCCCATGGACGAGGACCGCGACCGGGTAGGGCCCCGGGTCGGTGGGAGCGAAGACGTCGGCGGTGAGGCCGGTGCCGAAGCCGACGGCTCCCCGGTAGCGGCCGGAACTCTGGGGTGAGGTCGTCGCCGGGAGGCTCGTGGAGGCGGCCGTGGCGGGGGTGGTCGTCCCCGGGCCGGTCGTGGTCGGAGGCAGACTGGTCGTGGTCGTGGTCGTGGTCGTGGTCGAGGGGGCGGCGGGCGTCGTCGACACCGAGGAGGAGACCGAGGGGGGCGCGGTGTCGGGGGGAGCAGCCGAAGGAGGGGTGCACGCCGCCACGACGACGGTGAGAACGACGACGAGTCGGCCCATCGCGGGCAGTGTACGAAGGGCCGGGGGCTAGGTGGCTCGCTCCGTCCGTACCGTGGAGAGCTGCGAGGCGGCCGCCCCGTCGACCAGCCAGGTGACCCGATCC
>JALSJV010000192.1 GCA_026989215.1 Acidimicrobiia bacterium | reverse complement strand
CGAGGAGCACCTCGGCGCAGGCCTCGTCGCAGCCGACGAAGGTGGACATGAGATCGACGTCGGTGACGACCAGCCAGGCGGGATCCCACCAGAGGTTCGGGGACTGGTCCCGGCCGAGCACCTCGCTGCCAACCGACGGGGCCGCTTCGACGGGGCCCTGAAACACCGCGTAGTGTCGCCCGAGGACCGGGGCGACGTCGAGCTTCGGGAGCCGGCGTCGCCTCAGGCCGACCCCCCGGGTGAGGATGACCGCCCCGGACGCGTAGCCCTCCCACAGGGCGAAGGTACACGCGTCGGGATCGGCGGCGAACCCTCTGAGTGCTCGGGCCAGGGCGGTGGTGGGGGCGGTGTCGAGGTTGCCCCGTTCGGGGATCCACGGAAGGCCTGGTCCCCTGGCCTTTTCGGCCCACTGGACCGTCGTCCCGGTCGCCTCCTCCGCGAACGCTTCGAAGGAGACGTCGGGACGGAAGGCCACGCCGAGGCGGTCGGCGACCTCCCGCCACGTGATCGGCTCACCCTCCGGGCCGACCGCCGGGTGCAGCACCCGCACCACCGCCGGGAACCGGTCGGGGACGACATCGGCGACCCGGAGTCCGTCTCGAGGGAGGTCCGGTCTCATCCCCAACCGGTGGAGCGCCGCGTGGGGATCGGGGTGGGGGCGGAGCCCTGGCATCGTCCCCGTCTACGGTACCGTCACCCCCATGAGAGTGATCGCCGGGGAGTTTCGGGGCCGCAAGCTCGTCGCACCCGAAGGCATGGACACGCGGCCCGTCACCGACCGGGTAAAAGAAGCCGTGTTCTCCTCCCTGGGGGACGCCGTCGTCGAGGCCGAGGTGGCCGACCTCTACGCCGGAGCGGGCAGCTTCGGGATCGAGGCCCTCAGCCGCGGGGCGCGTCACGCCACCTTCGTGGAACGGGGGCGCCGAGCCCTCGACGCCCTCCGCCAGAACCTGGAGGCGGTCGGGGCGATGCAGCGGGCGACGGTGATCCCCACCTCGGTGGAGCGGTTCCTCGAATCCGGCACCGCCACCTTCGACGTGGTGTTCTGCGACCCACCCTGGCAGCTCGCCACCTCGCGGCTCGCCGCCGTCCTCGAATCTCTCGTCCCTCGCCTCGCCCACGGTGCCCTCGTGGTGGTGTCACGCCGGGCCTCCGATACGATCCCCGAGCCGAAGGGTCTACGGATTGACGCCGAACGACGGTACGGAGACACCAGAATCATCAGGTACGCGAAGGAGCCCACGTGACCGCCGCCCTCTGCCCCGGAAGCTTCGACCCGCCGACCAACGGGCACATCGACGTGATCCGGCGCACCGCCGCCATCTGCGAGCGGGTCCTGGTGGCGGTGGTCGCCAACCCGTCGAAGGCGCCCATGTTCACGGCCGAGGAACGGGTCGCCCTCCTCGAGGAGGTGCTGTCGGACCTCGACAACGTCACGGTGGAGGCCTTCACCGGTTTGCTGGTCGACTACGCCCGGCAGCGAGGAGTCGACGTCGTCGTGAAGGGCCTCCGGGCGGTCACCGACTTCGACTACGAGCTGCAGATGGCCCAGATGAACCACGGGCTCACCGGGATGGAGACGCTGTTTCTCCCCACCAACCCGAAGTGGGGGTACCTGTCGTCGTCACTGGTCAAGGAGGTCGCCACCCTGGGAGGCTCCGTCGAAGGCCTCGTCCCCGAGACGGTCCTCTCCGCACTCGAGGAGAAGCTGTCGTGAACCGAGAAGATCCCCGTCCCCGCACCACCGTGGGCGAGCTTCAGGACATGGTGGAAGAGCTCATCGCCCACCTCGAAGAAGCCAAGTCGATGCCCCTGTCCACCAACGTGCTGGTGGATCGGGAGATGTTTCTGGAGATGCTGCAACGGCTCCGAGCCGAGCTCCCCGACGAGCTCCGAGCCGCCCGGTGGATGGTCAGGGAGCGGGAGGCGTTCATCGCCCGTACCAACGAGCGCGCCCAGGAGATCATCGCCCGCGCCGAGGCCGAATCCCGGCGGCTCGTCTCCGAGTCCTACGTGCTCGCCGAGGCGGTGGAGGAGGCGAACGCCCTCGTACGGCGGGCCGAAGGGGAGGCGCGGCGGATCAGGCTGGAAGCCGAAGACGAGATCGAACGGGCGTTGGAGAAGCTGGAGGGGATGCTTGCCGAGCTCCTCACCCGGGTCCACAACGCCCGGGAAGAGCTCCACAAGGCCCGTCCGCCGGAGCCCGACGTCCCCCTCTGAACCTCCCGAACAAACGCTGCGACCGGCCTACGCTGTGGGCATGGCCACCCGGCTGCTCGTCTCCGACCTCCTCACCCGACTCGGTGCCACCCGTCGGGAGCGGCTC
>JALSJV010000191.1 GCA_026989215.1 Acidimicrobiia bacterium | reverse complement strand
GGCGCTTCGGAAATGGGCGGGGTGTAAGGGTTCACGGCATCGGACGGGGGCCCTGGCTGTCTGGCGGTGTTCGGTGCCGTCCAGATGGGAGGACCGGTGTGGAGACGAACCCTGTCCGCGTCTGTGGGCTGCTGGTCGGGGTTGCCCGATGTCACCGTGTTGGGCGTCGACGACGCGGAGGGGCCGGTGGGGGACCAACCGCGACGGCGAGGCTCGCCTCCTCGACGTCGTTGCCGGCCGCAGCGCTGCGGGGTCGTCCCGGCGGCTCACTGCCCGTCCCGAAGGGTGGCGTCAGGCGATCCGCTTCGGAGTGCTGGACCTCTCCGGCCCCTACCGCAAGACCTTCGACGACAGCCTGGGTCATGTCGCCCAGGTGGCCGACCCGTTCTGTCTCGCCAAGCCGGCCAACTCCAAGCTCGACGACCGAGGGCCCCCAACGAGACGCTCGGGCATCGGAGAAGCCGAGACCATCCCCGGTACCCGGGCCCGGCGACCCCCACGGGGAGGTCACCACCGCCTGGCACACCAACCAAGCTCACCCGCCAGACCCACCACCATCCACGACCCACCTCAGGGTTCGGGGCGCCGGCGTCTGCACCCTGCTCCGCCGGCACACTCAGACCGTCGCCTGGCACCACGCACAGACATCAAACGGACCCACCGAAGCCGCCAACTACCTCATCAAACGCATCGGCTACGGATTCCGACGGTTCCGCAACCATCCGATCCGGACCCTCCTCACCACCCTCACCCTCCACCGAAATCCGATGAGTCCGTCAACTCAGAAACACCGCAAGCTGGTCGAGCGATATGAACTGTCGAGTTCGCGGATGCTCAGTCTTCGAGCATCCTCGGGGGACGCTGCGTGCCGATCAGCGATGCGCGGGTCCGCACCAGGCGTGCTACCTCCTCGGGATCCATGACCTCCAACCCTTCGACAGCCGGTGTCATCCGGTCTTCTGGGATGAAACGACCCTCCGAGATCAGGAGGCGGCTGTCGGGCGTGGTGAGCCGCAACGCGGGTTGACCCGCTTCCTGAACGAGGAAGTAGAGGCCACGATCTCCGACGCGGGCGGCGGCGGCCGCCCCTTCGAACACGATCGGGCGTGGATCATCGACGAATCCGACGATCTCCTCGAAGACGACCCGATCACCAACGGCGGCTCCCGAGCCCGCCAGAACCTCGATGACCTCGAGGACCACCTGGTCCATGCGGATTTGCTCGTGCGTCTCCTGTGGATCTACATCCTCGCCGACGATCCGTCCCGGTCTCCGCTCCACTACCTTGGCTTCGATCACCAGCGAGGAACGAGCCGTCAACTCGTCGAGCGTGGCCGCGGTGACCGCCGGCTCACCGGTGGCGGTGATGACGTCGGCGCCCCCAGGGCCGAAGATGGCAAAGAGGAGCGCCAGCAAGGCTCCAGTGAACCCGAGGCCAGCGAAGAATCCCCGAAGGTGTGCCCGCCGTCGGCTGCGAAGCGTCGTCGAAGAAGAACTCATGGCGCAACCTTCCCTACGGCTGATAGAGGGGGAACCCGTCGATCGCCGCGTCGTCGGCGGCGCTGAATGTGTAGTCCTCGTGCATGACCGTATTCGTTCGCATGCAGCTCGTGGAGGTCGACACGTGACTGAGGCCGACACCGTGACCGTGCTCATGGCACGCCAACGCCCTGCGCTCACGCCATGTGTCCCAGCAGTCTGAGCAGTCGTGTTCGGCATAGTGCTGGTTGTAGACGACGTGTTGGTGCGTGCACGTGACGTGGTATCCACCGTTGATATCTCGGATGTCGCAATCAACGTTGATGTTCTGCCCGACATAACCGGAGTTAGGCCAATCTCGGAACATCGTTGAGATCTCAGCGGCGGCGTGACTCGTCGTCCAAGTGGTCACGATGGCGGCTCTTGGGTCGATCTCGTTGTCGCGAACCCAGTTCGTCTGGAGCGTCCACTGGTATGGAACCTGGCTGAAGTAGTAATCAATCCAGCGGCCGTTGACCTTGCTGTTCCCGAAGCCTTGAGCCTGAGCGATTCCCGAGGCCAGGACTACAACTCCCGTGATCACCCCAACGACGAATCCTTGGGGTGATCCAAGCCTGCCCCTTAACCGTTTGTCCCTCCGAGCCATTGGCATCGATCATATCCATTCACCGTGGTGAACCGCTCCGAGGTTCATAGAGGCTGGTTGGTTTGAGTCGCGACTTGGGGCGTTGATTCGTATTGACGGCGCTTCGGAAATGGGCGGGGTGTAAGGGTTCACGGCATCGGACGGGGGCCCTGGCTGTCTGGCGGTGTTCGGTGCCGTCCAGATGGGAGGACCGGTGTGGAG
>JALSJV010000190.1 GCA_026989215.1 Acidimicrobiia bacterium | reverse complement strand
GTCCAGCTCACCGAGCCGACGAGCTACCCGAACCTCAAGGGGAAGATCGTCCGGACCGACCCTGCCGCCGGCACGGCGGTCCGCTTCGGCGCGGCGATCCGGGTGTACGTCGGTACCTGAGGCTCCTGCCGGTCCTGCCGCCGCCCGCCATCCTCGCCTTCCAGACGCGACCTGATCACATCGTACACCACTTGACATTGGTTAGCGTTATCTGATAGAACATAGGACATGACGGCGCTGGCTCCCGGGGCACCCGATGCTCGTCCTCCCACCGCATCGCACGCCGCACCGTCCTCGGGGGCCGCACCGTCACCCACCCTCCGTCGACGACCCTTCGTCCTCCCCGTCATCGAGCGCCCCCGACGAGGGATCGCTCCCGACGACCCCTACGTCCGTCGGTTCTGGGTGGCGGTGCTCGGACCGGGTGCGGTCGCCGACCTTCTGCGGCTGATCGCCGCCGCCCGTGATCGGCGGAGGATCCGCATGCCCCATCACCTCGGGGTGCTGATCGAGGCTCGGCTGGTCCGCCGCGGGCCCAGGGGCATCACCGTGCCGATCCTCATCCCGCCCGTACCGCCCCACCTGGAACGGCGGATGCCGTCGTGGCTGCGCGCCGAGCACCGGCGGGTGGTGCACGCCGCCCTGCGGTCCAGAGACGATCCGACGTCCTGATCCGACGCCCCAGAGGTTCATCGCGCCTGCCGGCGCCGATCGGGATCCTCCGAGAAGGACCTCAGGCCGTGCGGAGACTCTGCAACGCCACCATCGCCAGCGCCGCCACCGCCCCGAACCCGAACCCGAGGGCGACGGTCTCCGCCGCGGTCCCCGCCCCCACCATCAGGACCGCGAGCGCAACCCCGAGACCGGTGATCCAGGCGAGGGCGAGCCGTCCCGTCCGGGCGTGGGCCACGAGCACCTGCCCGGCGATCTGGGTGGCGGAGGCGGCGACCACTCCCCCGGCCGCCAACATCGCCACGAGCGGATCCGGACGGAATTCCGCCGAGAACAGCAGCTCCACCACCGCCGGACCGATGAGCCAGCCGACCACGGCGCCGACGACGGTCAGGACCGAGCCGATACCCAGGATCCAGACACCGAACCGACGCAGGCCGCCGTGGTCGTCTGCCTCGACCATCCGCACCAGCATCGGCAGCAGCCTCCCCTGCAGGGCGTAGATCAGGGTCAGCGGCGCTCGGAAGAGGGTGAAGGTGACGAAGACGATGCTCACCGTGGCGGGACCGCCACCGAGGGCGGCGACGCCGAGGGGGGCACCGCCGAGGAGCAGCTGGGAGGCGGCGGACCCGGCGACGTAGGAGCGCAGGAATCCTCCGGCGCTGCCGTCGCCCGATCCCCCGTCGGGACGGCCGGCCCGGTCCACCCGCCAGAAACGTAGCGCCAGCGCCGCCACCGGAGCCAGCACCATGGCCCATCCCAGCGAGAGCGCCGACGCCGCCACCGCCAGGAGGGCGACGGCGGCCAGCAGTCGCAGCATCGACTCACCGAACAGGATCCATCCCACCCCGGCGAAGCGCCGATGCCCGGCCAGGATGCCCTTCCCGACGAACAGCATGCCGTACCCGACGAGCATGACCGCCGCCTGGACGACGAAGAGGGGCTCGGAGAGGAAGAGTCGGTCGAGGGTGAGGGCGACGAAGGTGGCCCCGGCGGCCGCCGTCAGACCGACGGCGAACGAGAGGGGGAGGAGGTCGTGTCGGAGCACCCGTCGCCCGAGGCTGGCCTCCCGGGTGACGTACTGTTCCACGGGCACCAGGACGACCGTCGCCAGGATGAACAGCAGCGTCCACAGGATGCTGACGGGGGCGAACTCGACGGATCCGAGCGCTCGGCCGCCCACCACCTGGAACAGGTAGGCACCGACCGCCCCGATGAGGCTCCCCGACACCATCCACGCGGTGCCGGGCGCCCGGAAGCCCCGCTGCTGGAGATCGCCGTCGATCGCCGGAGTCTGCACCCCGGTAGTTTCGTCAAGAGCGGCACGCGACACGAACCGATTATCGGTCTGCGTCCAAGAGAGGTTGAACCCGATCTTCCTCAAGCCCCCGGAGACCCCTGCCGATGACTTCCTCGATGCGCATCCGAGCGTACGCGACCGCCTGGGCCGTCCTGGTCGCGCTCGTCGTACCGCTGCCCGCCGCCGCCTCCTCCGATGTCTACCCGATGGTGTTCCCCGTCGCAGGGGACAACTACTACTCGGACACGTGGGGCGCTCCCCGATCGGGAGGCAGGAGCCACCAGGGGACCGACATCATCGCCGACAAGATGACCCCGGTGGTGGCCGTCGCCGACGGCTACGTCTACTGGATGCACGACGAGCAGGGCGGCAAATGCTGCGCCCTCGGCATCAGGCACGA
>JALSJV010000189.1 GCA_026989215.1 Acidimicrobiia bacterium | reverse complement strand
TGAACGTCTCGATGGGGCGGACGAAGCGCCGGGGGATGAAGCGGTTCGAGTGGATCCACGTCTCGTGAAGTCGTTCGGGCATCGTGTCCTCGTCGTCGGGGTCGTCCTCCGCGGAGGTCGCTCTCTCCGCGTCGCCGGATGGCGATACAGGGTCCCTGTCGTCCGCCTTCCCGTCGGCTTGAGCGCCGTCGGGGGGCGTCCGTACGTTACCGACTTCGGCCTGAAACCGGGCGGAGGCGATCTGGTCGGTGTAACGGAGGCGTCGTCGCCGGGTCTTGTAGGGGGGGCTGGGAACGACGACGCCAGGGAGACGCCATGGCAAGGGTGTGGGCCGCCACCAGGCGCGACCGCTCGACGGAGGACCGGGGTGCGACCCTGCTCGAGTTCGCGCTCGTCGCCCCGCTGCTGTTCCTGATGCTCTTCGGCGTGATCGAGTTCGCCCGCCTCGTCACCGCCTACACGGCGGTGTGGACCGGCGCCCGGGAAGGCGCCAGGTACGCCACCACCGTCGGGGACAACGGGACCGGGACGCTTCGATACCTCGACTGTGCGGGGATCCGGGACGCGGTCCGTGACAAGGTCGTCGCCATCGCCATCGATGACGCCGACATCGCCGTCGTGTACGCCGATCAGAGCGGGATCCCCGTCGCCGACTGCGACCCCGACACCGCCCTCCCCGATCCGACACCGGGTCTCGTCACCGCCGGTTCGACGGTGGAGGTGACGGTGCGGGGCACCTTCGAGGCCGTGGTTCCGATGGTCGGGGCCTTCATCGACGGTGCCGTCCTGGACTCGACCCAGCGGCGCTCGATCTTCCTGGGGGTGCTCGGTGGGTGAGCGTGGCGCCGCCGCGGTGGAGATGGCCTTCGTCACCATCTTCCTGGCGCTGCTCGTCACGGGCATCATCGACGTCGGTCGGGCGATCTTCGTGAGTGTGGCGCTGGCCGACGCCGAGGATCTCGCCGGGGACGTCTGTGAGCGGGTCGTGAAGGGTCTTGGGGGTCTACGGGACCCCGGTCGCTTCGAGGCCTGGTTCTGGAGTATCGCCCGCAACCGGGTCCGGACGGCGCTGCGACGTCGACGACGGCACGACGACACCTACGAGCGCGCCAACGTGGGGATCGGCGACCCCGAGGAGCGGGCCGTCACCCGTGACGAGCACCGGATCGTCGCCGAGGCCTTCGCCGCGCTCCGGCTCCGGGACCGCCAGATTCTGTGGCTCCGCGAAGTCCAGGGGCTCACGGACGAGGAGGTGGGCGTGGCGCTCGGGATGCGCCCCGGTGCCGTCAGGGTGGCGGCGATGCGGGCTCGTCGCCGTCTGGAGGAGGCCTATGACGCCCTCGGTGGCGGCTCCCCGCGCGAGTGATGCCTACCGTGCGGTCGTGATCAGACGAAGCGGCTTCCTCGTGACCCTTCCCGCCGTGATGGCGGCGGCGACCTTCGCCCTCATCGTCTTCGGAGTGCTCTCGGCCGAGATCATCGACGAGTTCGGGGTCGCCCGCTGGCAGGTGGGGGCGCTCGTCACCGCCTCCTCCCTCACCGGGGGCCTGGTGTCGCCGCGCCTCGGGCGCTGGACCGACCGTCTGGGAGCTCGACGGGCGGCGCTCCTCACCCTGGCGATCTCGACTCTCGCCCTGCTCCTGGTGGCGGTGGCTCCCGCCTACCTGCTCCTGGTCGGTGCGGCCCTGGTCACGGGCATCGCCCAGGCCGGTTCGAATCCGGCGACCAACAAGCTCATCTCGCTCCACCTGCCTCCGGGCCGTCGGGGCACCGTGACCGGGGTGAAGCAGTCGGGGGTGCAGATGGGCTCGTTCCTGGGGGGCCTGTTCCTCCCGGTGGGTGCCGCGGCGTGGGGTTGGCGGTGGGCGGTGGCGATCGCCGGGCTCGTCCCGATCCTCTTCCTGGTGCTCGCCGCGGCGACCGTCCCCGTCGATCCCCCCGAGACGGGGGTGGGCGGCGACGGAGGCGACGGGCCGCTCCCCCCCATCATCCGGCGCCTGGCCGTCTACGGGTTCCTCCTCGGTGCGGGCGGCACCGCCATCTTCACCTATCTTCCGCTCTACGCCCGCGAGGCGTTGGGGTTCTCGGGGACGGAAGCGGGGGCGGCGGTGGCACTCCTCGGGGCGGCGGGGATCGCCGGACGGATCGTCTGGGGTCGGGTCGCCGAGCGTCGGCTGGGCTCCACCCGGGTCCTCACCATCCTGGCCGTGTTGGCCGTCGCCGCCGCCCTGGTCCTGGCGGCAGGGCCGGTAGCGGGCGGAGGCGTCGTCTGGCTGGCGGCGCTGCTCACCGGGGCGAGCGCCTCGGCCTGGAACGCGGTGGGGATGCTGGCGATCATCCAGACGGTCCCGGCGGCGATGACGGGACGGGGCTCGGGGGCGGTGCTGTTCGGGTTCCTCGCCGGTCTCGGGCTCGGCGCCCCGGCCTTCGGCTGGTCGGTGGACTTCCTGGGGCACTACACGCCGGGTTGGCTGGTCGTGGCCGGCCTCTTCGCCGCCGGATGGTGGGTGATCGTGCGGTCCCCCGAGGAGGTCGTCACTCGGCCGTAGGTGTGGGCCGGGTACCCCCTGTTCCCCGGGGGGATCGTCATGGACGACCCGTCGTGTCTGGATCACCGTCGTCGGCGCCGGGGAATCCGAGGGACCTCCACGCCTCGTAGAGGACGATGGCGACGGCGTTGGACAGGTTGAGGCTCCGGACGTCGGGCACCATCGGGATGGTCACCACCGCCTCGACCCAGGAGGCTTCCAGGATGTCGTCGGGGAGCCCGACGGATTCGGGGCCGAAGAGGAGGGCGTCGCCGGGCCGGTACGCCACGTCGCAGTATCGAATCGTTCCCTGTTTGGAGATCGCCCACACCCGATGGGGCGAGGTCTCCCGGAGCCAGGTGCCGAGGTCGGGGTGGACGTGCACGGTGGCTCGGTCCCGGTAGTCCATCCCGGCCCGGCGCAGGCGGGAGTCCGACAGCTCGAACCCCAACGGTTCGATCAGGTGCAGGCGGGCGCCCGTGTTGGCGGCGAGCCGCATGGCGTTCCCGGTGTTCGGGGGGATCTCGGGCCGATACAGGACGATGTCGGGGGGTCGGGTCATCGGGTCAGAACAGTCGGAGCTCGCCGGAGTCGATCTCCCGCAGGCCGTCGTAGTCGACCTCCACCGCTTCGATCCCTCGGGCCGCGGCCAGGGTTCGGGCCTGGGGGGAGATGTGTTGGGCGGCGAAGATCCCCCGCACCGGACGCAGGCGCGGGTCGAGGGAGAGGCGTTCGAGATAGCGGGCGAGCTGCTCCACGCCGTCGATCTCACCGCGGCGTTTGATCTCCACCGCCACGGTTCCGCCATCACGGTCGGCGCAGAGCAGGTCGACGGGTCCGATGTCGGTCGGGTACTCCCGACGGATGAGCGTGAGCCCCTCTTCCAGCACCCAGGGGCGGGCGGCGAGGAGCTCCTGGAGGTTCGCCTCCACTCCGTCCTTCTGCAGGCCGGGGTCGGGGCCGAGCTCGAACGAGGAGTCGTGGAGGACCTGGTGGAGGGTGATGACGAGGCGCTCCCCCTTGGGGTTGGTCACCACCCAAGCGCCCTCCGTCTCCTCCAACAGGTTGGGGGCGTTCATCCAGTTGAGGGGCTTGTAGGCGCCGCCGTCGGCGTGGACGGCGACGCAGCCGTCGGCCTTCACCATGATGAGACGGCGGGCACGGGGCAGGTGCGCGGTCAGCCTGCCCTGGTAGTCCACGGTGCACTCGGCGACCACGATCCGCATGGGAGGGGGAGGGTACCGGGTGCGGAGGGGACGGGTTGCGGACTAGGACCCGCCGCCGTGATCCGGCATCGGACCCATGCCTCCGTCTGTGGACCCCATGCCCCCCATGTCCTCGCCGCGGCCCGTCCGGAGCTCGTCGAGGGGGATGGCGAGGAGGTCCGGCCACGGGACGGCTTCGGTCCCCACCTCGGCGGCGAGAGCCTCGGCTCGGGACCGATCCGCGAACGCCACGATGCCGTACCCCATCGGGGTGCGTCGAGCCCGGGTCATCACATACCAGGCTCGTTCCGCACGGACCCAGGCTTCGGTCTCGACGTCGTGGACCCAGACGTCGGCGTCGGAGAGCTCGCCGTGCTCGTGCCCGTAGACCAGGAGGCCGCCCAGGTCGTCGAAGGTCCTCTCGGTGCCGTCGGGGAGGCGGTAGGCGGCCGCGTAACGGGCCTCGCTGATGATCATGCCGCACTGGAGACAGATCTCGCGGCCGTAGTCGATCTCGGGTGGGCCCGACGTCCCGTCGCCGGAGGAGCAGGCGCCGAGGATCAGGGTCAGGGCGAGGAGGATCGGGAGGGTTCTCATCACAGGTCCTGGTGTCGGGTGAACCGGAACCACGCCACGGCCAGGGGCACGAGGATCCAGGCGAGGAGGCTGGACACGATCACCGGGACGAGCGCGGCTCCCAGGGCGTCGGCGGCGTAGGTGCCTGCCGGTCCGAGGATGTCGAAGGAGCTGGCGAAGGTCGCCAAGGCGGCGAGACGGAACGCCTCGACGGGGTTCACGATGGTCGAGAAGAAGAGCATCGGGACCGAGAGTCGGGTGGCGACGGCGGTCCCCATCAGCCCCAGGTCTCCGAGGAAGACCAGCGCCAGCCACGTGAAGACTGCCGAACCCAGTGCCGAAGGGGCTCGATGCGCCAGGGTGCTGATCAGCATCCCCACGGCGACCATGGCGAGGAGGAGCGCCCACGCGAGGAGGGTGATCCGAACGAACGAGCCGGCCTCACCTCCTCCGCTTCGCAGCGCCGTCACCACGCCCGCGGTGCCGAAACCGGCGAAGGAGGCTGCGGTGAGCGCTGCGGCTTTGCCCGCGTAGAGTCCCCAGAAGCTCTCGGTCCGGTTCACGGGATGACTCAGCAGGAACCGAAGCGCTCCGTTCTCCCTCTGGAAAGCGATGGTCTGGGCGCCGAGGGTCAGCCCCATGAGGGGGACGATGATCTGGGTGAGGGTCACGAGCGAGGCCGCGGTGCGTCCGTAGCTGGCCGCTCCGGCGATGCGGGATGCGGGCAGGGCGGTCATGGCGAGGACGGCGGCGAGGCCGGCGAAGGAGACCGTCCACATCCAGAACCAACGGCTGCGTACGGCGTCGTCGAGCTCCTTTCGGGCGATCGCCAGGATGGTTCGTCGCTGGGCTTTCTCGGGGAGGTCGAGCCACACGTCGGGGGCGGCACCGGCGGTCATGTCCACACCTCCAGATCTTCGATCTCCAACCCCGCACGGTGCAGGGTGTTGAGGGCCTGTCCCTTCCGCTGTGCCGGGACTTCGACGAGGATCCCCGCGGAGTTGGTCCGGGCTGCGAATCCGGCCGACTCGAGTGCTTCGAGGGCTCGCGTGGTGTCGTGGCTGCGGAGGATCACATGGAGCCAGACCTTGAGCCCCAGTCGCTCGGCGAGTTCCCCGGGAGGGCATTCGGTGACGATCCGCCCGCCATCCATCGCCACCACCCGATCCACCAGCATGCCCATCTCTTCCATGTGATGGGTCGTCAGCAGGATGGTCCGCCCCTCTCGGCGAAGCTCCTCGAAGAGCTCGATCGCCTCCTCTCGGCTGTGGGCGTCGAGATTCGATGTGGGCTCGTCCAGGAGGAGCAGGGGGGGGTCGGGAACCAGGGCGACGGCGAGGGCGAGGCGCTGCTTCAGGCCTCCCGAGAGCTCGGCGACGCGCTTCAGACGATGGTCGTGGAGGCGGAACTGGTCGAGCAACGTGCCGACTCGGGCGACGGGGACGTTCCTCAGGGTGGCCGAGTAGACGAGCACGTCCTCGAGGGGCATGTCGTCGTAGAACGACAGCTCCTGGGCGACGTAGCCGATCCGGGCACGGACCGCCTTGCCTCGGAGGCGCGCATCCAACCCGGCGACCTGGACGCTCCCTTCGTAGTCGACGAGGCCCAGGATGCATCGCACCACCGTGGTCTTCCCCGCCCCATTCGGGCCCCACAGGGCCACGGACTCTCCCGGGGCGACGTCGAGGGAGAACCGGTCCAAGACGGTCAAGGGTCCGTATCGTTTCGTGAGTTCTCGGATTCGGATCACGGCAGGCTCCTTCTCCGTTGGGCGGCGAAGACGGTGGTGGTCGCCACGCCGAGCATCAGGATCGATGCCGCGAGGAGCGATCCTCCTGGCCTCACCTCGAGGTCGAAGGGTGGCTCGGGGACGGGCGGGGGCGTGATGAGCGGGCGGTCGTCCCGGACCTTCGGGCGCGGCTTGATCACAGGGAATGCCCGCGCGGCCAGGTCGAGGGCCCTGGAAGCGGGGGTGTCGGCGAAGAGCATCAGCTCCGGGTTCCGGTCGAGGAGATGGTCGTAGAGGTCGTCGAGGCGGTACGGAACGTCGCCGAAGCCGTCGCCGTCGGCGTCGTATCCCGCGTAGTCCGACCAATAGTTGCCGATGCCGTCTCGTGTCCAGGTGTTGCCGCCGAACCGGCCCCCACCCTGGACCGCCACCTGGACGGTGTTGTCCACGAAGGAATTGCCCCAGAACACGTTCCCCTTCACCGAGGGGAGGAACAGCACCCCGATCTGGTTGTAGGCGAACAGGTTCCCTTCGAAGGTCTGTTCGATTCCCACGCTCTGCGGAGAGTTGTCGAGGAACACGCCTGCCCGGTTCCCGACGAGGAGGTTGTCTTCGAGCCTGGAGCCGTCCATGTCCTTGAGGCCGACGCCGTATCCGGCCGGGCCGTTGTTGCCGGAGATGAGGTTCCGGCGGAGCACGAGGTCCTTGCTGTACATCAGGAACGAGCCCACGCTGTTGTCGATGAGGGCGTTGTCCTCGATCGTGGCCCGGTCGCTGTACATGAAGTGCAGGCCGTACCGCCCGTTGGCGATCAGGTTTCCGCGGATGACCGCGTCGTCGCAGAACCAGAGGACGACGTCTCGGGCTCCGTCGACGACGTTGCCTTCGACGACGGTTCGGTGGGACTCCCACATGCGGATCGCATCCCCACGGCGGGCGATGAACAGGTCCTTGCTCACCACCGTGTTGCCGCGGATGACGGAGTCGGGGGACTGATAGAGGAAGATGCCGAAGAGGACGTCCTCGAGTCGGTTGTCGACGACCTTCACGCGGGGCGCCTTCACGGAGATGCCGGCATGCTCACGGTCGAGGGAGTCTCCGGATCGGCGGATCACCAGACCCTCCAACGTCACGTCGGGGGCGAGGACGGTGACGACGGTGCCGGTGCCGGTTCCCTCGATGACGGTCCCGCCGGTGCCGCGCAGCGTCAGGGTCTTGTCGATCGTGATGTCTCCTCGGTAGACGCCGGCCGGGAGCTCGATGGTCGCGCCCGGCGCGGCGGCGTCGATGAGGGCCTGGAGGTCGCCGTCGGAGGCCGCGGGAGCGGCGCCGAGGAGCGGGGCGAGACCGAGGATCAGGGCGAGGAGCGCGGTCATGTCGTGTCCTCGTTCTTCAGGCGTTCCAGGAGAGGTTTGTAGGCCTTGCGGTGGTACCAGAGACCGACGGCCACGAGCCCCGCGGCGATGACGGCGAGGATGAGTCCCGGTCCGGGGAGGGCGAGGGTCTGGAACTGGGCGATCCGAGCCGGACCGAGGATGGGAGGGGTGAACTCTCCCACCGCTCCGGCCAAGGGCGCCTTGGGGTCGAGGCTGTGGCCGTACCTCCACAGCCAGTACTGGAGATCGGCCATGAAGATCAGGGGGAAGACGAGGGCGGGCAGGGTGAAGATGACGACCCAGCGGTTGTGGAAGAAGAGGGCAGCCACCAACAGTCCGGCGAGGACGATCAGGGCGATGATGGAGAGGGACCGTTCGAGCACGGCGCCGTGCTCGAACGAGGGCATCCCCACGTAATGGTTGAGGCCCTCGAGGATCTCGACGTCGCCCTCCAAGCGGTTGAGGTAGGCCTGAACCGTGAGGCCGTCGGGGAACTGGGGGGCCTTGAGGCGAAGGATCCAGTAGGGCAAGAAGATGGAGACCACCAGCAGGAAGGCAGCGCTCCCGAAGAGGAGCATCGGCTTCCGGTAACGCTCGGCGTGGGCCGCACGCTCCTCGTCGGGCACTCTGGGGCCGAGAATCCGGTCTCTGAGGGTTGGCGTGTGCTCGCTCATCGTTCGTCCCGTCTCCTGAAGGGGTGGTGCCGCCCGGCGCTCCGGCCGGGCGGCACCCATCGCATCACCTGGTCACGGCTGAACCAGGAAGTACCCGGCCATCTCCAGGTGGAGTGCCGAGCAGAACTCGGTGCAGTAGAACGGGAAGGTCCCGCTCTCGTCTGCGATGAATTCGAAGGTCGCGGTCTCGCCCGGCTCCAGGCTCAACGTGATGTTGTAGCCGGGGAGGGCGAAGCCGTGGGTGGCGTCGAGGGACTGCTCGACGTTCGTGATGTGCCAGATGACCCGGTCACCCTTCTTCACGTCCACCCGGTCCGGCGTGTAGTGACTCCGGACCGCCGTCATGTAGACGTGCACCGTGTTGCCGTCCCGTTCGACCCGTTCGTTCCCGGGAACGGGGGCGTTCGGGTCCACCTGCATCGTGGCGGGATCCCACCCGACCTCCGGGTAGATCTCGAACGGCTTCAGCTTGTCCGCCTTGATGATCTGGGCGTAGTGGGGCTCGCCCAGGGACATCGGCATGTCGTAGAGGAGCTGCATCCCGTTCGGGTCGGTACCCGTCACGTCCACCGTCGGGTTGATCGGCTCCTTCGAGATGTCGATCAACTGCAGGTTCTGGGGGAGCAACGGACCCGGCGGCAGGAAGCGGTCGATCGACCACTTGTTGAGGGACACCAGGTAGTTGCCGTCGGGGCTGACGGTGTCGCCCTCTGCCGCGGCCACGTGTCCCACGTTGTAGTGGATCGGGATGCGGCCCACCAGCTTCCACGCCTCGTCGCCCTCGTGGTAGGGAGGTCCGAGGCTCCAGCGGGCGACGACCGAGTCCAAGAAGATGGACGTGTAGGCGTAGCCCTTGTCGTCGAACTGGGTGTGGAGCGGGCCGAGGCCGACCTCCACCTGGGCTTCCTTCACGGCGTCGAAGTTCAACACGGGCACGCCGTAGCGATCCGGCTCCCAGTTCTTGTCGGCGATCGCCTGCTGGATCTTCTCGAACGAGTAGATCGTCGTGTGGGGGTCGAGCTTCCCCGAGACGACCATGTACTCGCCGCCCGGCGAGATGTCGATCCCGTGGGGGCTCTTCGGCTCGGGGACGAAGTACAGCACCCCTTCGTCGATCAGCGTCTGGAGCGGGATGACGGGGAATCCCTTCACGTCGATGGTCTTGCCCGCCTTGTACAGCTCCTCTGCCTTCCGCAGGTTGATCACGTGCAGGTAGTCGTTCTCGCCGGCGGAGACGCCCGCCTCGAAGTCGGCTCCGTCGATCGACTTGCCCTTGGAGAGCTCGACGTTGAACGAGTTGCAGAACACCCAGCCCTCGGACACCTTCTTTCCGGCGTCGCAGAGGTCCTGCCAATACGGCGGGAGCTCGAGGGCGAAGGACTGTGATTCGTCGATCCGGCCCTGCTGGCGGTCGAACTTCCAGAAGGTCACCATGCCCCGGTACTCGGCCTCGTACTCCTCGAGGGGGGCGTACTCCCATCCCAGGGGATTGCCGTACTGGCCTCCCTCGATGACATACTCGGTGTTGGGGGTGACCATGGTGCCGCCGTGGTCGACGATCGAGACCGGGTTCTTCAGGATCTGTTTGGTCTCCCAGTCACGCAGGTCGATCACCGCGACCCGGGCGTTGGCCTTGTCGTTGATGAAGAGGAACTCGCCGTCGTAGTCGCCGTTCGTCTCCGACAGGGCGGGATGGTGGGTGTCGCCCCACTTGATCTCGTTGTCGCCGACGTTGCCGGCTTCGAGCACCTTCATCTGTTCGACGTTGCCGTAGCCCCAGCCCTGCCACGGCTCGGGGGTGAACACGGCGATGTTCTTCAGGATCCGCATCGACGGGATGCCGATGGCGATCACCTGGCCGCTGTGGCCGCCCGAAGCGAACATCACGTAGTCGTCCCACTGTCCGGTGGGCACGTAGGTCTTCAGCGCTGCCTCGACCTGCTCGTCGGTGAGGCCCCGCTCGTTGATGATGTCCGCGTAGGCGCCGGTGGCCCCGCCACCGTCCCCGGCGGTGCATGCACCTGCCACCAGGGCGAGCGCCGCCGTCAGCGCAAAGAGCACCAACCAGCGGCGCGTGCGCCTGTGGGGTGCCGATCTCTCGGTCATGTCCTACCCTCCTTCGAGTCGGTGCTCGGATGGGCTGCCTCTGCCAGCGAGGTCCGTCCGAGCTCTGCCAAGAGGGCGGTCCGGGCTCTCGACCAGGGCACGTGCAGGGCACACTGCTCCTGGTCGTCGCACGGACCGCCCTTCAGGACGCAGGTACCGGTGTCGGTCGGCCCCTCGATGGCTTCGATGAGGTCGAGCGTCGACACCGATGCCAGCGTCGCCGTCCTGGTGTACCCCCCGTTTCTGCCGGGCGCCGAAGCGACCCAGCCGGCCTTGACGAGGGGCGTCATGATCTGGGGGAGGTAGTGGATGCTGACGCCGATGCTGTCGGCCAGCTCCCGGCCTGGAACCTGACGGCCGTGGGGGAGCGTGGCCATGGCCTGCAGGGCCAGCTCGCAGCGCTTCGTCAGCTCCAGGCGCATACCCCTCCGAATCGGTGAGTCGATGACTATGTGAATCTGCTCATCAGCCTGCCCGTGCGGGACCGTGGGGGGCAGGGTCGAAAGTCACGACGGAGGGGGTCCGTCGGACCCAACGGAGAACGGGCCACCGAGGTGGCCCGTTCTCCGTGCGAGGAGCCTTCGAAGGGTCAGGTCACTGGAGGGTGCGGAGGAAGGCGGCGATGTCGTAGAGATCCTGGTCGGAGAGGGATGGGTTTCCGCCCTTGGGGGGCATGTCGACGCCGGTGGTGTTCGCCGGATCGGACGAGGGGCGACCCCTCTTGATGAAGGCCACGAGCTCGTCGTCGGAGAGGCCGCCGATGAAGGAGCTCTTCGTGAGGTTCTTCCCCAGGCCCTCGATGCCGGTGGCGTCGGCGCCGTGACAGGAGGCGCAGGTGCCGGCGAAGAGCTTCTCTCCGTTGGCGGGATCACCGGCGCCGGGGGCTGCGGGAGCCGCCGTGGTCTCGGGGGATGCGCCGCCGCCGCAGGCTGCGACGACCAGGCCGAGGACGGCGATGACGATCATCAGCTTGCTTCGCATGGTGTCTCCTGATCAACGTGTTCCGGGCAGGGTAGGGATGGCGACTTCGAACCGTACAGGGCCGGAAGTCCCTGTTGTGGGATCCCTCCCCCAGGCGACCGGGTCCTTCTGTATCCCTTCGGCGGCTTCGTTCGTCTCTTAGGGGAAGGCAGATCCTCGAGAGAAGGAGGAACCATGAAGGGCTTCATCAACGAGGCAGGTTGGGATCGTGTGCTGCGGGTCGTCGTCGGAGCCGTTCTCCTGGTGCTGGGATGGACCGGTGCGGTGGGCGGGACCCTCGGGACCGTGCTCAAGTGGCTGGGGTTCGTGCCGCTCATCACCGGCCTCGTCGGCTGGTGCCCGGCCTACGCCCTCTTCCGCTTCCGTACGAACAAGGCCGAGAAGGCCGCGGCCTGACCGACCAAACGGCACGGGGACCGGGGCGGCCGAGGGAGGCCGCCCCGGCATCGCCGAGCGACTCCGGAGGATCGAGGAGAGAGGAGACCGTGTCCCACCGCGTGGAGGTCCCGCCCCGCGGGCGGACCCTGCTCTTCGTCACGTCGGCGCGGTGTAGCGTCTGTCGGGTGATGAAGCCCGTGCTCCACGCCGTCGTCGAAGGTCACCCCGAGGTGACCGTGGTCGAGATCGACATCGGCCGGGTACCCGAAGAGGTCGTCGGCCTGGGGGTGAAGGGCACGCCCACCCTCATCGGGATGGTGGACGGGAACGAGGTGTTCCGGGTGACCGGTCGGCGAACCCGAGACGAGTTGGAGCGCCTCGTCGGCTCCCTCATCGCCGGGAGGCAGAGCGGATCGCGGGCGGGGCGGATCGACGTCCTCCTCCGCGTCGGAACGGGCATCGTGCTGACCGTGGCGGGGCTCGTCGCCGGCCCGACCTGGTTCCTCGTCGCCCTCGGAGTGGCCATCGCCGGGTGGGGTATCTGGGGTGGGCGGAGGGATCGGTGACCGAGACCCTCACTCCGGAGCGACTCGCCGCCGAGATCGAGCCCCTGTACCGCTTCGCCCTCGGGCTCACTCGCGACCCCGACCTCGCCGCCGACCTGGTCCAGGACACCTTCCTCCGGGCCGTGGAACGGGCGGGCCAGTACCGGGGCGACGCCCCGGTGAGGTCCTGGCTCCGGCGGATCCTCCACAATCTGGCCGTCGACCGCGCCCGGCGATCCAGGCACGAGGTCCTCGTCGAAGAGGTGGAGGAGAGCTGGCGAGACGACACCTACACCGTCGATCCGGCGCTCGTGGTCGAGCGGGCAGCCACCCGAGAAGAGCTGGAGGACGCCCTGGTGCGCCTCCCCTTCGCCTATCGGACCGCCGTGCTGCTCCACGACGTCGAAGGTTGGACGGTCCGCCAGATCGCCGAGCTCGAACACATCAGCCTGCCGGCCGCCAAGCAGCGCCTCCGACGTGGACGCATGATGTTGGTGTCGGCTCTGGCTGCGGGCGCCGACCGAAGGGCGAAGCTGGAGGGAGTACCGATGCGTTGCTGGGACGCTCGACGTCACGTCTCCGAGTATCTCGACGGGAAGCTCGATCCGGGTACTGCCCGGGTCGTCGAGGCGCACCTCGCCGAGTGCCCCACCTGTCCCCCGCTCTACGCGGCGTTGGTGGGTGTGAAGGACCGGCTGGGCGAGCTCCGCGACCCCGACTCGGTCGTGCCCCCGGAGCTGGAACGCCGGATCCGGGGCGTCGTCGAGGACTGAGCGCCGTCAGCGGTCGGCGAGCAGCCGCAGGGCGATGGCCTCGGCGAGGATCGCCTTCTCCAGGTCGTCGAGGTCCTGGCTCTCGTTCGGGGCGTGGATCGCCGACGTGGGATCCCCGGCTCCCGTGAGGAGGATCGCCGCCTCCGGGAGCTTCTCGGAGAACGCCGCCACGAAGGGGATGGAGCCGCCCACCCCCATGTCGATCGGGGGTCGGCCCCAGGCCTCGGCCATCGCCGCCCGCCAGGCGTCGTAGGCGGGTCCGGAGGCGTCGAGGGCGAAGGCGTCGCCCTTCTCGGTGGCGACGATCGTCGCCTCCGCGCCCCACGGCACGTGGGCGAGGAGGTGGTCGCGGAGGGCGTTCATCGCCGCGTCGGCGTCCTGGCCGGGGGCGATCCGCATGCTGACCTTGGCGCGGGCGACGGGGACGAGCTGGTTGATCGCCTCGGCGACCCCGGGGGCGTCGATCGCCAGGATGTCGATGGCGGGTTTCGTCCAGAGACGGGAGGTGAGGCCCCCGGAGCCGATCGTCTCGAGTCCGGCGACCGTTCCCATCTGCTTCCGGACCTCGTCTTCGGTGAGGTCGAGGGGATCCGACTCGGTGGAGACGAGGCCTGCCACCGCCACCTCTCCCCGATCGTCGTGGAGGGAGGCGAGGATCCGGGCGAGGACCATGAGGGCATCGGGGAACACCCCCCCGAACAGGCCGGAGTGGACCGGCCGCTCGGCGGTTCGCACCTCGATGGTGCAGGCGACGAGGCCGCGCAGGGACGTGGTGAGGGCGGGCTGTCCGACCCGCCAGTTCCCGGCGTCTCCGATGACGACCACGTCGGCAGCGAGGAGATCGTGGTAGGTGTCGAGGAACTCGGAGAGGTGCGCCGATCCCACTTCCTCCTCTCCCTCGATCAGGAGTTTGACCCCGACCGGGGGGCGACCCTCGAAGGCCCGAAGCGCTCCCAGATGCATGACGATCCCGGCCTTGTCGTCGGAGGCGCCGCGTCCGTAGAGGCGGCCGCCGTCGGTGAAGGGCTCGAAGGGGCCGGTCCGCCACTCCTCGGCGGGACCGGGAGGCTGCACGTCGTGGTGGGCGTAGAGCAGCACCGTGGGGGCGCCGTCGGGGGCCGGGATCTCGCCGTAGACGGCCGGATGGGCGCCTTCGATCTCGAGGAGGCGGACGTCGTGGCATCCGACCGACCGGAGGAGGTCGGCCACCGCCTCGGCGGAACGTCGTACCGCTCCGGGATCGTAGGAAGGAGCCGACACCGAGGGGATGCGGACGAGGTCCTCGAGGATGGTGACCATCTCGGGGAAGGCCTCATGGACGCGAGTTCGGAGATCTTCGTGCATGGGGACGAAGGGTAGGAGGTCGCGGGTTGTGCAGCGGGACGAGAACGGTGAACATGCCGGGATGCGGTTTCGACTGTTCGGAATCCCGGTGCAGGTCAAGTGGTCGTTCTTTCTCGTTGCCGTGCTCATCGGATGGACGCCTCGCACCCCGACGCAGTTCCTCGTCGTCTGGGTCGCGGTCGTGTTCCTGTCGGTCCTGGTCCACGAGCTCGGCCATGCCCTCGTCGCTCGCAGTTTCGAGCTCCCCGCCGCCATCACCCTCTACGCCCTCGGTGGATACACGACGTTCCCCGCCGACCCCCGTCGACTCACCCCGGGACGTCGCACGCTCATCGCCGCCTCGGGCTCGGCGGTCGGACTGGTCGTCGGCGGGATCGTCTGGGCGCTGGCCCGCGCCGGCACGATCCGACCGGACACGGCCCTGGGGCGGTACACGGTCAGCGTCTTCGTGTTCGTCAACGTCATCTGGGGGTTGTTGAACTGGCTGCCGATTCGGCCCCTGGACGGTGGTCAGATCTTCCAGGGGCTCCTGGACACCCTCTTTCCCCGGTGGGGCACCAGGATCGCCGACGTCCTGTTCCCCCTCACCGCCCTCGCCGCCACCTTCCTCGCCATCCGGTTCGGGTTCTTCTTCGCCGCCTTCATCGCCGGGTTCCTCCTGCTGGGGGAGGTGCAGCGCTGGCAAGCCCGGCGGGCCCCGACTCCCCCCAAGGTCGCCGGGACGCTCCCGGAAGGGGGATTCCTCTTCGCCCCTCCCCGGGGGGAGGGCTCCGAAGGGGAGGGGAGCGACCCGTCCGACGACGGGGACGACGACGGCTCGGTCGGCGGAGGGCCCTCGGGTCGCCTCTGACGGCCGGAGGGGCCTTGGGGACCGTCGACCCTGGTCGCCGCCCAGCTCGGCGGGCTAAGTTGGCCGCCATGGATTTCGCATACAGCCCCAAGGTGGAGGAGTGGCGCTCCCGGCTGCTCCAGTTCATGGACGAGTTCATCTACCCGGCCGAGCCGGTGTACCGGCAGCAGATGGAGGAGGCGGGCGATCCCCACTTCGTCCCGCCGATCGTCGAGGAGCTGAAACAGGAGGCCCGCTCGCGGGGTCTGTGGAACCTGTTCCTGCCCGACGAGGAGCACGGGGCCGGCCTCTCGGTGCTCGAGTACGCGCCCCTGGCGGAGATCACCGGCCGCGTGCCGTGGCTGGCACCCGAGGCCATCAACTGCTCCGCTCCCGACACGGGCAACATGGAGATCCTCCACATGTTCGGGACTCCGGAGCAGAAGGAGCGGTGGCTGATGCCGCTCCTGGAGGGCGAGATCCGGTCGTGTTTCTCGATGACCGAGCCCGACGTCGCCTCCTCGGATGCCCGCAACATCCGCACCAGGATCGAGCGGGACGGGGACGAGTACGTGATCACGGGTCGGAAGTGGTTCTCGTCGGGGGCGGCCGACCCCCGCTGCAAGGTGGCCATCGTGATGGGCGTGACCGACCCCGACGCCGACCCCTACCACCGCCAGAGCATGGTGATCGTCCCCCTCGACAGCCCGGGAGTGACGA
>JALSJV010000188.1 GCA_026989215.1 Acidimicrobiia bacterium | reverse complement strand
GCCGACCAGGTCGCCGATCATCTCCACGAGTCGGCGGATCGTCACCTCCCGTCCCGCTCCGACGTTCACCGGTTCGGGGCCGTCGTAGCGTTCGGTGGCGGCGACGATGGCCCGGGCGGCGTCGTCCACGTAGAGGAATTCCCGGGACGCCGATCCCGTCCCCCACACCTCGACGGACGGCAGGTTCTGGTCTCGGGCGGTGACGAACTTGCGGATGAGGGCGGGGATGACGTGGCTGGTCTCGAGGTCGAAGTTGTCTCCCGGACCGTACAGGTTGACGGGCAGCAGGTAGATGCCATTCATCCCGTACTGCTCCCGGTAGGCCTGCAGCATCACCAGCAGCGCCTTCTTGGCGATGCCGTAGGGGGCGTTGGTCTCTTCGGGGTATCCGTCCCACAGGTGCTCTTCCCGGAAGGGGACCGGGGTGTGTTTCGGGTAGGCGCATACGGTCCCCACCTGCACGAACTTGGCGACCCCGACCCGGCGGGCGGCTTCGATCGTGTGCAGCCCCATCGCCATGTTGGCGTAGAAGTACCGGCCCGGGTTGGCGCGGTTCGCCCCGATCCCGCCGACTTCGGCGGCGAGGTGGATGACGACGTCGGGCCGGACGGCGTCGAAGAGGTCGTCGACCGCGGTCTGCCGGGTCAGGTCGACGTCGGCCCGTCGGGGGACGACGATCTCGCCGACGTCGCGGGTCTGCAGCTCCCGGCAGACGACCCGGCCCAGGAACCCGGCGCCTCCGGTCACCATCACCTTGGCTCCGGCCAGGTCCATCAGTGGGGCCTCCCGTTGCGCCATTCGTTGGGTTTCAGGCCGGCGTCGACGAGGGTGCGTTCCTGTTTGGCGAGCTCCAGGTCGGCGGTGACCATCATCTCGACCAGCTCTTCGAATCCGACCGTCGGTTCCCAGCCGAGGACCCGTCTCGCCTTGGTGGCGTCCCCTTGGAGGAGGTCCACTTCGGCAGGGCGGAGGTAGCGTTTGTCGATCTCCACGTACCGTTCCCAGTCCAGGTCCAACAGCTCGAAGGCCCGTTCGCAGAACTCCCGCACCGAGTGGCGTTCGCCGGTGGCGAGGACGTAGTCGTCGGGTCGGGGTTGTTGCAGCATCAGCCACATGCCCCGGACGTAGTCCCCGGCGAATCCCCAGTCCCGTTCGGCGTCCAGGTTGCCGAGGAACAGCTTGTCCTGGAGGCCGAGGGCGATGCGGGTGGCGGCACGGGTGATCTTCCGGGTGACGAAGGTCTCGCCCCGCCGTGGGGATTCGTGGTTGAAGAGGATCCCGTTGCAGGCGTACAGGCCGTAGGCCTCGCGGAAGTTGACGGTCTGCCAGTAGGCGTAGACCTTGGCGACCCCGTAGGGGCTGCGGGGATGGAAGGGGGTGTGTTCGTTTTGGGGGATCTCGGCGACCTTGCCGTACATCTCCGACGACGACGCCTGGTAGAAGCGGACGGGATGGTCGGCCATGCGGATCGCCTCCAGCAGCCGCAGGGTCCCGAGGGCGTCGACGTCGGCGGTGTAGATGGGGTTCTGGAACGAGACCGCCACATGGGACTGCGCCCCGAGGTTGTACACCTCGTGCGGTCTGATCTCACGGAGCAGCGACGCCAGGCTGGAGGCGTCGGAGAGGTCCCCGTAGTGGAGGAACAGCCGGGCCGAGTCGAGGTGGGGGTCGACGTAGAGGTGGTCGACCCGTTCGGTCCCGAAGGTGGAGGAGCGCCGGACCAGCCCGTGGACTTCGTAGCCCTGGTCCAGCAGCAGCTCGGCCAGATAGGAGCCGTCCTGGCCGGTGATCCCCGTGATGAAGGCGGTCTTCGACACGCCCCAAACCTCCCATCCCGTTTCCTCATGTCACGCTAGACGGCGTGGAGCGACCTCTCAAGCGGTTGTCGGGGTTCCGTTGCGCAGACTCCCGGCTTCCTGCCGGGGCACCTCGAAGCCTTCCGCTCCCGTGAACCGTTTTACTTGTGGTCCAGACGGAGTTCTGCCGAGGCTCGCTAAGATCCTGGACCGAGGGTCCCGCTCAACTGCAGAAACACGGAGTCGGGTCCGATTCCCGTCTGTAATGCACCCGCATTCACGCAGGTGGAGGGTGTCACCCAATCACTAACACTAAGTAGTGGTACTTGGAGAACCGAGACTGTAGGACGGTCCTTGGGCACCGAAAGCTTCGGCTATGGGAGAAAAGGGAAGACTTCGCTGAATCGTGGGGAAGGGTTCCTGATCCTGAGGTGTGAAATACTCTGAGTCCTCTCTTCCGCGCCAGAAAAGTAGCATTTGAGCGCGTTTTGCATTAATCTGCCCGCTACCCTATGAGGATGGCCGCGGTAGGACCAGTCCTCTAGCCTCAAGCACCGGCCATTGCGATTCGACAGATGC
>JALSJV010000187.1 GCA_026989215.1 Acidimicrobiia bacterium | reverse complement strand
GAGGCAGGTCGGCGTCGTCCGGCCAACTCCCGGGCCCGCTCGGGGTCGCCCACCCAGGTCTCCACCACGTCGGCGGCGTCGGCCACCATCAGATCCACCTCCGGTCGCTCCCTGACGGAGAACCGACGCAGCACATAGACCGCCGGATCCATCCGGCCGGGAGGACGCCCGACCCCGACCTTGAGGCGGGCGAAGTGGTTGGTGCCCAGCGCCCGTTCCAGGGACCGGACCCCGTTGTGGCCGCCGCTCCCGCGGCCCGCCACCAGCCGGAGTCGCCCGAAGGGGAGGTCGATGTCGTCGTGAACGACCAGCAGATGGTCGAGAGAGAGCCGGTAGTAGTCGACGAGGGCGCGGACCGGACCACCCGACTCGTTCATGAACGCCAGCGGTGCGGCCAGGACGACCTTCTGCCCTCCGAGCTCCACCGTGACGGTCTCGCACCGTGTTCGTCGCATGCGGCGGAGCTCTCCGCCGTGACGTCGCGCCACGGCGACGACGACCTCATGGCCCACGTTGTGGCGTGTCCCCTCGTACTCGGACCCCGGATTGCGGAGCCCGACGACGATCCGCACCGGGCTACTCGGATCCTTCGGCCTCGGCTTCGGCCGCCTCGGCTTCGGCCGCCTCGGCCTCCTCCTCTTCACCCTCGACGGCCTCTTCTTCGACTGCTTCCACCTCGGCGACGGCCGGGGCGGTGATGCTGACGACCACCTCGTCGGGATCCTCGAGGTAGCTCACCCCTTCGATCTCGGGAAGGTCGGCGACCCGGAGGGCGTCGCCGATCCCCAGGCCGGAGACGTCCACCTCGATGGCAGGGGGGATGGCGGTCGGCAGCGCCTCGATCTCCACCAGGCTGCGGACCATCGAGAGGATGCCGCCCTCCTTCACCCCGGCGGCCTCGCCGACGGGATGGACCGCCACCTCGGTGGTGACGGTCTCGGTGAGGGACACCTGGACGAAGTCGATGTGGCGGATCTGGTTCTTGTAGGGGTGACGGTCCAGTTCCCGGGCCATGGTGAGCACCGGTTCCCGTCCCTCGATCTCGAGGTTGATGAGCACGTTGAGGCCCGCCTCGGAATGCAGCGCCACGTAGACGTCGTGGTGGTCGACGGCCACCGGGATGGGCTCGAGGTCGCGCCCGTACACGATCGCGGGGACGAGCCCCGCTCGCCGCAGTCGCCGTGACTCGCGGCTCCCGGGGCGACGACCCGCCTGGGCGCGCAGCGTGATCTCAGCCATGACTAGGACTCCTCGAGGGGGGAAAGCCTGAGGCCAGATTATGCCTCACCACCGGAGGCAAGCCAAGCCCATGGTCACGCCAGACGCATCAACCAGTCCACGGTCGCCTCGGCCACCTCCGCCTGCACCTCCTCGAGGGTCCGACGGGGGACTTCGAAGGAATGGCCCGCTCCTTCGACCTCGGCGACCTCGAACCTCGAACGGAGATGGACGTCGACGAGCTCCCGGGACGCGAAGGGATCCCGGGTCCCCCACACGACGAGGGTGGGAACGCCGATGTCGTCCAGATGGTCGATTCGGAGCCGGTCCGGCCTCCCGGGAGGGTGGAGCGGGTAGGAGTAGAGGACGAGGGCGGTACAGGCGACGCCCTCGGCGACGAGCATCGACGCCATCCGTCCCCCCATCGACCGACCCCCCAGGACCAGCCGTCCGGGTACATGCTCACGGACCCACCCGACGACCGCTCGATGGCAGGCGAGCAGTTTGGGCGCCCGGTCGGGTGCCCGGCGGCCCTCGGCCGCGTAGGGGTAGTCGAAGGTGACGACCGTGATCCCCCGGCCGACGAGAGCGTCTCGGAGGCCGACCATGGCGGGATGGTCCCGGCGTGCACCGGCTCCGTGGGCGAGCACGAACACGACGTCCCCCACCCCGGCGACCTCCAGCCCCACCTCGGCCCCGGGGGCCCATTCGACCCGAGCCTCGGTCACAGGGCCGAGTCGTAGTCGTCGCCGACCTGGAAGACCCTGCCTTCCCGGAGGGCGGTCTTCAGCACCTTCCCCGACGGGTTGCGGGGAAGCAACTCGGTGCGGAGCTCCCAGTGGGTGGGCACCTTGAAGGGGGCGAGGCTCCGCGCCGCGTGGGCCGCGAGCTCCTCGGTGGTGACCTCGGCTCCCGCATCGACGACCACCACCGCCTTCACCTCCTCGCCCCACTCCGGATGGGGCACCCCCACGACGGCCACCTCACGCACCGCGGGATGGGATTCGACGGCCGCCTCCACCTCGACGCAGTACACGTTCTCGCCGCCCCGGATGACCATGTCCTTCGACCGATCCGTGATGTAGAGGAAGCCGTCCTCGTCGAGATACCCGATGTCACCGGTTCGCAGATAGCCGTCGCAGAACGCCTGACGGTCGGCGTCCGGTCGGTTCCAGTACCCGGAGATGACGTTCGGTCCCCAGACGAGGATCTCGCCGGGCGTGCCCACCGGGAGGTCGGTGTCGTCCGGA
>JALSJV010000186.1 GCA_026989215.1 Acidimicrobiia bacterium | reverse complement strand
ACGCCTCGGCCCCCGAGTCGAGACGCCCCCGACCCTCAGCCGCACCGTCCCAGGTTCGTGGTCAACTCCCGGTCGGCCGACAGCACCGAGACGCCCAGTTCCTCCGCCTGCACGCAGATCGCGGCGTCGAGCGACCCCCGGTCGGCGTACTCGGCGTCCAGGATCGGTTTGCCATCGGCACGGTACGGTGCCATGTCGGCACACCAGCCGTCGGCGAGGCACTCCTCGGTGATGGCGAAGTCGAGCCTGCCGATGAGGCGCTCGGCCCACGCATCCCAGGTCATTCCGAGGACCTCGTCGGGATGGTCGGCGACGTCGGGCCGCCAGCTCTCGTAGGTCCCGGCCGAGAAGGAACAGACCGTCTCGATTCCGGAGTCCTCCATTCGCCGGAGCTCCGACGCCGGGTTCTCGACCGCCGCCACCTCCCCCATCATGTACGGAGGCGAATTCGAGCGAGCCGGCCGGGGCGTCCACCTCCTTTGCAACTACCCGAGCCACCCGTTCGAGGACGAAAACGATAGAATCCCCTGCAAACACAGGGGATTTCGAGGCGTGGAGCTGAGGGGATTTGAACCCCTCACCCCTTGCATGCCATGGAAGATCGGGGGGTTCCCGCTCCCTTGTGACATCGGCGGACACCTGGCCATTGGGTTTTCGCCTCTCAACGTCTCTCGTCGTCTCTCATCATTTCCGCACCTCTCGCGGACTTTCCGCGGACGCTCCACGGACTCCCGTGGAGGTTCGACGCTGGGGCCTGCCTCCCCGGGTCATCGCCGACGGCGGCGACCCAGCTGAGCCTGGAGGATCAGGCGACCCGGAGTCGATCGGAAAAGGCCGGTGTGGCACGAATGTCATAGTTACTATGACATTCAGGCCCGAGAGGCGGGTCCTCGACCGCCTGTATTCCCTCGCCGATACCCAGCTCGGCTATTTCAGCACGAGCCAGGCAGAAGAACTGGGAGTCGACCGCCGCTATCTCTCCCACCACGTCCGCTCGGGCAACCTCGAGCGGATCAGCCGGGGCGTCTACCGCCTTCTCAACTACCCGAGCCACCCGTTCGAGGACGTGATGGCCACGGTCCTGTGGGTCGGCGACGGCGCGGCGGCCTCCCACGACACGGCGCTCGCCATCTACGGCCTGGCCGACGCCATGCCTCCGGTCATCCACATCACCGTCCCGCGCCGCTTCCGCGGGAGCCGTCCCGGTGTGCTCATCCATCGGGCTCCGCTCCCCGCCGGTGACATCACGGTCCGTGACGGAATTCCCGTCACCACCCCGCTGCGGACCATCCTCGACGTCGTATCCGACCCGTCGATGGCGGCTGCCGCCGCGGAAGAGGCCATCGAACGAGGTTTGCTCCGGGTCAGCCAGCTCCGCAGGGTCGTCGAGCAACGGCCCGACCTCGCCGAGATCTTCGACCGCACCCTCTCACCATGATCGGTCCCTACGACAGTCCCCACGCGTTCCGCACTGCCTTGGAACGACGTCTTCTCGACCGCGCCCGCCGAACGGGCCGTCCCCTCGACCGGCTCCGCAAGGAAGTCGCCCACCAGCGCCTCCTCGCCCGACTCCAGCACTCGGCTGCACCAGGAACCTGGGCCCTCAAGGGAGGACTGGCAATGCTCGCCCGCCTCGGCGACCGGGCCCGAGCGACCTCCGACGCCGACGCCAACTGGCGAGCCACCCTCGAGGAACTCGAGGCCACCCTCGATCGGGCTGCCTTTCTCGACCTGGGAGACGCGTTCTCCTTTCAGATCGGCCGAGCCCGGCCGCTCCAGGGCGAAACCCCAGCCGGCGCGCTCCGGTTCCCCGTTCTCGCAATGCTCGCCGGCAGGGAGTTCGAACGCGTCAACCTCGACATCAACCTGATGCCCACGGACCGGCGACCCGTCACCGAGATTCCCCTGCGTGACCTCCTCGACTTCGCCGACCTGCCCGCCCCCGTCGTCCCCGCCATCCCGGTCGCGCAACAGCTCGCCGAGAAGCTCCACGCCTACGCACGCTCCTACGGCAACGGATCCAGCCGACCCCGAGACCTCTACGACATGCTCGTCATCGCCGAGCGCCTCCCCATCCCGCCGGCCTCCATCCTCGTCACCGCATGCCACACGACATTCGAGCTCCGCGAGACCCCATGGCCTCCATCACTCCCCGATCCGCCAGACCGCTGGGCGGACCGGTGGGCCCTGTTCGTGCGCATCTACGACATCCCATGGACCACGCTCCCCCGAGCCGGGCAGGCGCTCCGCGCCTTCTGGAATCCGCTGTTCACCGAGCCTGTCCCTGACGCACGGTGGGACCCGGACCGCTGGCGGTGGACGCCCGGGTAGGCAGGGGCGGCGGTTCGCTGCGCGACCCGACCTCGACGGAACACCAGCCGGCCCGGAGTCAGAGTTCGGCTCATGTCGTCGCCTCGGCCTCGACCTACACCCCAGCGTCGATCGGCTTTGGTGGAGGATCCTCGGCGAGGAGACGAGCGAGCAGCTCGGGCGTTCGT
>JALSJV010000185.1 GCA_026989215.1 Acidimicrobiia bacterium | reverse complement strand
CGCCGAGACGAGGGGGGGCTGCATCCGCCGGAGGCTACACGGCCGGTGGCGCACCCGATCCTCCCGACCCACCACGGGGGACCGTGGCAGGTGGCGACGGGGGGATCGAGCCGCCACATCGGCGGGTCGGAGGTCTACTCTCGGGGGGCCGAACGAGGAGGGTGCAGACCGTGGGCTTGTTCAACCGGATCCTGGCTCCGACGGACCTCGAGCCGAGGTCGGAGGCTGCGCTCCGCTACGCGGCGCGCCTGGCGGCGACCGAGGGGGCGGAGCTGGTCGTACTCCACGTGCTCACCACGGTCGGGCTCGACCTCGACGACATGTCCCACGACCCGGACGCCGCCCGTCCCCATTTCGAGGAGGCCCGCCAGCGCCTCGACGACCTGGTCGGGAGGGTCGTCGGGGAGGGGGTTCCCGTTCGCACCGACGTGGTGTTCGGCGATCCCACCCAGCAGATCCAGATCGCCGCCACGAAGGAGGGATGCGACCTCATCGTGATCACGGTGAAGAACCGCTCCCGGGTGGGCAAACTGATGATGGGGAGCATCGCCCAGGACATCCTGCTGACGGTGGATCAGCCCGTCCTGTGCGTGCGGCCGGACTGATCGCTCACGACCATCCGCCGAGGTCCACCATGTAGGCCTCCCACACCAGGTCCGACTCCTGGGCACGGTGGCGGGAGAGGGTGACGAGCAGGGACTCCGCTCGGGTCCGGACCTCGTCGGGGTCGAGGCCGGGGAGTTCGGCGCGCACCCGCTCGATCTCGGCGACGATCTCGGCGTGACGGCGGCGGAGCTCGGCGATCTGGTGCTCCAGTCGGGGCGCCTCGGCGGCGATCTCCTCGAAGAGGCCGTCGGTCGCCTCCACCTCGTCGCAGTGTGACCGGAAGGCGTCGTCGAGCTCGGCGAGGGCGGCGGCGACGGCGGCGGACCAGTCGGGGCTCGACTTCGGTCGAGCGATGGCCTCTTCCACCTCGACCCCGGCGTCGGCCACCTCCCGACGCCGCTTCTTCGCCGCCTCGAGGGCACGAGTGGCGTCCATCCGGTTCCTCCCGTCGTAGGACCCATCGTGACCCATCGTCGACTCCCGTGCCAGGGCCCAAGGGCCAGATGTGGAGGTGTCTTCGGTCCTCGGGTCCTTCGCCCCTCGTCATGGCGGTGGACGGTCGTAGGATCGGGGACGAGTCGATCCAGGAGGCAACGATGCAACTCGACGGTCTCGAACTGACCTGGCTGGGGCACGCCGCATTCCGGTTCCGCACCGCCGACGGGACGGTGAGCCTCGTCGATCCCTGGCTGTCGGGGAATCCGGCCTGCCCGGAGGCGGAGCACGAGCCCGAACGGGTCGACGCCATCTACCTCACCCACGGCCATTTCGATCACGTCGGAGACACCGTCGCCCTGGCGAAGCGGCACGCACCCCGGCTCTTCGCCATCCACGAGATCTCCGTGTGGCTGGAAGGTCAGGGGCTGGAGAACGTCACCGGGCTCAACATGGGGGGCACGGTGGCCGGGCCGGGCGGGGTCTCCGCCACCTTCGTCCCGGCCGTGCACTCCAGTGGCATCTCGGGGGAGGCGGGGATCGTCGACGGTGGGGATCCCGGAGGTTGGGTGCTCGCCTTCGACGGCGGCCCGACCATCTACCACGCGGGCGACACGATGGTCTTCGGGGACATGGCACTCATCGGTGAGCTGTGGCAGCCCGACATCGCCCTCCTGCCGATCGGTGGTCACTACACGATGGATCCCCGGCAGGCGGCGAAGGCGGCGAAGCTGCTGGGCGTCTCCACGGTCGTCCCGATGCACTACGGCACCTTCCCGATCCTGGCGGGTACGCCCGAGGAGCTCCGGGACGCGGCGGGAGGCGCGTTCGAGGTGGTCGTGCTCACCGCGGGCGAACCGGTCACGTGACCCGCCTCGTCCTGGCGTCGGCTTCGCCCCGCCGGCGGGAGCTCCTTGACGTCCTCGGCCTCCGCTACGACGTGGTCCCCGCCGACGTCGACGAGCGGCCGTACCCGGAGGAGGAGCCGCAGCTCTACGTGGAGCGGGTCGCCCGGGCGAAGGCGGCGGCGGTGGACGTCACCGACGCTGTCGTCCTCGCCGCCGACACGGCGGTGGCGGTGGGGGGACACCTCCTGGGCAAGCCCGCCCATCCGGCCGAGGCCCGGACGATGCTGCGGCGCCTCTCGGGGGTGACCCACGAGGTGGTGACCGGGGTCGCCGTGGCCGCGCCCGGGCGTGAGACGGTCTCGGCGGTCGAGCGCACCCTGGTGCGGATGGTGGAGCTCACCGACGAGGAGATCTCCGCCTACGTGGCGACGGGCGAACCCATGGACAAGGCCGGCGCCTATGCCCTCCAGGGACTCGGGGCGATCTTCGTCGAATGGGTGGACGGCAGCCCGTCGAACGTGATCGGGCTGCCGCTCCACGTCGTCGCCCGGCTGTTGCGTTCGGTGGGGATCGATCCTCTCCGCCGACGCTGACTCCGGGTGGGATCATGGGGCCATGCCCGAACTCGTCGAGGTGTCCGACCCCGCCGATCCCCGACTCATCGACTATCTGCATCTCACCGACGCCGAGCTGCGGCGGAAGGTGGAGGCGGGCCGAGGGTTGTTCATCGCCGAGAGCGTCCCGGTGATCCGGCGCGCCCTGGCGTCGGGGCATCGAATCCGCTCGATGCTCCTCACCGCCAAACGGTACCGCCAGCTCGCCGACGCCGTCCGTGATCGGGACCTCGTCGTGTACGTCGCCCCCCAGGACATCCTCAACCGGGTGGTGGGCTTCGACCTCCATCGGGGTGCGGTCGCCCTGGCGGAACGGGCCGCCGAGGCGGAGCTGTCCTCGCTGGTGCCGACGACCCGATTCCTGGCCGTACTGGAGGGGATCAACGACCTCGAGAACCTCGGGGCGATCTTCCGGTCGGCGGCCGGTCTGGGAGTCGAGGGGGTGCTGCTGGACCCCACCTGCGCCGACCCCTACCACCGGCGCGTCGTCCGGGTCTCGATGGGGACGGTCCTGCAGCTCCCCTTCCTTCGCGTGGCGGAGTGGCCCGACGTGCTCGACGTGCTCCAGCACGGTGGATTCACGGTGGTGGCGCTGTCACCCCGCCCCGACGCCGTCGAGATGGCCTCCGTCGAGCCTCCCGACCGGGTCGTGCTGATGCTCGGTGCCGAAGGGCCCGGACTCTCGGACGAGGCCCTGCGGCGCGCCGACCTGGTGGTGCGGATCCCGATGAGCGGTGACGTCGACTCCCTCAACGTGGGCCACGCCGCCGCCATCGCCTTCCATCATTTCCGTCCGGTGGACGAGCGCCCGTAGAGGCCGATCAGCACGGCCTCGTCGAGGATGTGGGGAGCGGCCGCGGTCATCACCTCGGCCTTGGTGAGGCCCGGCGGCAGGCCGAGGCGTCGGTCGAGGGCGACGAGCCGGAACACGTACCGGTGGGTGCCCGACGGAGGGCATGGCCCGCCGTACCCGGCGTTCCCCCAGGAGTTCCGTCCCGGAGTGCCGAGGGTTCGAACCCCCTCGGGGATGTGGTCGCAGGGATCGATGTCGTAGGCGATCCAGTGATCCCAGGTGCCCCGGGGGGCGTCGGGATCCTCCATCACGAGGACGAGGGACCGGGCGCCCTCGGGGAGGTCGTCGACGTCGAGGGCCGGGGAGACGTCCTCGCCGTCGCAGGTGTGCTTCACGGGGATCATGCCCCCGTTGACGAAGGCGGGTGAGGTCAGGTGCATCGTTGCTGCTCCTGGTCAGATCGGGCCGGGGCGGGACTCGCCTCGGGCGGCGAGAAAGGCGCGGCGGCGCGCCTCCAGTTCGTCCCAGGCGCGGGCGTCGGCACGGGTGAGGACCAGCGGGGGACCGGTTCTCAGGTCGTCGGGGACCTCGGGTTCGAATCGCCACCAGGCCTGGGGGCGGCCGTTCGGCCAGTGGGCCATGACCTCTTCCCGGTGTCGCCGCCAGGCGGCGGCGGCCCGTTCCAGGGAGCCGTAGTAGGCGATCAGCTCTTCGTCGGAACCGAAGCCGAGCAGCGTGAGCTCCACCAGGCTGGGGCGTCGGGCCCTGCGCCGGAACATGGCTCCATTCTGGTCCGGCGCGGTGAGGAAGGCCGACCCGCCTCCCCCATCGTCGGCGTCGGGAGCGATCCCGGATACCGGGGTGGCTCCGGGTGGGGCCCTCCGCACCCTTCCTCCCCATGCCCTCCCGGCCCGCGCTCGAGATCCGGGCGAGGGATCGGCCCGTCAGTCCTCGTCGTCGAGGTGGCTCGGGGGTCGTCCCAGTCGCTCGGAGAGGGCCCGTTCCCGATCCCGGACGATCCGATGGGCGATCCGGTCGACGGCGTGGGTGATCCACATCGCGGTCTGGGAGCCCTCCCGGTAGTCGGCGGGGCCGTACGCCTGGATCCGGCCCTGCTGGAGCAGGCGGTCGACCTGTTGGAACTCCGCTTCGGAGCCGGGTCGGTACACCGCGTAGGTCTTGCCGCCGTTCTGGTTGACGATGGAGAACACCGGGACGTCGGAGGGCCCGTCGGCGATGTAGATCATGTTCTGGAACGGCACCCGGCGGTCCTCGTGGGCGATCTTGGCGTTGACGTCGATGTCGGGGATCTTGTTCGTCCCCTTGTTGATCTCGAAGATCGCCCGGGTCTTCGTCGTGTTGTCGATCGTGTAGATGAGCTGTTCGATCTGACGTTCCCCGGGCGCGAAGAGGCGGGGTTGGGAGGTCTCCAGGTACCCGGGGGGCGCCACCTCCTCGGTGAACTCGCAGGCCCAGACGAACTCGACGTAGGGCGCCACCGCCGAGCCGAGGATCATCTGCCGGAGGCCAGAGGACACGATGTAGTGCTCGACTCGGACCTGGTGCTCGGAGAACCGGGGCTCGGCCTCGACGTGCTTGCGGAGCATGTCCATGAAATGCGGCATCCCGGCGTAGAACTCGATCTCGGCACCCAGCTCCCGGAGCAGCTCGTTGCTGAGACCGGCCATCCTCCCGGCACGCACGTAGGTGAGGATGTGGTTGAGGTAGAGGGTGTCGGTGGCGATCAGGTCCGCTCCGCGGGCGCGGTACCACTGCTCGAGGTGGTCCACCTCCTCCCAGAAGACGGCCGGGTCGATGTCGAAGTGCCGGAAGAGGGGCTTCTGCATGTAGCCCGGGATGAGGGTCTTGTCGAAGTCCCAGATGACGGCGATGACGTTTTGGGGGAAGATCGGCCGTGCCACGGGCCACCTCCGGGGAAGTGCACGCGTCCAATGTACCCATCGGTTCCTGAGCGTGCGTCCCTGAGGGGAATCGGTGGGCGGATCAGCCCGGGATCTGGCTGAAGGGGACGTCCTTGTCGACCCTGGGCTCGCCGGGCAGCCCCAAGACCCGCTCCCCGATGATGTTCCGGAGGATCTGATCGGTGCCGCCGGCGATCCGCATCCCCGGATATCCGAGGAAGGCGAGCGCCCAGCGGCCCTCGTCGATGGCGTCGTCGGGGCCGAGCATGCCCGCCGCCCCCTGGACGTCGATCGCCAGATTCGCCAGTCGGGAGAGCAACGAGGTGAGTCCCAGCTTGGCGGCGGAGCCCTCCGCCGACGGGATCTCGCCCTTCGCCAGCTTGGCGATGATCCGCTGGGTCATGAACCGGAGGACCTGGCCCCGGATGTAGAGGTCGGTGGCCCGGTCCCGGATCAGCGGGTCCGCCAGAGGATGGGTCCCCCGTTCCTCGGCGACCCGGTCGAACATCCGGCGAAGGTTGTCGAACACCCCCGCCGCGCCGACGAGGTATCCGCCGATCGCGACCCGTTCGTTCATGAGGGTGGTGAGGGCGACCGACCAACCCATCCCCTCGGCCCCGAGCAGATGCTCGACGGGGACCCGGGCTCCGTCGAAGAACACCTCGTTGAAGTTCGTACCCCCGGTCATCTGTCGGAGGGGGCGGACCTCGATCCCCGGTTGCTCCATGTCGATGATGAAATAGGAGAGGCCGGCGTGTTTGGGGACGTTCGGGTCGGTGCGGGCGAGCAGCATCCCCCACTTGGAGTAGTGGGCACCCGAAGTCCAGACCTTCTGGCCGGTCACCACGTACTCGTCGCCGTCACGGATGGCCCGGGTCCGGAGCCCGGCGACGTCGCTGCCGGCTGCCGGTTCGCTGAAGAGCTGACACCAGATCTCCTCCCCGCGCAGCATCGGACGGAGCCACCGCTCCTTCTGCTCGTCGGTGCCCCAGGTCATGATCGTCGGGCCGCCCATCCCGATCCCGATGCCGAACACACCGACCGGGAGGTCGAAATGGGCCGCCTCCTGGCGCCAGATGATCTCGTGCACCGGGGTGAGTCCCCTTCCGCCGTATTCGGTGGGCCAGGTGATCCCCGCCCAGCCGGCGTCGGCGAGCCGTGCCTGCCAGTGGCGGGCCTTGGCGAGGAATGCCTCTTCGTCTTCGTGCTCGGCGAACAGGCCGATCACGCCGGATTCCTCCTCACCGAGGGGCGGGACGTTGGCTTCGAGCCAGGCACGAGCCTCGGCCCGGAAGGCGGCGAGTTCGGGGGTGTCGGTGAGTTCCACGACCGTCAGGGTAGAACAACCAGGCGGGCCGTGGACCCCGGATCGACCTAGCCTCGGGGTGTGGCGACACGGATGAGACTCGAGCGCCGGGTCGAACGCTCGGCGGAGATCGGCTACCGGTACACGGCCGTGATCTCCGGCGACCAGGGCGAATACCGCGCCCAGATCCACGGTGACCGGCTCCGATCCGCCGAGCTCCTCACCCCTTCGGGGCGGCGGCTCCTGCTGACCGTACGGCGTCGTCGTGGGGCCCTCTCGGGCCCCGACGGGGAGCTGCGGGCCCGGTTCGGGGGGCGCCGCGACCTGAGGGTGGAGACCGGCGCCGCCGGGTTCGTCGTCCACGCCGTCGGAGACGGGTTCGCGGTGTGGGGCGACGGTGGGGAGGTCGGTCGCATCGTGACCGAGGCGCGGGCGACTCCTCCGGCGAACTGTTTCGAAGCCCACGGCCGGCGGATGGTTCCGGTTCGGGACTGGGTGCTCGACGTCGACCATCCCGCTGTGTCGCCCGACGTCTGGGCGGCGCTGCTGATCGTCGTGGACGACCGTCGGCCGACCATCCTCCTCGGAGGCGGCTGACTCCCACTAGGTTGGTCGTCCGTGACCGATCTTCGTCTCACCCGATACAGCCACGGAGCCGGTTGAGCCTGCAAGCTCGGGCCGTCCGAGCTGGCGCAGGTGCTGCGCCCCCTGCACGATCACCCGGCCACCCGGTCGCCCGACGTCCTCGTCGGGCCCGGCGACGACGCAGGCGTCTACCGCCTGGCGGATGGACGCGTCCTGATCCAGACGGTCGACTTCTTCACGCCCATCGTCGACGATCCCTACGACTGGGGGCGGATCGCCGCCGCCAACGCGCTGTCCGACGTCTACGCCATGGGTGGGTCGCCCCTCACGGCCCTGCAGCTCGTCGGATGGCCCCGAGGGGAGATCCCCCTCGCCGCGTTGGAAGAGGTGATCCGGGGCGGAGCCGACGTCATGGCGGAGGGCGGATGTGTGATCGTCGGCGGTCACTCGATCGACGATCGCGAACCGAAATACGGGTTCGCCGTCACCGGGACCGTCGCCTCCGTCGAGGAGCTGGTCACCAATGCCGGGGGACGTCCGGGAGACCGGCTCGTGCTCACCAAGCCCCTGGGACTGGGGATCATCGCCACGGCGGTGAAGGCGGGGGCCTGCCCTCCGGAGGTCGCCGCCGAGGCGGTGGAGACGATGGTGGCGCTCAACGACCGGGCGGCCAGGGCGATGCACCGGGTCGGGGCGCACGCCGCCACCGACGTCACCGGGTTCGGGCTCCTGGGACACCTGCGGGAGATCCTGGTCGCATCGGGCCTCTCCGCCGTCGTCGACGCAGAGGCCGTGCCGGTCCTCCCCGGGGTCGTCGAGCTCCTCGGGGCGGGGTTCTGGCCGGGGGGGAGTGGCCGGAACCTGGATTCGGTCCGGCCGCACGTCCTCGACGACCCAGCCGAGGCGACCCTCCAGATCCTCTGCGACGCGCAGACGAGCGGGGGGCTCCTCATGGCCGTCCCCCCGGATCGGGAAGGTGCACTTCTTGGAGCCCTCGAGGAGGAGGGCGTCGCCGCGGCCGTCATCGGGGAGCTGACGGACGGGCCGGAGGCCACCATCCGCCTCTGCTGAGCCGAGATCGTGTCGGCCGCCGCGGTCGATAGCATCCGTGGCCATGGACCGGCTCTCCCGGCTCGTCTCGATCGCCAACGCGTTGTCCGTCGGCAACGTCGAACGTCACGTGTTCCTGTGCGCCGACCAGACGACCCCCCGGTGCGCGACCCGGGAGGAGTCGTCGACGGTGTGGAGGTATTTGAAGCGACGCCTCAAGGAGCTCGGTCTCGACACCCCGCCTCCGCCGTGGCGCGGGGATCCGACGGTCGACCCCGACCCGGTTCCTCCGGGTGACGGGAGGGTCCTCCGTTCCAAGGTGGACTGTCTCCGCATCTGCGAGCAGGGGCCGATCGCCGTCGTCTACCCCGACGGTGTGTGGTACCACTCGGTCACCGTCCCGGTGATGGAGCGGATCATCGCCGAGCACCTGCTGGGCGGCCGTCCCGTCGAAGACCACGTCTTCGCCCGAGGGGCGTGGGCGCCGTGAGGCGATGGTGGAGGGCGGTGGCCGTCGCCGCGGCGGCCTGGCGTCTCTTCGGGCCGCCGTACACCCCGCGGTTCCGGCCGCCCCAGAGCCATCCCTGGCGGTTGCGCGGCACCACGGTGTTCGTCGGCGACCGTGAGTTCCTGGTGCGCCAGACGGGGCCCGTCGACGCCGAGCCCATCGTCCTCGTGCACGGCCTCGGAGGTTCCTCCGTCGGCGAGTGGTACCGGGTGGGGCCGCTCCTCGCCGACGACCATCGGGTCGTCCTCGTCGATCATCGCAACCACGGGCTGTCGGCACGGACCACCGAGCCCTTCGAGATCGCCGATCTGGCCGACGACCTGGCCGGTGTCCTCCGGGCGCTCGACCTGGAACCGGCGACCGTCGTCGGATACTCCATGGGGGGTGCCGTCGCCCAGGAACTCGCCCACCGGCATCCCTGGGCGGTGCGGCGCCTCGTCCTCATCGGGACCTTCGCCACCCATCCACCGAGGGTACGGAGGATCCGCCAGATCATCACGGGGATGATCCGGGCGTGGGAGCGTCTCACCGGTGTCGGGACGCCCGAGTCACGGGCGCTCTACCTCCGTTGGACGGGGGCGGTCGATGCCCGCCACTGGCGGTGGCTGTGGGAGGAGACGCACCGGCGGGACCCGGACGCCGGGGCGGCGTCATCGTGGGCGTTGCTGCGTTTCGACTCGACCCCCTGGGTGGGGCGCCTCGCGGTTCCGGCACTGGTGGTGATCCCCGCCCGAGACCAGCTCGTCCCCCCACCCTGGCAGTACGCCCTGGCGAGTCACCTCCCGGACGTCGAGCTGGTGGAGCTTCCCGACGCCCGGCACGAAGCACCGTGGACCCATCCCGAAACGATCGCCACGGCGATCGGCGAATTCGTGAAGCGACGGTGAGTCAGGCCTCGTCGAGGAGGAACTTGACGGCCGCGGCCACCAACCCCACCACGACCAGGAACATGAGGAGCTTCTTCATTCCGATCCCCTTTCTCGCTCGGCGTCGCGACCGATGCTACCGACGGGGGCGTCGTTGTGACTCGTTACCCTCGGTCGGCGATGGACGTCGGCCGGGTCCTCGTGTTCGCATCGATGGCATCGGGCATGGTCGCCATGCCCGGCTGGGCGTGGGCCCATGGGGGTGACCGGCTGGACCCTCCCGTCCCCGGCGAGTTCTTCGTCGTCGGTGTCGCCCTGACGTTGGTGGCCGCCGTCGTCCTCTTCTGGAGGACGGGCTCCGAACCGTCGTTGCGCAGCACGCCCCGGGAGCGGATGCTGGATTGGCCGTGGCTCCGACCGCTGGTCTACGTCGCGGGATTCGTGGCGGTCGTCCTGTTCCTGGTCGGCGGGGTCGCAGGACTGGTCGGCTCCGACGATCCGCTGCGCAACCCGCTGCCGGTGCTGGTGTCGCCGATCTTCTGGCCGGCGATCCCTCTCCTCGCCGCCCTCCTCGGCAACGTCTACCCCGCCCTGAGTCCGTGGCAGGGCCTTGCCCGGATCTTCGGCCTCGGTGAACGTGAGCGCATCCTCCACGAGGAACGGGTGGGATACCGGCTGGGCGTGGTCGTGTTCCTGCTGTTTGCCTGGATGGAGTTCGTCGCCCCCTTCGGCAGCGATCCTCGGCTCCTGGCGGTGGCGGTCCTCGTCTACAGCGCCTACCTCCTCGTCTACATCGAGACCGTCGGGCGGGACACGGCGCTCGAGTCCGGGGATGGGTTCGGTGTCTACGCGATGCTGGTCGCCGGCATCGCCCCGCTCGAGAAGACGGGAGGGGGGGACCTGGTGTGGCGGGGGTGGGTTCGGGGGCTTCCGCAGCTCCCCGAACGTCCCGGCCTGGTGGCGATGGTGGCGTCGATGATCGGTGTGGTGGCGTTCGACGGGCTGGCGGGCACCGGATGGTGGAGCGGGACCGTGGAGCCGCTCCTCGAAGCGATCGCCGGTTCGCCGCTCTCCGAGTCGTGGCGACGGACGGTCTCGGGCAGCATCGGGCTGGTCCTGGTGATCGGTGTCGTGTGGCTCACCTACATGGCGGCGGCGACGGCGACGGCCCGAGTGGCCGGGACGAGCCCGTCGGAGGCGGCGTCGAGGTTCGCCCACGCCCTGATCCCGACCGCCGTCGCCGTCACCTTCGGCCACTATGCGACGGCCATCCTGGGGGAGGGGCGGCGGCTCCTCTCGCTGCTCTCCGACCCGTTCGGCCGGGGATGGGATCTCCTCGGCACCGCCGGTCTCACCGACGCGCCGCTGCCGGACGCCGGGTCGGCCTGGCTCTGGGCGTTGCAGGTCGGTGCCGTGCTCGGGGGGCTGTTGGTCGGGATCGTGTTGGTCCGTGAACGGGCGGCGAGTGATCTGTCCGACGAGGGTTCGATCCTGCGTGTCCGGATCCCGATCTCGGTCTTCCTCGTGGCGTCGGCGGTCGGCGGCCTGGCGATCCTCTCGGCCGCATGATCATGCCGATGGTCGGCTCGGTGGTGCCGGCCCGACGAGCCACGGGGCGTCGTGTCGGGGCTGGATGGGTGGCGTCGATCTCCGGTGGGGCCCGGAAATCGGACGCCGGATGCGTACCGGCTATGCTCCCCGCCCGATGAGCGATCTGCTGACTGCGGTTGCATCTGCCCTCCAGGCGCCCGAGGAGCTGATCCGTCGTTCGGCCGAGGCGCGCGCCGCCGCCACCGGGGCGTCGGTGGACGACATCCTCGCCGCATGGGCCGGTGGAGGGGGTGCGGTCCCCGCCCCGCAAGCACCCGCCGCGCCGGAGGCGCCCGCCCCCACCCCGGAGCCGGCTCCAGCCCCCGAACCGGCAGCCACCCCGGAATCGGCTCCGGCCCCCGAACCGGTCGCCCAGGAGGCGGCCACGGCGACGGCGCTCGCCGAACCGGAGCCCGCCGAGCCACCGGTCGAGGCGCAGCCCCTCGCGGCTCGGGCACGGGTCGCGGGCCGTTTCGGGGCCTGGGCCGGAGCCGTCACCGGACTGGTGTTGGTGTTGGCGGCATCACCGTGGCTGGCCCCGCGGGCGACCGTCATCGAGACGGGGGAGACGTTCCGGCCCGCGGTGGAGGCGGCTCCCGGAGCCACGTTCCTCGTCGTCCTCCTGCTCCTGGGAGCCTTCGGAGGCTTCGCGGCGGTGTTCGGCCGGGCCGCCGCCGGTTGGATGGGGCCGGGATGGCAGCTCGGTTCCTCCTGGCGTTCCAGCGTCCTCCTCGGAGTTGGTGCCGGACTCCTCGGCGGTGCGGTCGTCGGCGGCCTGCTCGTCTCGGTCTTCGCCCTGGAGGGGGCCGAGGACACGGTCACGATCCCCGTGCTGGCCGGCTCCCTCGTGATGATCCTCGGTACCGCCCTCGTCGGGCGCGGCGCTGCCATGGCCGTCCAGGCCCTCGGCGTGCCCCGCGGTGCGCTGGCCGAGAGCGAAGAGGAGATGTCGTCGGTCCGGCGGCTCCTCGGGACGGCCATGAGCCTCCCCGTCGCCGGGCTGGTGACGATCCTGATCTTGGTGCTGCCCTCGGCGTGGCTCTTCCTCACCTTCCCCGGGGCGGCACCGCTCCTGGCGTTGTTCATCGCCATGGGGATCCTCGGGTTCGCCGGCCTGGCCGCCTCCCGCCCGGGCATGAAGATCTCGGTGGGCGACTTCCTCGTCGCCGCCGCCGGGATCGGCGTCGTGATCCTCATCATCGTGGCGGTGCTCCTCGCCCGGGGCGCGGGCGGAGGCGAAGGGGAGCAGAAGGTGGAGGGCGAGGCGGCCGTCGAGCTGGTCGTCCTCTGAACCGCCCCCTTTCGCGGATCACGGACGTCGCGCCCCCGATCCGGTTCAGGGCGTCTCGCTGAGATCCGACTCGGCGAGCTCCCGTTCGATGGCATCCCAGCGGCGCTCCTCCTGGATCCAGCGGATCCAGATCGCGATGATGATGCCCCACAGGAGCAGTCCCCCACCGAGTTTCATGATCAGGCCGGCGACGGTCTGATCGACCAGCGGGCTGACTCCGTAGTCCGTGGCGGCGTCCCCGTAGATCGGGTAGATCGGCGTCTTGCTGAAGGTGAGGAAGCTGGCGGGGACCGTGGGGAGGATCGTCTGCAGGAACAGATAGAGCATCCGCATCGGTGGTCGCAGACGGGGGAGGCTCGGGGTGGGGCTGAGCACCGGGATCCAGGCGAGGAGGGCGACGGTGAACAGCACCCCGTGGAGCACGAAGTGGGCGAGGCCGTTCGTCACCATGAGCTCGACGGCGTCGGGGGCGTGGATCGCCACCAACAGGATGTTGAAGGCGGTGAAGGCGACCACCGGATGGGCGAGGGGGCGGATCAGAGGGCGGATCCGGGGGTTCCCCAAGGTGGCGTCGGCGAGCCAGGTCGGCATGCCGATGAGGAGGAGCGGTGGGGTCACGTACACGATCACCAGATGCTCCACCATGTGGAAGCTGAACAGGGCCGTCTCGGCGATGTCGGCGAAGGGCCAGTCCGAGACGACCCACAACAGCACCAGCCCGGCGAGGAACTGGGTTCGCTGCCGCGCCGTCGCCGCCGGCGCGGTCGGGGCGACGGCGGGCCGGAGCCGCACGTCGGCGTAGAGATACCCGGCGGCGAGGACGGCGACGAACCCCCACACGTCCCAATGGGGGTGCCACGGAGGCAGTGGCCAGGTCATGGGGCTCCCTTCAGGTGGCGGCTCGGATGGCCAGCACCCCGAAGGTACCCAACACGACGGCGTACACCAGGATCGCCAACACGAACCCGGCGGAGAAGAACCGGGACAGGAGCGGCTTCTCGTAGCGGAGATGCATGTAGTAGCCGATCACGATCACGAACTTCAGGAACGCCAAGATGATCAGCAGGGGGACGGCGAGGGCGCCGACCGTCTCCTCCAGGTAGAAGAGCGCCACCTCGATACCGGTGAGGACCGCCAGGAGGAGGGCGATCTTCACATACAGCAGGGGGGTGGGGTGGGCGGCGTGGGAGGTGTCGGAGGCCATGATCACACCGGGGCTTTCGAGATCAGGTAGACGACGGTGAAGATGACGATCCAGATGATGTCGACGAAATGCCAGTAGAGCCCGACGAGCTCCACGTTCAGATGGTGTTTGGGAGAGAGGCCCCCCATGCGGCGGGACATCCCGTAGAGGGAGAAGAGCATGAGCACCCCCACCAGCACGTGCAGTCCGTGGAACCCCGTGAGCACGAAGAAGGCGGAGGCGGCGGGGCTGGTGGTGAGTTTCATCCCGTACTCGAGGACGAAGTCGGTGAACTCGAAGACCTGGCCGCCGATGAACAGGGACCCCAGCATGGCGGTGGCCAACAGCCAGGTGCGGGTCCCGGCCTGGTCGCCCCGTTCGATGGCGTGATGGGCGAGCACCATGGTGAGGGAGCTCATGAGGAGCACGAAGGAGGAGACCGACGTGAAGGGGATGTCGTAGATTTCGGCGGGATAGGGGCGGGCGAGTCCCGGTCGGGAGGCGAACAGCAGATAGTTGGTGATGAGCGCCCCGAAGAACAGGAACTCGGAGCTGAGGAAGACCCACATCCCCAGCTTCCGGATCTCGATCCCCGTGCTCTCGTGCTCCCCGTGGGTGTCGGCGGGGGCGGTCTGTGCCACGTCGGTCATCAGTGGGCCTCCGCGGTCTCGAGGCTGAGCTCGCCGTGCTCCTCCTCCAGCGGCTCCATGCCCCAGCCGAGCAGCGCGGCGATGGTGACGATCGCCCCGAAGGCGATGAGGAGCTTGCCGACCGTCGACGTGTGGAAGATGATCCCGTAGCCGATCAGGGGCAGGCCCGCCGCCGCGATGATCGGGAAGTAGCTGGGGCTGGGGAGGTGGATCGGCTCGGTGGGATTCCGCCCCTCCTCGTCGAGGCGGGCGATGAGCTCGTCGGCCTCGGGACGCCGCACGGCCCGCCCTTCCTCGTCGGTGGTGTACTTGCGGTGCCAGAAGTCGTCGAGGGACCTCACCACCGGGGGTCGGGCGAAGTTGTATTCGGGGGTGGGGTTGGGGATGGTCCATTCGATCGTCCGGGCGTCCCAGGGGTCGAGCCCCGACGGCTCACCGTGGCGCCGCGAGCGGGCCCAGTTGACCATGAAGATGACGACCGACAGGGCGATGACGAAGGCGCCGATGGTGGAGGCGAGATTCCACGGCCCGAGGTTGAGCCCTTCGGGGTACTGCCATGTGCGGCGGACCATGCCCTGGAGCCCCAGCCAGTGCATGGGGGCGAAGGTGAGGTTGAAGCCGATGAACATCACCCAGAAGTGGACCTTGCCGAGTTTCTCGTTCATCACCCGGCCGGTGAGCTTCGGGAACCAGTAGTACAGCCCGGCGAAGATCCCGAACACGGCGCCTCCGAAGAGGACGTAGTGGAAGTGGGCGACGATCCAGTAGGTGTCGGTCTGCTGCCAGTCCGAGGGCACGACGGCGTGGGTGACGCCGGAGAGCCCGCCGATCACGAACATCGCCACGAACCCGATGGCGAACAGCATCGGGGTGGTGAAGCGGATCTTGCCTCCCCACATGGTCCCGATCCAGTTGAAGATCTTGATGCCGGTCGGGATGGCGATGGTCATGGTGGCGAGCCCGAAGGCGGCCTGCGCCACCTGCGTGATGCCGGAGGCGAACATGTGGTGGGCCCAGACCCCGAAGCCGAGGAACCCGATCCCCGCCCCGGCGAACACGACCGCCGGGTATCCGAAGAGCGGCTTTTTCGAGAACACGGGGAGGATCTCGGAGACGATCCCCATCGCCGGGAGGATGAGCACGTACACCTCGGGATGGCCGAACAGCCAGAACAGGTGCTGCCAGAGGATGGGGTCGCCCCCGGCGGTGGCGTCGAAGAAGAGGGTTCCGAACTGGCGGTCGAACATCACCATGAAGAGGGCGATGGCGATGATGGGAAGGGAGAAGAGCAGCAGGAACTGGACGACCAGGGTCATCCACACCATCACCGGCATCCGGAGGAGGCGCATGCCCTTGGCCCGCATGTTGAAGATCGTGACGATGAAGTTGACCGAGGCGATGAGCGAGGCCACACCCAGGATCTGGATGCCGATCACCGCGAAGTCGATGGCTCTACCCGGCGAGAACACCGGCCCGGCGTTCGGCTGGTAGAGGAACCAGCCGCCCGAGGGGATCCCGCCGAGGAACGTCTGGTCGGAGGGGTCGAGGTTGCCGGGGACCCCCTGGATGCCGGCGGGGGCGGTGACGTCGGAGAAGAGGATCGCCGAGTAGATGAAGATGCCGCCGAACAGGAAGATCCAGTACGAGAGGGCGTTCATCCGCGGGAAGGCGACGTCCCGGGCTCCGATCATCAGCGGCAGCAGGTAGTTGACGAAGGCCGCCGACACCGGCATCACGAACAGGAAGATCATCGTGACGGCGTGGGTGGTGAACAGGGCGTTGTACTCGGCCGCCGTGATGAACTCCATGTTGGGCTGGGCGAGCTGGATGCGGATCAGCAGCGCTTCGATCCCTCCGATGATGAAGAACACGAAGGCCGTGTAGCCGTACATGATCCCGATCCGCTTGTGGTCCACGGTGGTGATCCAGGACCAGAACCCCGTCGTGGCCTTGGGCCGACGGAAGATCGTCGTCGCGGTGGGGCGGGCGGCGGTCGTCGTCATTTCAGGGTCTCCAGCCACTCGATGAGGAGATCGATCTCTTCTTGGGTCAGGCCGAGATTCGGCATGAAGGAACCGGGTTTCACGTCCGGCGGGTTCGCCAGCCAGGCGGCGAGCGCCTCCCGTCTCGTCTCACCGTCCCGCGGCAGGTAGGCGCCGGCGAAGACGTCACGGGAGGCGAAATGGGCCAGGTCCGGCCCGTTGAACGCGTCCGGGGCGATGATGTTCGTGAACTCGGAGTCGGGCCCGTAGTTCACCCCGTGGCAGGCCGCGCAGCCCTTCTGCTGGAAGATGGCGAGGCCTTCGGCGGCCGGGGTGCCCGGCGCGGGTTCGG
>JALSJV010000184.1 GCA_026989215.1 Acidimicrobiia bacterium | reverse complement strand
AGGAGGTCGCCGAACATGTCCGGGTAGTCCCCGGCGATCTCGGCGCGGTCGGGAGCCACGTGGTCGCAGAGGAGCAGACCGATCCGTCTCATCGAACTCATCGAAGCCTCCGGGTCCATCGTGGTGCGCGAAAGGGTAGGACGATCCGCCGCCCGGATCACAATGATGCAAGCTTCCTTGCATCATTGACTAGTGCTGTATCAATGCTAGTATGCGTTCCATGGTAGTGACCGGCAGCGGACCCGACCGGACCTCCCAGCTCCTGAAGGGAGTGCTGGACATGTGTCTCCTGGCGATCATCGCCGAGGAACCCAGCTACGGGTATGAGATGGTCCGGAAGCTGACTCGGCGGGGCCTCGACCTCGTCTCGGAGGGCACCATCTACCCCCTCCTCTCACGCCTCCAACGACAGGGGCTGATCGAGGGGTACCTGGTGGCATCATCGGAAGGTCCGGCCCGGAAGTACTACCGGATCGCCGAACCGGGGAGGGCCGCCCTCGAAGAGTGGAGCCGAGACTGGCGCCGCCTGGTCGCCGGGGTCGAACGAGTGCTGAAGGGAGGCGAGGATGGTTGATCGGTGGGACATCGCCAGAGTGGTCGCCGACTGCGAGCGCTACTGGAAGGCGACCGGTGTCCCCCGCCAGGCCGCCGCCGAGATGCGTCTGGAACTCGAGCTCCATCTGGCGCAGGCTGCGGCCGAGGGACGGAGCGTGGAGACCGTCCTCGGTGACGACGTCGCCACCTTCGCAGAGACCTGGGCGGCGGAGTACCGCACTGGCCAACCTCCGGGACGTTGGGACGAGATCGTCCGCGGGGAGCGGCAGGCGCGTCGCCGTCGCCGACGGGAGCTCGCCGCCTACGGGATCGGGGCCGGCGCCCTGGTCGTCGCCGCCGCCATCGCCGGCCGACAACAAGGAGGGACCGACGTGGACAACGAGATCTGGCGTTGGGTATGGACCGCCTTCGCCATCTTCATGGGGATCGGGGAGATCTTCACCGCCGGATTCTTCCTCCTCCCCTTCGCCATCGGCGCCGCCGCCGCCGCCGTGCTCGCCTGGATCGGCGTCGCGGTCCTGGCCCAGTGGCTCGTGTTCTTCGGGGTGTCGCTCACCTCCCTCGTCTACCTCCAGCGGTTCATCCGCCATCAGGACGAGGCCGACCAGCCCGCCGTCGGGGCCAACCGATGGAAGGGAGCGAGTGGCGTCGTCCTGCGCGACATCGACCCCGTCGACGGCGGGATGGTGCGGGTGGACAACGAACAGTGGCGAGCCGTCACCGAGCGGGATCCGATCCCCGAGGGTACGAGGGTGCGGGTGGTGGACGTGCGGGGAACCCGTCTGGTCGTGACCCCGATCGACGAGACCTGAAGCCGATGAGACAGGACGAGCCAAGGAGCAGGTGATGAATCAGATCGTGTTGTTGTTCGCCGTGTTGGCGGTGGTGCTGATCGTGATCGCGGCCAGCGGCTTCCGGGTGGTGCGGCCCTACGAGAAGGGACTCATCGAGTTCCTGGGGCGCTACCAGCGAACCGTGGACTCGGGACTCCGCTGGGTCATGCCCTTCGTGAAGCGGCTCATCAAGGTCGACATGCGGGAACAGGTCGTCGACGTCCCGCCTCAGGAGGTCATCACCAAGGACAACGTGGTGGTCACCGTCGACGCGGTCATCTACTTCGAGGCGACCGACCCCGTGAAGCTGAAGTACAACGTCCAGAACTTCATCCTGGCGGTGACGAAGCTCGCCCAGACGAACCTCCGGAACGTCGTCGGTGATCTCGACCTCGACTCGGCCCTCACCTCCCGGGAGATCATCAACACCAAGCTGCGGGAGATCCTCGACGATGCCACCGACAAGTGGGGCACCCGGGTCGTCAGGGTGGAGATCCAGCGGATCGAGCCTCCCGGCGACGTCACCGAGGCGATGCACCGGCAGATGAAGGCGGAGCGGGATCGCCGTGCCCTCGTCACCGAGGCCGAAGGCGACAAGCGGGCCCGCATCCTCAAGGCGGAAGGGGTGCGCGAGTCCAGGATCCTCGAAGCGCAGGGCCAGGCCGAGGCGATCAAGCAGGTCGCCGAAGCCGAACGATTCCAGAAGGAGACCGTCGCCGAAGGTGAGGCGCGGGCCATCGAGCGGGTGTTCGCGGCGATCCACTCGGGCGACCCCACCCCCGACCTCATCGCCATCCGCTATCTGGAAGCCCTTCAGGGCATCGCCGACGGCCGAGCGACGAAGATCTTCCTTCCCCTCGACACGTCGGGAGTGCTGGGAAGTGTCGCCGCCATCGGTGAGATCTTCTCCGAACGTCACTCGATGATGGGCCACGACGAAGGAGCCCGCACCGATCAGGGGATGATGAAACCCACCACCGACCAGTGACACTCCCGGGGATCGGAGGCCGCCCTCACCGAGTGATCGACGCGAGGGTGGCCTCCACCTCGTCGGGCGTCACCGGCTGGAAGAACACCATCGTGTAGAGGTCACAGCGGTCACCCGGCTCCTCGAACCAGGCGACCACCCAGGTACCGTCCTCGAACTGGCCCGCCA
>JALSJV010000183.1 GCA_026989215.1 Acidimicrobiia bacterium | reverse complement strand
GGTCGGAAAAGGTTCCCGAACCGACGGCGCGTCTGCACCCTCCACCCTCCATCCTTCATCCTCCATCCTTCGAACCCAGGGTCGCCGAGGGTGAGCCGTGCCCTCGACAACCCAGGGTTGCGGTGGGGCGTCGTTCCGTGGGTCGTGGCGGGGAGCGGCTCCCCGGGGGAACCCAGGGTTGCGCGGTCGGAGGGGGTGACCCCGCCGGGGGACGGCGTGCCTAACCTCACCGTTGCCGATGTCGGTCTTCGTCTACAACCGTTTCGTCGCCCTCCTCGCCCTCTTCGCCCTCGCCGCCGCGGTGGTGCTCACCGTGCCGCCGGTTCGGAGGAGGCTCGCCGCTGCCGGATTCGCCGACGTCGCCCCCTGGTTGGCCTGGCTGGTGGCGGCCGTGGCGACCGCGGGAAGCCTCACCTACTCGGAGGTCTACGGGTTCGAGCCGTGCCGCCTCTGCTGGTACCAGCGCATCGCCATGTACCCCCTGGTCGTCGTCCTCGCCGTCGGAGCGATCCGTCGCGACCCCGGACTCCGCTCCTACGTCCTGCCGCTCTCGGTCGCCGGTGGGACGATCAGCGTGTACCACTACCTCATCCAGACCTTCCCCGTCGCCGACGCCGGAGCCTGCAGCGCGGGGGTGCCGTGCACCGCGAAGTACGTGAACGAGTTCGGTTTCGTCTCCATCCCCTTCATGGCGTTCGCCGGATTTCTGTTCATCTCCGTCGCCCTCATAGCATTCCGGCGAACGTCGAGAGGAACTTCGTGAACCGCAAGCTCCTGATCGGGATCGGCGCCGTCCTCGGGCTGGCGCTGGTCGTCGCCATCGCCGCATCGATCGCCAGCGAGGTCCCCACGAACATCGAGGAGGCCTACGGCACGGTCACCGTCGACGGAAACCCCCTCCCCGTCCTGGTCGACCCCAGCTCCGACGTCGCCATGGGGCTCACCGCCCCGACGATCATCGGGACCGACCCCGACGGGAACCCCGTCACCATCGGTCCGGACGGACGCAGCAAGGTCGTGCTCGTCGTCGCCCACTGGTGTCCCTTCTGCCAGGCCGAAGTGCCCGACCTGGTCTCGTGGCTGGAGCAGGGCGGCGGGGATCCCGACGTCGACCTCTACGCCCTGGCCACCTCCACCGACCCGAGTCGGGTCAACTTCCCGCCCCAGGAGTGGCTGCGGGACGAGAACTGGCCGGCACCGATCATCCTCGACGACGAGGCCAAGAGCGCCGGGCTCGCCTACGGGGTCGCCTCCTTCCCCTTCTGGCTGATCCTCGACGGGGACAACCGGGTCGTGATGAGGTTCACCGGGCGGCTCCCCAACGAACTCCTCCCCACGGTGTGGCAGGTCGCCAAGACCGGGGTGGCGTCGGGACTCGGCGCGCCGCAGGGGTCGAGTCCGGCAGGGTGACGTCCTCAGCCGGCGTCCTCGAGGGCCTTCACCTTCTCCATACGGCGGACGTGACGTTCCTCCCCGCTGAACTTGGCGGCCAGGAACGCGTCGACCAGTTCCAGCGCCAGGGCGGGTCCGATCACGCGGCTGCCCAGCGCGAGGACGTTGACGTCGTCGTGTTCGACGCCCTGATGGGCCGTGTAGGTGTCGTGGGCGACCGTGGCCCGGATGCCGCGGATCTTGTTGGCGGCGATCGACGCCCCCGCCCCCGACCCGCACACGACGATGCCCCGGTCGGCGCGGCCGTCGGCGACGGCGCGGGCGACGGCGGCGGCGAAGTCCGGGTAGTCCACCGGATCGGAGGAATGGGTTCCCAGATCGAAGACGGTGTAGCCCTGCTCGGCGAGATGACGGGCGACGATCCCCTTCAACTCGAAACCCGCATGGTCGGCACCCAGCGCGATGCGCACGTCGGCTCCTCGGTCGTGGTGGCGGGCAGCGTACCGGCCCGGTCGCCGATCGGGAACTCCCGGACCCGTACACTCGGACCCGCATGACGGAGATCGTCGTCGAAGGAGGTCGCCCCCTCCGCGGCACCGTCGGGGTGCTCGGAGCGAAGAACGCCGTCCTGAAGGAGATGGTGGCGACGCTGCTCGCCCCCGGACTGCACCGGCTCTCCAACGTCCCCGACATCCTCGACGTCCGCCTCATGGGAGAGCTCCTCGGGCACTTTGGGGTGGTGTGTCGGCGCGACGGGCACGAGCTCACCCTCATCGTCCCGGAGGACCTCCGGCCCGAAGCCCCACTCCAGCTCGTCCGCCAGATGCGGGCGTCCATCGTCGCCCTCGGACCCCTGCTCGCCCGGATCGGGGAGGCCCGGGTCCCGCTCCCCGGCGGCGACGATCTCGGTGCCCGCCCGATCGACTGGCATCTGGAAGGCTTCGAACGGATGGGGGCTCACTTCGAGCTCGTCCACGGCGTGCTGGTGGGTCGGGTGGAGGGGCGCCTGCAGGGCTGTGAGGTGGAGCTCCCCTTCCCGTCGGTCGGGGCCACCGAGAACCTGATGCTGGCGGCGGTCCTCGCCAAGGGCGAGACGGTGATCGTCAACGCCGCCCGGGAGCCGGAGATCGTCGACCAGGCCCGGCACCTGCGGACCATGGGGGCGGAGATCTCCGGGGAAGGGACGGCCCTGATCAGGATCCAGGGCGTCGACGCCCTCTACCCGGTGGAGCGGGCGGTGGTGCCGGACCGGATCGAAGCGGGCACCTTCGCGGTGGCGGCGGCGATCACCGGAGGCGACGTGACCGTCACCGGCTGCGTCCCCGAGCATCTGCGGATGGAGCTGCGAAAGCTCGCCGAGGCGGGATGTGACGTGGATCAGGGCGAAGGCTGGCTGCGGGTGAAAGGACCGGACCGCCCCCGCCCGGTCGACTTCGCCACCCTGCCCTTCCCCGGCTTCCACACCGACATGCACCCCCAGATGGTGGCTCTCCTCGCCGTCGCCGACGGGACCTCCGTCGTCACCGAGAACCTGTACGACGCCCGGTTCCGCTACGTGGGAGAGCTGGCGCGGATGGGCGCCGACATCACCACCGAATGGCAGCATGCCGTGATCCGCGGCGTCGAACGCCTCTCGGGGGCGCCGGTCCTCGCCACCGACATTCGAGCGGGGGCGGCGCTGGTCCTGGCGGGGCTCCGGGCCGACGGCGTCACCCGGGTCGGCGCCGTCGAACACATCGACCGCGGCTATGAGGACTACGTCGGCAAGCTGGCGTCGCTCGGAGCGGCGATCAGGCGTGCGTGAAACCCTCGCCGCGGTGGCGGCGTGCGTGCTGGTCCTCACCGGTTCCCTACCCGCCGCCGCCTCCGACGCCGTCCCCGAGGCCTTCGTCGCCTCCGAGGTGCGGATCGAGCCCCGATCGACCGTCGACATCGGCGGACGGCACTACCGGGGCGTCATCGAGATCGGCGGATACCCGGCCGGGCTCGCCGTCGTGGAGGAGACCACCCTCGATGCCTATCTGCTCGGGATCCGGGAGGTCCCCTTCTCCTGGGAGGAGGAGGCGTTGGCAGCCCAGGCGGTCGCCGCCCGCACCTACCTCGCCTGGACGTTGCAGCGGGGGAGATCCTCCAATGGGCGCCGGTACGACTACGACATCTGCGCCACGTCGGCATGTCAGGTGTACGCGGGCATCGGCGGGGTGGAGGGTGCCTACGGCGATCGGTGGCGGGCGGCGGTGGAACGGACCGCCGGTGAGATCCTCCTCTACCGGGGAAGGCCGGCGATGGCCGTGTACAGCTCCACCAGCGGCGGGCGCACCCGGGCCGCGGTGGACGTGTTCGGCACCGACGTCCCCTACCTCCAGGCCGTGGACTCTCCCGACGAGCCGTCCCCCTTCGTCGAGTGGAGGTTCGGTCTGGATCTGGACCAGATGACGGCCCTGCTCGACGAAGCCGATCTCCTCCACGGTGAGCTGCAGGAGATCCGCACCCGCGTCACCCCGGACGGGGAGGGTCCCTGGATCGTCGAGATCGTGACCGACGCCGGAACCGAGGAGATCGGCACGTGGGAGCTGAGGGGCAAGCTGAACCGGGCGGCACGGAAGGTGCTCGCCGACGTGCTTCCGGCGGAGCGACCCGACGGACGTCGCTATCCGCAGACGGTGATGTCGCCGTCGTACACGATCAGCACCGAATACGTCCTGGAATGGCTCCCCGACGAGGGGTGGTTCGAGGCCACACCCCGGTTCGTGTTCGAAGGCCGCGGATGGGGCCACCTGGTGGGGATGAGCCAATACGGGGCCCAGGCGATGGCCACCCGCGGCGCCGACTACCGCCAGATCCTCGCCCACTACTACGGCGGCCTCCTCCCCCAGGACGCTCGCGCCTCCCTCCCCTCCACGGTGCGGGTCGGGCTCGCCATCGGCGAGGAGGAGGTGTCGGTGGTGCCCCGGGGTCCGGTGCGGGTGGTCGTCGACGGGGAGGAGCTCGTCGCCGACGAGCTCGGGCCATGGACCTTCCGAGCGGACCCGGCCGGCATCCTCGTGATCCCCCCGGCCGGGCTGGGTCTCCCGCCCGACCTCTCGGGCGGGGTGGTGGTGATGGGACCCGAAGGACCCGAAGGGGTTCGGGTCCGGCTGCGGGCGGGGGCGGAGGTGGCGACCACGGTCACCACCGTCGACGGCACCGTCGAGCTCGCCGGTTGGGAGGTGACGGCTCCCGGGATCGTCGAGATTCCCTGGACCCGCATCGAGCAGGTGCAGGGGGCGGGGGCGGGACCGGTGCTGGTGGAGATCCGGTCCCGGTCGCCCCGGGGGGCGGATCGGGAGCTCGTGGTCGTGGTCCCCGACGGGGAATAACACCGGGGGTCGGGCCGGTTCTGCCGAAGGCATGGGCCCCGTTAGCATCGAGGACACATGAGCACCGAACGCGTCACCACCGTCACCATCCGCTCGTCGAGCGGCGAGGAGGCCACCGCGCCGGCCGACGGTGCCGACGGCCCCGTCGCCGACGGCTCCGTCGACCTGGCCAAACTCCAGGAGACCCTCGACTACATCCGGCCCGCCATCCAGATGGACGGTGGCGACATCGTGCTGCTCGGCGTCGAGGACGGGGTCGTCAACCTGCAGATGGTCGGCGCCTGCGGCGGCTGTCCCCTGTCGATGATGACGCTGAAGGCCGGGATCGAACGGATCCTCAAGGATCGGGTCCCCGGGGTCGTCGCCGTCGAAGCGAGCTGAACGGCGCCGGGCCTCCACTGCCTCGTCCTACCCTGCGGCCCGCATGTTCTCCGACCCCCACGAACTGGCAGCCGCCGTCGCCGCCGGGGAGCGGCGAGCCGTCGCCCGGGCGCTCACCTGGGTGGAGGACCGCCACCCCGGCTGGGACACCCTGCTGGCCCTCCTCTTCCCCCGAACCGGCAGGGCCGCCGTCGTGGGGGTGACCGGGGCGCCCGGCGCAGGCAAGAGCAGCTTGACGGATGCGTTCATCACCCGACTCCGAGGCGACGGACGGTCGGTGGCCGTCGTGGCCGTGGACCCGTCCAGCCCGTTCACCGGTGGCGCCATCCTCGGGGACCGGATCCGCATGCAGCGTCACACCGGGGATCCGGGGGTGTTCATCCGGTCGATGTCGAATCGGGGACATCTCGGCGGTCTGGCGGCCACCACCCCCAGGGCGGTGGCGGTCCTCGACGCCGCCGGGTTCGACGTGATCTTCGTGGAGACCGTCGGGGTGGGCCAGGCCGAGGTCGAGGTGGCGTCGGCCACCGACCTGGTGGTGGTCGTCGTCACCCCGGGCTGGGGGGATTCGGTTCAGGCCAACAAGGCCGGGGTGTTGGAGGTCGGCGACGTCTACGTCGTGAACAAGGCCGATCGGCCGGGGGTGGACGCAGCGGTGGCCGACCTGGAGGAGATGTTGGCCCTCGGCGCCATCCGACGGCCGGTCGTCACCACGTCGGCCTTGGACGGCACCGGCGTGGACGAGGCCCTCGGCGCCGTCCTCGAGCGGTGGGAGGCGGCGGCCGCCGACGGGGCGTTGGAGGCCCGCCGCCGCCGCAACCTCCGGGCCGAGGTGCGCCGGGCCCTCCACGAATCCCTGGTGGCACGGATCGACGACCGACCCGACGGGGACGACGTGCTGGCCGCGGTGGAACGTCGGGAGCTGGACCCGTGGACCGCGGCCGAGCGGATCCTCGTCAGCCGGAGCTGACCGAGTCTGATCAGGGCGGCGCTCGCCGGGCGGGAGGAGCCGCGGCCGAGCGGATCCTCCTCAGCCGGAGTTGACCCCCTTCGCTCGAAGCGCCGTCTGGGCCGCCGCCAGGCGGGCGACATGGACGCGGGGCGGCGAACAGGAGACGTAGTCGATCCCCACCTCCTGGAAGAACCGGATCGAGTCGGGGTCGCCGCCGTGCTCACCGCACACGCCCACCTGCAGATCCGGGTTGGTCTGCCGGCCCTCCTCGGTGGCGATGCGCACCAGCCTCCCGACCCCGGCCACGTCGATCGTGTTGAAGGGGTCGAAACTGAGGATGCCCCGCTCCAGATAGTCCCGGAGAAACAGGCCTTCGGCGTCGTCGCGGGACAGCCCGAAGGTCATCTGGGTGAGGTCGTTGGTGCCGAAGGAGAAGAACTCGGCGACCTCGGCGATCTCCGCCGCGGTGAGGGCCGCCCGGGGCAGCTCGATCATCGTCCCGACGGGGACGTGGAGCGACCTGCCCGCTCGTTCGGAGGCGGCGGCGACCACGTCGTCCACCATCTCCTTCATCCGGCGGAGCTCCTCGGCGGTGGCGACCAGGGGGATCATGATCTCCAGGCGGGGATCACCGCCCGCGTCGAGGCGGCGGATCACCGCCTCCATCGCCGCCTCCACCTGGATCCGATACAGGTCGTGCACCATCAGACCCAGGCGGACTCCTCGCAGGCCCAGCATCGGGTTGTCCTCCGCCCATTTGGCGACCGCCCGTTCCAGCGCCTCCAGCTCGGCGGTGGACTTCCCGGCCTTCGCCAGCTCCACCATGCGCCGTTCGATCTCCAGGCGGGAGGGGAGGAACTCGTGGAGCGGCGGGTCGAGGAGGCGGACGATCACCGGAAGGCCGTCCATCGCCTCCAACAGGCCCTCGAAGTCGTCGACCTGGGCGGCTCGCAGCTCCTCCAGCCCCGCCCGGCGGCGCTCGTCGTCCTCGGCCAGGATGATGTTCTGAACCGTCTGCAGGCGCTCGCCCAGGAACATGTGCTCGGTGCGGGCGAGGCCGATCCCTTCGGCGCCCGAGCGGCGGGCGGCGGCAGCATCCTCCGGCAGGTCGGCGTTGGCGCGAACCCCCATGGTGCGGAACTCGTCGGCCCAGCCCAGCAGCTTCTCCAGCTCGGGGGTCTCGGTCGGCTCCACGAGGGGGAGCAGGCCGAGGAACACCCGTCCCGAGGTCCCGTCGATCGTGATCGGATCTCCTTCGGCGATCGTGACCCGACCGATCCGGGCCACCTTGGCCTCGAGATGCACCTTCATCTCCGCCGCTCCCGTCACCGCGGGCTTGCCCATGCCGCGGGCGACGACGGCGGCGTGGGAGGTCTTGCCGCCCTGGGAGGTGAGGATCCCCTCGGCGGCGGCCATCCCCCCGATGTCGTCGGGGGTCGTCTCGGGACGGACGAGGATCACCCGGCGTCCCTCGGCGGCCGCCGCCTCCGCCCGGTCGGCGTCGAAGATGGCCTCGCCCTGGGCGGCGCCGGGGGAGGCGCCGACGCCGACGACGAGGGGGTCGGGGGCGGTGGCGTCGTCGATGCGTGGCCGTTCGAGCTGCTCCAGGGTGGCGGGCTCGACGCGCATGACGGCCTCGGCGGGCTCGATGAGGCCTTCGTCGGCCATGTCCACGGCGATCCTCACGGCCGCCGCCGCGGTGCGCTTCCCGATCCGCGTCTGCAGGATCCACAGGGTGCCCCGCTCGATGGTGAACTCGATGTCGCACATGTCCCGGTAGTGGCGTTCCAGCGTCTGCATCACCGCCAGGAGCTCCCGGTGGAGCTCGGGATGGAGACGGGCGAGGTCGTCGAGGGTGAGGGTGTTGCGGATCCCGGCGACGACGTCCTCCCCCTGGGCGTTGGGGAGGTAGTCGCCGAAGGGGGCCGGCTCCCCCGTGGACGGATTCCGGGTGAAGCACACGCCGGTGCCGGAGTCCTCACCCAGGTCACCGAACACCATCATCTGGACGTTGGCGGCGGTGCCCAGGTCGTCGGGGATGTCGTTGAGGCTCCGGTAGCGGCGGGCCCGGTCGTTGTTCCAGGAGTCGAAGACGGCGGTGATCGCCTCGCGAAGCTGCGTCCGGGGATCGTCGGGGACGTCCTCTCCGGCGGTGGTGCGGATGATCTCGTGGAAACGGCGCGCCGCCTCCGCCAGGTCGTCGGCCGTCAGCTTGCTGTCGTCGGGGACGTCGCGGCGGCGACGGAGCTCGGCGAGGACCTCCTCGAAGGGGGTGGAGGGGACGTCGAGGACGACGTGCCCGTACATCTGGAGGAAACGCCGGTACACGTCCCAGGCGAAATGGCGGTCGCCCGCCCACTCGGCCGCCACCTCGACCAGCTCGTCGTTCAGCCCCAGGTTGAGGACGGTGTCCATCATCCCCGGCATGGAGATCTTGGCGCCCGAGCGCACCGACACCAGCAGAGGCGCAGGTCCGTCGCCGAAGGTCCGTCCCGTCTCCCCTTCGAGTCGGGCCAGCGCCTCGTCGACCTGCGCCCACAGCTCGTCGGGGACGGCACCCTCTCGGATCACGTGCCGGCAGGCCTCGGTCGTGACGATGAATCCGGGGGGTACTCGGAGGCCGATGCGGGTCATCTCCGCCAGGCCCGCCCCCTTGCCGCCGAACCGGTCCCGGTCGGAACCGTCGGCGTCGGCGAATGCGTAGACGTACTGGGTCATCTGTGCTCCTCCCTCCGCCCGGGAGGGTAGACGGCCGGGAGCGGCCCTCCTTCAGCGAAGCCGTCGACCGGTGATCTCATCCGGTCGGATCCTGATCCAGATGTGGCGGACCTCCGGGCTCGCCCAGGGCCGAAGGCCGAGCGCTTCGAGCTCGGCGACCTCGTCGGGGCGGTACACCTCCTCCATGGTGCCCCTGACGACGACGGACCACCCTTGGCGGGTCGCCTCGTCCCAGTCGTCGACTTCGAAGGCGCAGGGGGCGGCCAGTCCGGCGGCGTCCAGCTTCTCACCCCGGCCGGTTCGGAGGACGATCGTCCCCCGGTGGTAGCGATAGTTGACGGGGAGGATCACCGGCTCACCGGCGGCGACGAACGCGATCCGTCCGATCACGCCACCGGTGAGGAGGCGGTCGCATTCCTCCGAGGACAGGATCTCCAGGCCGTGACGGTCGGTGGGTTCGGGCATCTGCTCCCCTCTGCCGCTCCGATGTTGGCGGCGTCGGGCGCCGAATGCCAACCGACGGGGAGGAGTGGTGGGGGAGCGGCCCGGCCGCTCCCCCACCTGCTGGTGGTGCTCAGGAGACGGGGTTTGCGTGCGACGGTTTCACCACCAGCACATCGCAGGGGGCGAGGTGGATCGCCCGGTGAGAGGTGCTGCCGAGGATGAGGGCAGCCAGCTCACCACGCCCCCGAGAACCGACGACCAAGAGGTCGGCGTCGACGTTGCGGACGTAGTCCACCAGGGTGTCCGGTGGATAGCCCTCGAGGTCGACACGTTGGAACCGGACCTGTCGGAGCTCGGGTTCAACCCGCTCCCACACGGCTTCCCGTTCGGCGTCGGCGAGAGCTGCGAGGTCGATCGGCGTCCCCATGTAGGGGAGGACCGGAGCGTGGAAGACGTGGACCACGTGGAGCTCCGCGTCCCAGAGACGGGCTTCGGCGACGGCGCGGCGCGCCACGGCGACTGCATGCTCCGAACCATCGACCCCGACAACGACGATCACGCTCGCCTCCTTCGGCTCACAGCCTGAGGAACGGAGCGCCCGTCCACTACGGCCATAAGACCCTGGCCCGGGTGCCGAAGGTCTGCTCTCGGCGGCGTCAACTCCGGTTAGCGTGGGGCGGGGCGTCGAGGGAGCGATGTCGGAGACCCTCATCTTGAGCCTGCTGGTCGGTGCCGGACTCGGGTTCGTCATCGGCCTGGAACGTCAACTCCACGTCAGGGTGGGGGAGGCGTACGCGGGGGCGCGCACCTTCGCATTGGTCGGCGTGTGGGGGGTGGCGGCGGAGGCGATGGGGGAGTGGCTGGGTCAGGGGGCCTTCGTCGCCGCGCTGGTCGTGTTCGGTGCCGTCGCGGTCGCCTCCTATCTCGCCCTCACCGCCAAGACGGGCGACGTGGGTACGACGACCGAGATGGCGGCCCTCGCCACGTTCTTCGTCGGTGTCCTCGCCGGACGGGAGTCGTACGAGGTGGCGGCGGCGTTGGCGGTCGGCACCGCGGTGCTGCTCCGCTCCAAGGAGACCCTGCGCAGCGTCGCCGGACGGTTCGAACGTGAGGACATCGCCGCCGCCCTCCAGTTCGGGGTCGTCACCGCGGTGATCCTGCCGCTGGCTCCCGACCGGGGCTTCGGTCCGCTCCAGGCGATCAACCCGCGGGAGATCTGGCTGATGGTGGTCCTCGTGTCCGCGATCGGCTTCGCCGGGTATCTGGCGCTCCGGCTGCTGGGGTCGCGGGGTCTGGGCCTCACCGGTCTCCTCGGCGGGCTCATCTCGTCGACGGCGGTGGCGATGTCCTTCTCCCGGATGACCCATCGCCGCGACGAGCTGACGAACGTCCTCGTCGCCGGGGTCCTGGCGGCGTCGGGTCTCATGTTCGGACGGGTGCTCGTGGAGGCGGCGATCGTGTCGCCTCCCCTGGCAGTTGGCCTGGCGGCTCCGATGCTGGTGCTGTTGGTCGTCGTGGAAGGTGCCGCCTACCTCGTCTACCGCCGTGGTCGGGCGGGGAGCCGAGACGACGACGCGGGCCTGCGGCTGCAGAACCCGGTGACCCTGCCGGTGGCCCTCCAGTTCGGGCTGCTGTACGGCGTCGTCGTCTTCCTCGGACGGTTCCTGGTGGAGAACGCCACCAGCGGCTCCCTGGTCCTGCTCGGCGCCGTCTCGGGGATCACCGACGTCGACGCGATCACCCTGACCGCGGCGAACCTCGTCAACGACGGGGTGGAGGTGCGGGAGGCGGGGCGGGCCGTCCTCGCCGCCGTCACCGTCAACGGCCTCGTGAAGACCGGCCTGGCGGCGGTGCTCGGGACCCGCCGTCACGCCGTCCTGGTCGGGGCGGTCCTCGGGGTGGCGTCCTTGGGGACCCTCGGGTGGGCCTTCGTACTCTGAGGGGGCCGAAGGTCCCATGGATAGGGACGTTCGCGAGTATGCGGAAGGATGGGATCCCGCGAGCATTGATCCATCGAGACGAGGAGCGACGGGATGGAGATTCGGAATCTGGTGAGTGGAAGCGCCGCCGTGTGTGGACCCGACCTCACACTGCGGGAAGCCGCCGCGGTGATGATGTCGGAGGGGATCGGGTCGTTGGGGGTGGTGGATCACGGCGCGCTCGTCGGCATCCTGTCGGAGCGTGACGTCCTCCGTGCCGTCGCCGACGGCGCCGACCTCGACGCGGGGACCGTCGGCGAGTGGATGACGCCCGAGCCGGACTGCGTCGGTCCGGAGCTCGAGGTGACCGACGCCGCCGAGTGGCTGATGGCGACCGGCTACCGGCACCTGCCGGTGGTCGACGACGGGGAGCTGATCGGCATCGTCAGCATCAAGGACGTGCTGTGGGCGCTGGGATCTGAGAGGTGACCTCCCGTGGGAAAGTTTCAGCTCACCGCCGAACTCCCCGTGTCGTTCCGGGCGGCGGCGGCCGCCCTCGCCTCCGACCCGGCGGCGGTGGTGGGTCCCGGTGCCGACGGCACCGAGCGTTTCGGGGTCGAGGTCTTCGGGTTCGCCGTCTCCGAGCCGGTGGAGGTCGAGGCCGGGGAGGTGGAGGTGATCGACCGTCCCCTCCGGGTGGCCGCCGTCGAGGTCAAGGTCCACGCCGCCGGCGGCGACCGGGCCTTCCCGTTCCTCGACGCCGAGCTGGAGGTCACCCCGACCAGAGACGGGGTGGAGGTGGCGCTGGAAGGGAGATACGACCCGCCCGCCGGGTTCCTCGGCGAGCTGGTGGACCACGTGTTGCTGCACCGCATGGCTCAGGAATCCATCGCCGGGTACTTCCGGCATGTGGTGGAGCGCCTCCGCCGGGCGGCGGAGGCACGGAATGCGATGAGCGAGGTGCGGCGTTGACCCTGCGCGAGGTGACGATGCATCCGGTATCGGAATACGAGACGATCCGGTTTCTCGCCTCGGCGCCGGTCGCCCACCTCGGGGTGATCTCCGACGACGAACCCTACGTCACGGCGGTCTCCTTCGTCGTCGTCGGTCGCGAGGTGCGGTTCCGTGTGGGTCCGGGCCGGTGCCTGGACGCGCTCAGGACGAACCCCCGGGTCTGTGTGGAGGCGTGCCGGGTCGAGACCGACTCGGGGGATTGGATGAGCGCCGTCGGGTGGGGGGAGGCCCGCGAGATCACCGCCGAGAAGGGGATCACGGAGACGGTGGAGCTGCTGTTGGCGAAGTACCGGCGTCTCCTCGGGGACCCCCTCGGTCTGGGGGGACTGCAGCCGCTGCCCGCCGTTCCCCATGTCGTGGCCATCGAACTGGATACGATCACGGGGACGCGTTCGGGATCGCCGATCCGGCCGCCGAGGTTCTGAGGATGCTCGTCCAGTACTTCTTCGAAGTGGACCTTCCCCTCGAGGAGGTGGAGTCGCGGGTGGCGGCACGCCACGACGACCTCGGTGTGTGGGCGGAGGCGGCATATCACCGGGGAGAGGAGACGGGGCTGGCGGTGGGCCTCGCCCCCGGTCCCCTCAGCAAGCGGGTCGAGCTCGAGATCGGTGAGCCGATCAGGGCGACCAACTCGGTGACCGTCCCGATGACGTGGAAGGCGGTGGGGTCCACCCGGCTGTTCCCGACGATGGAGGCGGAGCTGGTCCTCTCACCGATGGGGCCGAACTCGACCCACGTGCGGTTCCAGGGGCGGTACCAACCTCCGCTCGCGCCGATCGGCAAGATCCTCGACCGGGCGGCGCTGCATCGGGTCGCCGAGATCACCGTCCGCAACCTGATGGAGCGGCTCGCCGAGGCGCTCCGCACCGGCTGAGACTCAGGCCGGGACGCGAATCGTGACCCGCGTCCCCGCACCCGGCGACGAATCCACGCGGGCTTCGCCACCGATCTCCGACGCCCGAGCCCAGAGATTGTCCAGACCCATGCCCCGCTCCACCGTGGCGGGGTCGAAACCCCGGCCGTGGTCGACGACCTCGGCGACGATCTGATCGCCGTCCCGACGGACGCTCACCTCGATCCGGTCGGCGTCGGCGTGGCGAACCGCGTTGGAGACGGCTTCGCGGATCATCTGCACCAGGTCGTCGAATCGGGAGGGGGAGACCTCCCCCAGGTCGGCGACGGAGACCTCGGCCGTCATGTCGGCCGGCTGGACCAGACGGTTCACCAGGTCCTTGATCGTCCGGGACGGGTCCAAGAGCGCGTTCGCCAAGGTCCGGAGGTCGAAGATGAACGACCGGAGGGAGCCGATCGTCTCGTCGAGACGTTCCACGGCGTCGGCGAGCTTGGCGGCGACGGTCGGGTCCTCCACCGTGAGGGAGAGGCCCTGCAGCTCCAGCCCGACGGCGAACAGGTCCTGGATGACCGCGTCGTGGAGGTCCCGGGCGATGCGCTCCCGGTCCTCCACCAGGGCCAGGCGGGTGAGCTGGCGGTGGAGGCGGGCGGTGGAGACCGCGCCGCCGGCGATCGCGGCGAGCGCCTCGACGAGGACCTGGTCTTCCTCGGTGAAGCCCCCCGGCTTGTCGGCCAGATACAGGTTGCCGAACACGTGGTCCCCGGCCCGCACGGGCACCCCGAGGAACGACGACATCTCCGGATGGTGTCGGGGATAGCCGGCGAACTCGGGATGGGCGTGAATGTCGTCGACCCTCACCGTCTCCCCCCGATGCATGAGCGCGCCGAGGACCCCTTTGCCGACCGGCGGGGTGCCGATCGCCCGGGCGCGGTCGTCGTCGACGCCCACGTAGAGGAAATCCACCAGCGCCCCATGGTCGCCGATCACCCCCAGCGCCGCGTACTGGGCGCCGGTGAGGTCCCGGGCCAGGACGACGGTGTGCTCGAGGACGGCCCGCAGATCGAGGCGTCCCACCACCGCCGCCGCCGCCTTGACGAGGGCAGCGACCCGTTCGGAGAGGATGGGGGCCATGGGGGAAGCGTACCGTGCACGGGGGAGGCTCTAACATCGCATCGATGCGTGTACTCCTCGTCGACGACCACGAAGTGGTTCGCCAGGGTCTCCGCGCCCTCGTGGACTCCCAGGAGGAGATGGAGGTGGTGGGGGAGGCGGGGACCGTGGCCGAGGCGGTTCGGAGGGTCGGCTACGACGATCCCGACGTCGTCGTCCTCGACGTCCGGCTGCCCGACGGCAGCGGCGTCGAGGCGTGTCGGGAGATCCGCAGTCGGTTCCCCGACGTCAAGGTGCTGATGCTCACCTCCTTCGCCGACGAGGAGGCGCTGATGGCGGCGATCATGGCCGGCGCCAGCGGGTACGTCCTCAAGCGGATCAACAGCGCCGAGCTGGTGGAGAGCATCCGGCGGGTCGGGCGGGGCGAGTCCCTCCTCGACCCGGAGATGACCGACAAGCTCTTCAAACGCCTGCGAGGCGGCGAACCCGAGGATCCGCTGCTGGCCCGCCTCTCCCCCCAGGAGCGGACGATCCTCGGCCATATCGCCGAAGGGAAGACCAACCGCCAGATCGCCGAGGAGATGTTCCTCGCCGAGAAGACCGTGAAGAACTACGTCTCCAACCTCCTCGCCAAGATGGGGATGAGCCGCCGCAGCGAAGCGGCCGCCTACATGGCGCGTCTGGAGGCGAAGAAGTCCGAGGACTACCCGCCCGAGGAGTGGCAGTTCTGAGGGGCCTGGCCGGGTGAGGGTCCGCCGGGGTTAGGCTCGGCGGCCATGAGCATCCCCTCCGATCTCGACATCGCCCGCTCCGTCACCCCCCGCAGGATCGAGGAGATCGCCGAAGGGGCGGGGATCGACCCGCAGGTCCTGGAGCCCTACGGGCGCGACGTCGCCAAGATCCCCCTCCAGGTGATCGACGCCCTCGCCGACCGTCCCCGGGCCAGATACGTCCTCGTCACCGCCGTCACCCCCACTCCCCTGGGCGAGGGGAAGACCACCACCACCGTCGGGCTCGGCCAGGCGTTCCGGCATCTCGGCAAGTCGGCCACGATCGCCATCCGACAACCGTCGATGGGTCCGACCTTCGGCATCAAGGGAGGCGCGGCCGGGGGCGGCTACTCCCAGGTCATCCCGATGGAGAAGCTCAACCTGCATCTCACCGGGGACATGCATGCCGTCACCGCCGCCCACAACCTCCTGGCGGCCCTGGTGGACAATCACCTGTTCCGGAGGACCGACGTCGGCCTCGACCAGAACCGGGTGACGTGGCGGCGGGTCCTCGACGTCAACGACCGGGCGCTGCGCCACATGGTGATCGGCCTGGGAGGCCCCGCCGACGGCATCCCCCGGGAGTCGGGGTTCGACATCACCGCCGCCTCCGAGGTGATGGCGGTGCTCGCCCTGGCGGACTCCCTCGCCGACCTGCGGGCCCGTCTCGGGCGCATGGTGGTGGGATGGCGCCGGGACGGCAGCCCGGTCACCGCCGAAGACGTGAAGGGGACCGGGGCGATGTCGGTGCTGCTCCGCGACGCCCTCCAACCGAACCTGCTCCAGACCCTCGAGCACACCCCCGCCCTCGTCCACACCGGCCCCTTCGGGAACATCGCCCACGGGAACTCCTCCATCGTCGCCGACCTCATCGGGATCCGTACCGGCGACTACCTGATCACCGAGGCCGGGTTCGGAGCCGACATGGGGGCGGAGCGGTTCTTCAACATCAAATGTCGGGCGTCGGGGCTGGCACCGGACGCGGCGGTGGTGGTGGCGACGGTCCGGGCGTTGAAGGTGCACTCCGGGAAGTACCGGGTGACACCGGGGCGGCCCCTCCCTCCGGAGATGCTGGAGGAGAACCCCGACGACGTGCTCGCCGGTGCCGCCAACCTCCGCAAGCATCTGGAGATCGTGCGGATGCACGGGGTCACTCCGGTGGTGGCCGTCAACGCCTTCCCCACCGACCATCCCTCCGAACGGCAGGCGATCCTCGACGTCGCCGCCGACGAGGGGGTCCGGGCGGCGGTGAGCACCCACCATGCCGACGGCGGTGCAGGGGCGACGGATCTGGCGCGGGCGGTGATGGAGGCGGCGGAAGAGCCTGCCGTGTTCCGAATGCTCTACCCCGACGAGATGTCCCTCCGAGGCAAGATCGAGCGGATCGCCACCAAGGTGTACGGGGCGGGGAAGGTGAGCTTCGACCACGCCGCCGAGCGGGACCTGCAGCGACTCGAGAACGCCGGATGGGGGCGGATGGCGGTGTGCATCGCCAAGACCCACCTGTCGATCTCCTCGGATCCGAACCTGAAGGGGGCTCCGACGGGGTGGACGTTGCCGATCCGGGAGGTGCGCCCGTCGGTGGGGGCCGGGTTCGCCTACGCCCTGGCGGGGGACATCCGCACCATGCCGGGTCTGTCGGCCCATCCGGCGGCGGAGCGGATCGACCTCGACCGAGACGGCGACGTCGTCGGGCTGTTCTGAAGGGGGTCGGTCGGTCGCCACGCTCGTCGGATCCGTGGCATCCTGACGGGGTGAGAGAGCCCACCTGGGTCGTCGGGGCCGTCGGATGTGCGGGGTTCATCCTCTTCGGCGCCGCATTCGTGTCGGCCGTGTTCGCCGAGGGG
>JALSJV010000182.1 GCA_026989215.1 Acidimicrobiia bacterium | reverse complement strand
AACGGCGGCACCGTGGAGCGACGCCGCGGCCTGGGACGTCACCGGACTCCAGCTCGGCGATCCCGGGGCGAAGGTGCGCCGGATCGGGGTCTGTCACGAGGTGACCGAGGAGGTGGTGGCGGCCGTCGAGGAGCGGCCCGTCGACCTGTTGATCACCTACCACCCTTTGCTGTTTCGGGCCACCACCCGTCTGGTCGCGGGCCCGTCCCCGGAAGGTCGAGCATGGAGGCTGGTGCGCACCGGGGTCTCCCTCGCCGTCGCCCACACGTCCTTCGACGTCGCCCCCGGGGGCACCGCCGACGCGTTGGCGGTGGCCGTGGGTCTGGGGGAGGGCGAGCCCTTCGGGCTGGTGAGTCCCGTCGACCAGGTGAAGGTGGTGACGTTCGTCCCTTCGGAGGCGGTGGAGCGGGTGGCGGCGGCGATGGCCGCGGCGGGGGCGGGGGTGATCGGCACCTACACGGCCTGCAGTTTCCGTAGTGAGGGGACCGGCGCGTTCCTGGCGGGAACCGGGGCGCGCCCCGTCGTGGGTACGGTCGGTGTCCCCGCCCGTGAGCCGGAGGTCCGCATCGAGATGGTGGCCCCTGCGTCACGCCGCGACGCGGTGGCGGCGGCGCTGGTGGCCGCCCATCCCTACGAACGACCCGCCTACGACCTGTATCCGGTGACCGCCAACGCCGGCTTCGTGGGTCGGGTGGGCGACCTGGAGGCGCCGATGCCCTTCGGCGACCTGGTCGAGCGGGTCGCGGACCGTCTCGGCGGCGACGGGCTTCGAGCGGCTCCTGCGGCAGGAGGCTCGGTGACGAGGGTGGCGGTCGTCCCCGGGTCCGGATCCTCTCTCATCGGGGCGGCGGCGCGGGTCGCCGCCGACGTCCTCGTCACCGGTGACGTCTCCCATCACCGTCTGGTGGAGGCGGCGGATCGGGGGCTGGCGGTCATCGATCCGGGGCATGCCCCCAGCGAGCGTCCCGGAATGGGCGCCCTCGTCCGGGCGGTCGAGCAGGCGGGCGACGGAGCCGAGATCGTGGATCTCACCGCCATCGACCCCACTCCGTGGCGGTGAAGCCGTCGCCAGCCGGTACTCTGCGAGCCGCATGATGCTGTCCGACCTCCTCGACCTCCAAGAGGTCGACATCGAAATCGACCGTCTCCTGCACGCCCGCCAGTCGCTTCCCGCACTGGAGGACTACCGGCGAGCCCATGAGGAGCGGGAGGAGGCGGCCCGGGAGGCCCGGCGACTCCGCGACGAGCTGCGCGTCCTCGACCTCGAGCTCGACAAGGGTCAGGGGGAGCTGGACATCCTCGAGGCGAAACTGGACCAGACCGAGACGAGGCTCTTCGCCGGTGGCATGTCGAGCCGGGAGACCGAGCACATGCGCCTCGAGGTCCAGTCGCTGCGAGGCCAGCGGGAGGCGCTGGAGGAGAAGATCCTCGGGTTGTTGGATCAGCGGGACGAGCTGGCGGCGGCGGTGGCCGAGGCCGAGGAGCGGCTCGAGGAGATCGCCGCCCGGGAACGGCGGCTCGAGGAGGAGATCGCCGCGGCCTGGAAGGAGATCGACGCCAAGCTGGCGCGCCTCGAGACCCGCAAGGCCGAGATGATCACCCCCATCCCCGACGACCTCCTCGAGCTGTACGAGGAGCTCCGGCGTCACAAGGAGGGCGTGGCGATCGGCCGTCTGGAGCATGGGGTGTGTGGCGGCTGTCATCTCACCCTCTCACCTTCCGAGCAGGCGGAGGCAGCCCGCTCCGACCCGCCCCGGTGTGTCCACTGCCGGCGGATCCTCGTCCTCTGATGGCGGGCACCTACGTTCTCTACACCGACGGTGCGTCCCGGGGGAATCCGGGGCGGGCGGCGATCGGGGCTGCGTTGTACCGGGTGACCGACGAGGGGCTCCATCGGGTCGCCGAGGTGAGCCGGGACATCGGGATCACCACGAACAACGTCGCCGAGTACCGGGCCGTGATCGAAGGCCTGGAGGCGGCGACGAGGTTTCACCCGGACGTGCTGGTGTTGCGAGCCGACTCCCAGCTCCTCATCCGCCAGCTCGAAGGTGCCTATCGGGTCAAGTCGCCGAACCTCAAGCCCCTCTACCGGCAGGTCCGCGAGCTGATCGACCGGTTCCCCGAGGTGCGGCTGGAGCACGTCCCCCGAGCCGAGAACGAGGTCGCCGACGCGCTCGCCAACGCCGCCCTCGACGCATGATCGGTTATCACGTCGCCGTCGCCGTCTTCGGGTTCCGCTGGATCTTCCGCGACCCGGGCGTCGACGTCCGCTACCTGGCGGCCGGGGCGCTGCTCCCCGACGTGGTCGACCTCCCCCTCGGAACGGTGGTGTTCGCCGACCGGTACTCGAGCGGCGAGCTCTGGTCGCACACCCTCCTCGCCCCGAGTCTGGTGGTGGTGGCGGCGCTGGTGCTGTTCCGGCACGGTGCCCGTCGCCGACGTCTCATCGTCATCGCCGTCGGGATGTTCTTCCACCTCCTCGCCGACGGGATGTGGACCTCGACCTCGATCTTCCTGTGGCCGTTCGCCGGCGACTTCCCGGTCGGGCCCAAGCCCTACTGGGCGGGGTTGTGGGACCGGGCGTTCTCCGATCCTTGGCGCTGGGTGGCCGAGCTGGCCGGATGGACCTACCTGATCGGTCTCTCCCGCCGGGCAGGCCTCGCCGATCCGGCCCGCCGACGCGCCCTGTGGACGGAGGGGAGGCTGGCGGCGTGAGGCGGGCCCTTGGGTGGGCGACGATGCTGGTCGCCGTGGCGTTGGCCCTCGCCGCCTGCGATGGTCCGGTGACCGAGGCCTCGCCACGGGCCGAGGTGACCGCGACCCTGGAGGTCTCAGCAACCCCGGAGGAGGCGGTTCGGCGGTTGCTCGCCGCCCTCGACGAAGGGCGTTTCGACACCGCCGCCGGCCTCGTTCCGGCGGGACAGTGGAGCCTGGTGGCGCTGGCGGAGGGAGCCGAACTCGGCGACGTGGCGGACGTCTACGCCTCCGGTGGGTTGGAGGTCGGGACCAACTTCTGGGCCGGCTTCACCTCCGGCGTCTCCGACACCCTCGGGGCGGGCCCCGGCGCTCTGCGGATCGGCGAGGTCCGCCGGTTCGGCGCGGGTGGTCGATCCTTCGCGGAGGTGAGCGTGTATCAGGCGAACGACGCGTCGTTCCGGCGGATCGTCACGATCGAAGAGGACGGGGGGTGGGCGGTGGACGTGGTGGCCTCGTTCGCCGAGGCGCTGGTGCCTCGGTTGGCCCAGGAGGCCGACAAGGTCTTGTCCACGGCGGGAAGGGACGCCTCCACCGTGCTGGAGGCCCTGCGGGAGGCGGAGCCGTCCTTCCGGGCGGTGGCCTCCCTCGACGGGGTCAGCCCGGAGCTGCTCCAGGCGGCGGTGATCGCCGTCGAGGCGATCACCCGCTGAGCCGACGGAGCCGGGGGAGGACCTCGGTGCCGATCAGCCCGATCAGGGCCTCCTGGTCGACGGCCGCGACCTGGAAGGTCACGATGTCCGCACCCAGTTCGGTGACCAGCGGCCGGTAGGTCTCCACCAGGTCGTCGACCGTCGACACCCGCGGGTAGCGCCCCAACACCTCCTCACGCGGCATCTCGTCCGCTCGGCGCCGCAGCTCTTCGGGGTCGACCGCGTGGAGTCGTCCCGGCGCCCGGAGCCCCCGCCACGAGTACATCGCCTCCCAGGCCTCGTCCAGGTCGTGTGCGAACACCGCCCACCGGGTGGCCAGCACCTCGGGGGGCGGGCGGCCCATCTCGGCGGCGACGGCTCGAGCCGGGTCGAGGACCCGTTCCATGGTCTCGGCGGGGTCCTTCACCGACGTCACCAGACCGTCGGCCAGCTCCACGGCCAGCGCCGCCGACTTGGGTCCACCGGCGGCCAGGCGGATCGGGACGCGCCCGATCGGGGGTGAGTACAGCTTGGCCCGATCGGTCCGGTAGTACCGACCTTCGAAGGTGAGTTTCTCACCGTCGAGGAGGCGACGCATGATCTGGAGGGCTTCCCGCATGCGCGCCGCCCGCTCCGCGTAGGCGGGGAACTCGTGGCCGAGGGGACCTTCGTTGATGTTCTCACCGGTCCCCACCCCGAGCTGGAAGCGGCCGCCGGTGAGCCGATCCAGCGTCGCGGCCGCCTGGGCGACGAGCGCCGGGTGGTACCGGAACAGCGGCGTCGTCACCCCGGTGCTGAACTCGACCCGTTCGGTGACGACGGCCATCGCCCCCAGGGTGGAGAAGGCGAACCCGGCCGCAGAGCGGTCGTCCACCCACGGGTGGAAATGCTCGGAGACGACCAGCATGTCGAATCCGGCCTCCTCGGCGAGTCGGGCGTGGCGGACGAGCACCTCCGGCTGCCACTGTTCGTGTCCGCAGAAATACGCGAATCGGGTCACGGCACTCCATCTCCCGGGGGCGCGATGCTAGAGCGCCACGGCATCCGTCCGTCGCGGTGGCGTGCCGCGGACTCGCCGGGTCCCGATGGGCCGCACGACGCTTCGCGACCGAGGCGGCGGCCATCCGAAGCCGCTGAAGAGCTCCACGATCCGCCTGACGATCTCTTCGAACCGTTGGAAGAACTCCATGGTCCGCTGGGCGACCCGCGTCGAGCTCACTGGAAGCTGACGAACACGGGGACCGGTTCGAGATCGAGCACCTGCTCGGGCGTCGCCATCGGCGCATCCTCGTCGTAGAAGTTCTTCCATCCCCACCACCAGCGGGGGTGGGGACGGTTCCCGGTGATGACACGGTACGACGAGTACTTGGTGGCGAGGGGTCCTTGGCCGTCCATCTGGATCACCACCGCCAGCTCCGGTGGCGTGACGATCGCTTCCCGGTTGGTGATCATCGAGGGTTTGAACTGGTGGATGAGCAGGAGCTTCTGGGGGAGGCGTTCCTCACGGACCAGGTTCGCCAACCAGCGGGCGACCTCGTTCACCTCGGATGCGTCCACCGATCCGATCTGACGGAGATGCACCTGGTTCGGCCCGAGTCGCCACTCCGGGTCGAGGGCCAACCCCACGTGGGGGAGACGGAGGAGCTCCTCGTAACGACGCGCCTGGGTGAGGAAGTCGGTGCGTCCGGGCTGAAGATCCAGGATCACGTACACCCCGGCCTCGCCGGCGACCTCGACCCAGGGTCGCACCACGTCGATCGGGGTCTCGGCGGAGTAGTCGCCGTCTCGCCCGGGCCTGGCGTCGGCGACGGTGGCGATGAGGTCGAAGGCGGGGATCGTCGGGGTCCCGTCGGCGCCGTACGCCTCCACCAGGGGTCGGAGGCGTGCCACCGACTCCTCGGGACCCTGCTCGCCCAGCACGCCCAGGCTGGGAGTCAGCGGGCTCCCATAGAGGGCGACGAGCCGACGGCCGGGGAGGAGGCGCCAGCCGCCGCCGGGAAGCGGCTCGGAGGAGAGGATGGTCTCGGCCTGGGAGACGGCGTCGCCGTCGAACAGGCCGACCAGCAGCACCAGCGACGGGTCACCTGCTCGGAGGGCCTCGCCGAAGTCGTCGTCCGCCCACAGGTCGGAAGCGTCGGCGAGGAGGAGCCGCCCCCCCGTCACCGACGCCGCCACGGCGGCGGGCAGGGCCCCGGCGGGGTCGGTGCGCGGAGCGACGAAGGTGGGCCCGTCGGCCGGCGGCCGGGCCTGGAGGACGTCGACGAGGCGATGGGCGGGCACCCCGGACTCGGACCCGGCGAGCAGGGCGAGGGTGTCGGCCACCCCCGCCGAGCGGCGCGGCCGCCGCTCCCGGGCCGGACCGGCCGGAAGGGGTTGGGGGTCGCCGACGGTCACGAGGCTCGACGCTCCCAGCCGTTCGATCTCCCCGGCGACGAGCGCACCTGCTCCGGGTCCGGTGAGCAGGAGCGGGGCGGCGATCTCGGCGGCCACCGACGCCGCCGTGGTCATCGCCGCCAGGTCGTCGGCAGGGGCGACCACGACCCGATCGGCGCAGGAGAAGACCCGTTCGGAGACCGCCACGGCGCGACGGATGGGATCGCCGACCGGGAGGACGTCGACACCTTCCCCGGTGACCGGACGTGGACGACACGTGGGCGCGGGGCGAGGCGGAGATGTGGTCGGACGCGGGGCGGTCGTCGTCGAAGAACCGGGTGCGGCCACGCCGAGGGGCATCTGGGCCTCGCCGGTCGGGAGGCAGGCACCGGCGACGAGGGCGAGGGCGGAGACGAGGACGGATGGGCGCACGGTCGACCCATCAGGCTACCGGTGTCGGGGCCGATTCCCGCCCTTGTCGGCGAGGGCGCGTAGGGTGCAACCATGGTGTCACGACCACGAACCGTCGCCGAGCTCCGCGAGGTCGGGTGGGTGGACCGCCCGGTGAAGGTCGAGATGCGGGAGAACCTGATCGCCCGGATGGAGGCAGGAGACGACCTCTTCCCGGGAATCATCGGGTACGACGACACCGTCCTCCCCGCCCTCGAACGGGCCATCCTCGCCGGCCACGACATGATCATCCTCGGGGAGCGAGGTCAGGCGAAGACCCGACTCATCCGCCGTCTGGTGGAGCTCCTCGACCCGGAGATCCCGGCGATCGACGGATGTGAGATCAACGATTCACCCTCCCGACCCGTCTGCGCCCACTGTCGACGGCGGCTGGCCGAGGAAGGCGACGCGGTGCCCATCCGGTGGATCGGCCGCGACGATCGGTTCGCCGAGAAGCTGGCGACCCCGGACACCGCCGTCGCCGACCTCATCGGGGACGTCGACCCGATCCGGGTGGCGGAAGGTCGGTATCTGTCGGACGAGCTCGTCATCCACTACGGCCTCGTCCCCCGCACCCACCGGGGCATCTTCTCCATCAACGAGCTGCCGGATCTGCCACCTCGGATCCAGGTGTCGCTCCTCAACGTGCTGGAGGAGCGGGACATCCAGATCCGGGGCTTCACCGTTCGGCTGCCCCTCGACCTGATGCTGGTCGCCACCGCCAACCCCGAGGACTACACCAACCGGGGGCGGATCATCACCCCGCTCAAGGACCGTTTCGGCTCCGAGATCCGGACCCACTACCCGACGACCCGCGACGAGGAGATCGCGATCATGCGTCAGGAGGCGTCGCCGTCACCGGGCTCCATCCCCGTCGTCGTGCCGCCGTTCCTCGAAGAGATCGTCGCCGAATTCACCCACCAGGTCAGGTCGTCGGGACACGTCAACCAGCGTTCCGGTGTCTCGGTTCGGCTCTCGATCGCCAACCTGGAGGTGCTCGTCGCCTCGGCGGTACGGCGGGCCGTGCGTTCGGGAGAGGGGGAGGCCGTGCCCCGGGTCTCGGATCTCGCCTCACTGCTCCAGTCGTCGCTCGGCCGGGTCGAGTTCGAGGGTTTCGAAGAGGGTCGGGAGGCCGAGATCCTGCACCGTCTCCTCTCCCTCGCCGTCGTCGAGGTGTTCCGCGAGCGTCTGGCGGGATTCGACTTCGGCCCGCTGCTCGGGTTCTTCGAGGCCGGTGGGGTGGTGGAGACCGGCGATCTGGTCGCCTCCGTCGACGTCCGGGCCGGTGACGTCGACCTGACGCCGCTGTTGGCGTGGCTTGGGCTCCGGGGGGAGTCACCCGCCGATGCGGCCGCCGCGCTCGAGTTCGCTCTCGAAGGCCTGCATCTCACCCGGAGGCTCAACAAGGACGTGACCGAGGGGACGATTCGCTACGGGGGCTGAGTGACTCGGTTTCGGTATCTTCGCTGGGACGGGACCCAGGATCCCCTCGGGACCGAACTCCCCACCGACGAACTCGTGGCGCGGCTCACCGAAGACCTGCTCGACGGTCGGGGGATCCAGGAGTCGGTGCGGAGGATGCTACGGGAAGGTCTCCCCGGCCGCTTCCGCGGACTCGACCATCTCGCCGAGCGGATCAGGCGGATGCGGGAGGCACGGGCCGCACGCGCGGGTCATCCCGATCCCCTCGGTGACGTCCGCAGGCGCCTGACGGAGATCGTCGCCCTGGAACGGGAGGCGATCGCCGCCGACCCGTCGGAGGAGGCCAGGTTCGCCGAGCTGGCCTTGGACGCCCTTCCCGACAACGTCGCCGACCAGATCAGGGAGCTGAGGGAGCATCGTTGGTGGTCGGCGCGAGCCCGGGAGTCCTTCGAGCGTCTCCTCGACGACCTGCGTCGCGAACTGCTCGACGCCGCCTTTCGGCGCCTCGGAGAGGGGCTCTCCGACCTGGGACCCGAAGAGATCGCCGCACTCAAGGACATGCTCTCCGAGCTCAACGCCCTGCTCGAGCGTCACGCCGCGGGCACCGGTCCCAGCCAGGCCGAGTTCGACGCCTTCATGGCGCGGCACGGACGGTTCTTCCCCGAGCGTCCTCGGACCTTCGATGAGCTGGTGGCGACGCTGGCGCGGCGGGCGGCCGCCTTCGGCCGGCTCCTGGCTTCCCTCGGTCCGGAGCAGCGGGCCGAACTGGCGTCCCTCACCGAGCAGCTCCTCGGCGACCTGGACCTCGCCTTCGAGGTCGACCGGCTCGGGGCCAACCTGCGGGCCGTGGCGGGGACTCCGCTCTGGGACCAGGCCATGGCGATGGGTGGCGAGCCGCTCGGCCTGCGTGAGAGCCTGGAGGCGCTGGAAGAGCTCTCGGGTCTGGAAGAGCTGGAACGTGCCCTGGGTCAGGACTATCCGGGGGCGAGTCTCGCCGACGTCGACGTCGACGCCCTGCGGGCTGCCCTCGGCGAAGAGGCGGCCCGTGACCTGGATCGGCTCCGTCGCATCGAGCGGATGCTGGAGGAGGCGGGGGTCGTCGTCCGGTCCGGGGGGCGACTCCATCTCACGCCGCGGGGGGTGCGGAAACTGGGAGAACGCGCCCTGGCGAAGGTGTTCGACCAGCTCGTCGCGGATCGCCCCGGCTCCCATGAGGTGGCCTCCTCGGGAGGGAGCGAGGAGCTCACGGGGGCGTCACGGCCCTGGCGGTTCGGAGATCCGTTCCGATTGGATCTCCGGCGGACCCTGCACAACGCCGTCGTCCGGTCCGGGCCGTCGGAGGGGCCGCTCCGCCTGGTACCGGATGACTTCGAGGTGGCGGAGGCGGAGCGCCGCACCATGGTGGCGACCGTCCTCCTGTTGGACATGAGCCGATCGATGCCGCTCCGAGGTCACTGGCTGCCGGCGAAGCGGATGGCGTTGGCGCTCCACACCCTGATCGCCACCGCCTATCCCGAGGACCGCCTCTCCATCGTCGGGTTCTCCGACTACGCGCGGGAGATGACGACCGCCGACCTGGCGGAGGTGGACTGGGAGCCCGTCTACGGAACCAACATGGAGCACGCCTTCAACCTCGCCGGGCGGCTCCTCGCCAAGTTCCCCGAGGCCGACAAGCAGGTGCTGTTGGTCACCGACGGCGAGCCGACCGCCCACCTCGAGGGGGAGTACGTGTTCTTCAACTGGCCGCCGGTGCCCGAGACGATCGAGAAGACCCTCCGGGAGGCGTTGAGGCTCGCCCGGGCGGGCGTGACGGTGAACGTGTTCATGCTGGAGCAGTCGCCCGGTCTGGTGGCCTTCGTCGACCGGTTGGCGCGGCTGGTGCGTGGACGGGTCTTCACGGTGCCCGACGCCGAGCTCGGCGCGGTGATCGTCGGTGACTACGTGCGTCGGCGCTGACTCACCACGGCGGCCACGGGACGGGCGGTCGATCGGCGGGGGGATGGGGATGGACCGGGTGGTTCAGGAGGCGCTCGACCCTCGCCACGACGGCGTTCGCCTCGGGTTCACCGAGGAGCCGGGCGATCTCCTCTGCCAACCCGGCTTCCAGCGCCCGCGAGAGGCGTCGGAGCGCCATCGACATCGGCCCGGGGAGGCGGGCTCCGGCGAAGCCCCACAGCACGGTGCGGAGCTTGTCCTGGGGGTGGAAGGTGAGACCGTTGTCGATCGCGTAGAGCCGTCCGGTTCCGCGCTCCCGGAGGAGATGGCCGAGCTTCCGGTCGGCCTGATTGGTGACGAGGTCGAGCACCGCCACCGGCCAGAGCACAGGAGCGGGCACCGGGCGTAGCAGGGGACGCGGATCGAAGTCGGGGTCCTCGTCGAGGAAGCGTTGCGCCGAACCGTCGCCGAGGGGCCCGCAGGCGGGGTGGGTCTCGGGGACGACCTCGAAGCCCAGGGCCACCGAGACCCGATAGGTGAGCATCTCCCGGGTCGCCAGGGTCTGCCAGGGGAAGTCCCAGAGGGGCTGCTCACCAACGGCCGGCTTGTAGACCCACGGGACGCCGTCGGCGTCGAGGGCCAGGACGGTGGTGTTGGAGGCGTCGGGGAGGCGCCCGAGGATCTCCACCAGCTCCACCGGTTCGGTCAGTTCCACGCCGGGCAGTCGTGGTGGTCGGGGTCGTTCATCGGAAGTCGGCACCATTGGCACACCGGCCGACCCGCCGCCACCACCTCCAAGGCTCGGAGCGCCATGGCGGCGAACTGTTCGGGGGCAACCACGAAGGTGACCCCTTCGGTGCGGTCGGGGTCGGTGAGGGTCAGCACGACCATGCCGTCGCCGGTGAGGCCCAACGAGATCGTACCGATCGGGAAGATCTCGTGTTCGGGTTCGGAGACGTCGAGACCGGCGGCGAGGATGTGGCGGACCGCGTCCTGGTCGACGGAGACGTCGCGGGCGGCGAGGATCCGGAGCCCTTGGCTGCTGAGGGCGGCGACCTGCTCCTTCTCGGCGGGGAACGAGTGACGGATCCCGCCCGCCACGACCTCCAGGTAGAAGCGGCGGTGTCCCGGCTCGCCGAGGGCGCCGGCGGCGAACCGTTCGGCCGGTCCGAGGTCGGCTAGGTCCATGGCTCCCTCATGTTCATGCCCACCACCAGCGGCGGTCCGTCCGGGGGGAGGTCGATGATGCTGATGGACGCCGGGGCGATGGCGATTCGTTGGAACAGGTCGAGGGGCTGACCCAGGTAGTGGGAGAGGATCAGCTTGATCACGTCGGCGTGGCTGACGGCGACCACCGTCGTGCGGCGATGGTCGGAGGCGAGTCCCTCACAGGCGGCGACCGCCCGCGCCCTCGCCTCGACGAAGGACTCGCCGTCCGGGAACCGGAAGCGGGAGGGTTGCCGCCGTGCCCGCTCCCAGCCCTTGAGTCGCGCCAGGTCGCGCAGGGTCCGGCCCTGCCAGCGGCCGAAGTCGATCTCGACGATGCCGGGATGGGGGAGGGGCTCGAGTCCGGTGGCGGAGCCGATGGCGAGGGCCGTCTCCCAGGTTCGTTCGATCGGCGAGGCGTAGATCGCGGTGGGTCGCATGGCCGCCACGCTGCGTGCCACGCGGTCGGCGGCTTCGCGTCCCGCCGCGGAGAGGTGGACGTCCGGGAGTCGCCCGGTGAGCCGGACTCCGGTCTCGGGGGTCGGGGCGTGTCGGACGAGGAGGAGGCGGGCCATCGAGGCCCAGGGTACCGGGGGTGGTGGGCTGCGGCTCAGGACGTGGGTGTGGCCAGCAGTTCGGGACCGTTGTTGCGTACGGAGTTCACCAGGGGGACGACCTCGGTGGGGATGAGGAGGTCGGGTGGGATGATGAGCTTCGCCACGTCCGAGACGGCATCTGCGTCCTTCAGGTCCGGGTCGAGCCACGCCTCCCACGCGTCGGGTCGGAGGATCACCGGCATCCGGTCGTGGACCCGTGCCACGGGGCCTTCGGCGTCTCGGGTGAGGATGACACAGGTGCGTCGTCGGTCTCCCGTCTGGGGATCTCGCCACGACGTCCAGAGTCCGGCCATCGCGAGGGGATATCCGTCTGCCCGGCGGACCCAGTAGGGGACCCTCCGCCCCTCCCGACGTTCCCACTCGTAGAAGCCGTCGGCGGGGACGAGGCAGCGCCTCGACCGGAACGAGTCGCGGAAGGTGGGCTTGGTGGCGGCGGTCTCGACGCGGGCGTTGATCGCTCGGGGTCGCCCGTCGGGCGACCAGGGTGGGACGAATCCCCAGTTCATCGTCCCGAGGAGACGCTCTCCCTCATGGGTGGCGACGGTGTAGACGGGGTGGGTCGGGGCGACGTTCCACGAAGGTTTCAGCCGCTCTCGAACGACGGAACGAGCCTGGAGGAAGGCTGCGTAGTCGGCCGGGTCGCCGGTCTGGATGAACCTGCCGCACATGGGTCCACGATACGGGTTTGGCGGCGGGAAGGAGCAGCGGTAGGGCCTTGGTCATATGCCCAGGGCAGATGCCCAGACCGCGACCCGGGAGCGGCTCATCACGGCGGCCGCCGAGGAGATCGCCGCGGTGGGATGGGACGCAGCTCGCACCCGGTCGGTGGCGGCGCGGGCGGGTGTCAATCCGGGCGTCGTCCACTACCACTTCGACTCGATGGAGGCGCTGCTGCTGGAGGCGGCAGGACGGGCCATGATGACGGCGGTGGCCGGGCCCGCGATGGCGATCCTCGCCGGCTCCCGGCTCGTCGACGCGGTGGCCGAGTCCCTCCGTCTCTTCTGCCAGATGGACGTGACCGGCGTCGAAGGCCGAATCCTCGTCGAGATCATGGTGCAGGCGGGGAGACGGCCCGACGTGGCACGGCTGGTGTCGGAGGCCCTCGCCGGGTACCGGGAGGCCGTGATGGAACGGGTCCGCCGGGACGTCGCCGCCGGTGCGCTCCCTCCGGGGACCGACCCCGAGGGCATGGCGCAGCTCGTGGCGGCCCTCCTCGACGGCGCCGCCCTGCACCGCTACGTCGATCCGGAGGCGGACTTCGGTCCCCTCCTCGAGACGACCATCCGACTGCTGGGGAGGGATGCGTGATGGCCGACCCGGTCGTGACGGCGGTGAGGCTGGGAAAGACCTACGGGACGGGTGATGTGGCGGTGTCGGCGCTCGCCGGGATCGACCTCGAGATCGAATCCGGCACGTTCGTCGTCCTGTCGGGTCCCTCCGGATCCGGGAAGACGACGCTGCTCAACCTGGTCGGCGCGATCGACGTCCCCACGGAGGGGAGCATCACGGTGGACGGTGTCCGCCTCGACGGGCTCGACGGCGAGGAGCGCACCCGGTTCCGCCGCGAGCACGTCGGCTTCGTCTTCCAGTTCTTCAACCTCATCCCCACCCTCACCGCATTGGAGAACGTGCAGCTCATCGCCGAGATGACCGGTCGCGACGGTGAAGGCCCGGCCCGAGAGGCGCTGGAGGCGGTCGGCATCGGCGACCGTGCCGACCGTTTCCCCGCGGCGCTCTCGGGCGGTGAGCAGCAGCGAGTGGCGATCGCCAGGGCCGTGGCGAAACGCCCCCGGGTCCTCCTCGCCGACGAGCCCACGGGATCCCTCGACCTGGCGACGGGGCGTGTCGTCCTCGGGGTGCTGCGTCGACTGAACCGGGAGCGCGCCATGACCGTGCTGTTGGTCACCCACAACACCGCCATCGCCGAGATGGCGGATCGGGTCATCCGCCTTCGGGACGGTCGGATCGTCTCCGACGTGTCGAATCCGGCTCCCGTCGGCGCCGACCGACTGGAGTGGTGAGGTCGTCATGGGCGTGCTCCAGGTCAAGCTCCGTCGGGACCTCCGGCGGAGTCGAACCCAGGTGCTGGGCATCGTGGTGACGGTCTTCCTCGGGGTGATGCTCTTCGGGGCCACCTATGACGCCTATCAGAGCCTCGGGGCGTCGTACGACGCGATGTTCCAACGTGTCGGGTTCGCCGACCTCTGGGTGACGGCCGCACCCGAGGGACTCGAAGGCGCCCTCGCGGCCGACCCGGCGGTCGCCGTCGCCGAGGTCCGACACACCATCGACGTCCCCTTCAGGATCGGTGACCGTCGGCTCCTCGGCAGGGTGGTGGGCGTGCCCTCCGGCGCCACCGTCAACCGGGTCATGCTGCTCGAGGGCGACATGTTCGATCCGACGGCCGCCGACCAGGTGGTGGCGGACCAGCATCTCGTGGGGGCCTTCGGCCTCGAGGTCGGCGACACCATCGACGTGGCCACCCCCGCCGGCTGGCAGTCGGTGACCATCACCGGTGTGGGAGCGTCCGCCGAGTATCTCTGGCCGGCCCGTAGCCGACAGGAGATCCTCGCCCTTCCCGACCAGTTCGGTGTCCTCTACGCCCCCGACCGGGCGGTGGCCGCGGCCGGGCCCGCGGCGGTGAGGGAGGTCGTCGCACGCCTCGACCCGACGGTCGATCCGGAGGTCGAGCTTCCCCGGCTCGAGGCACTGGTGCGCGACCGCGGAGGCGGCGACGTCTCCACGAGGGCGCAGCAACCCTCCAACGCCGCCCTCCAGGAGGACGTCCAAGCGTTCGGGGAGATGTCCTTCATGTTCCCGGTGCTGTTTCTCGGGGCGGCGGGCCTGGGGATGTGGGTGCTGCTCACCCGGCTGGTGGTCGCCCAGCGTGCGATCATCGGGACCCTCCGGGCCGAGGGGATGAGCCGCCGTCGGGTGTTCGGGCACTACCTCGCCTTCGGTGTCGGTACCGGCATCGTCGGCGCCGTCCCAGGAGCCGCCGCCGGTGCCGGGCTGGCGCTGTTGATCGCCCGGGCCTACACCGGGGCGATCGACGTGCCGATCACGGTGGTGCGGGTGACACCGTCGACGCCCGTGATCGGGATCGCGTTCGGACTGGTCGGCGGTGCACTGGCCGCCTGGGCTCCCGCGCGTCGGGCGATGTCACTCCAGCCGGCCGAAGCGATGCGGGGCCCCGCGCCGACGGGGAGGGGCCGGATGACGTTGCTCGAACGTCTCTGGCCGAGGGGACTCTCGGCAGGTACACGGCTCGTGATCCGCAACGCGGTCCGAAATCCGCGTCGCACCGTCGCCACGGCCCTCGGGGTGACGTCGGGTCTCACCCTGATCCTCGTGTCCTGGGGGATGCTCGACACCGTGCAGGTGTTGCTCGAGCGGCAGTTCCGCCAGATCGTCCAGGCCGACGCCCAGGTGGCCTTTCTCGACCCCGGAATGGATGTTGGTCGGCTGGGCGACGTCGAGGGCGTTGCCGCCGTCGAGCCGGTCGTGCAGGCGCCGGTGAGCCTCGCCGTCGGCGACGAGACCTACGGGACGGTCCTGTGGGGGTTCGAAAGGGAGACGGTGATGCATCGGTTCCTCGGTCCCTCCGACGAGGAACTCGGGCTCGGAGGAGGGATGTTGGTGGGTGTCGATCTTCGAGACCTGTTGGGGGTCGCGGAGGGTGAGATGGTGACCGTCCGGTTCGGCTCGACCGGAGAGGTGGTCGCCGTGCCCATCGCCGGATTCGTCGACGAACCCCTCGGGACTCGGGCGTACCTGGACCTGGCGACCCTGCGGGCCGAGGCACCACGGGCGGCGTCGGTCGGCCGCCAGGCCATGGTGCGGTACGAGCCCGGTGCCGATCCCGAAGCCGTACGTCGGGCGCTGGAATCGGTTCCTGGCGTGGCGGCGGTGGTTCCCACGAGGGCCCTGGAGGCGGCTGCCGACGAATACATGGGTTTGTTCTACGCCTTCGTCGGGGTGATGCTGGCCCTCGGGGCCGGTCTCGCCCTCGTCCTCGTCTTCAACACGATGACCGTGAACCTGGCCGAGCGGACCGTGGAGGTGGCGACGATGAGGGCGGAAGGGGTCTCGGCGCGGCGCCTCGCCAAGCTGATCACCGCCGAGAACCTGGTGGTGATGGCCGCAGCGACGGTGCCCGGTCTCGTCGTCGCCGATCTCGTCGCCGTGGCCTTCATGGCGTCGTTCGATTCGGACCTGTTCACCTTCACCCTCCATATCCGTCCACTCACCTTCGTGTGGACGGCCCTCTCAATCCTCGTCGCAGGGGTGATCTCCCAGCGTCCCGGCCTGCGGACCCTCCGATCCCTCGACGTCGCCCGGGTGGTGCGGGAACGTTCGGTGTGAGGCGGCGACGCGGTGGAGGCCCCCGAGGGGGCCTCCACGAGGCGAGTTCGCCTGTAAGCCGGATTCTGTCCAGAGCCTCGTCGGCTCCTGGGCGACCATCCATCTGGGACCGACGTCACCGCCGGCCTCATGCGGCCTACCCGGGACTTCGTCGGCGGGCCACCGTCGTCCCTGCTCGGCCTTGCTCCGGGTGGGGTTTGCAGAGCCATCCCGGTCACCCGGGATGCTGGTGGTCTCTTACACCACCGTTTCACCCTTGCCTGTGCCCGAAGGCCATCGGCGGTCTGCTCTCTGTTGCACTTTCCGTCGGGTCACCCCGCCTGGGCGTTACCCAGCACCCTGCCCTGTGGAGTCCGGACTTTCCTCAGGCCCGAAGGCCCGCGGCCGCCCGGCGAACTCTGCATACAAGGTATCACGTCGACGGAGCACGATATTCCCGGCGTGTCCTCCTCAACGGCGCCTCTCGGCAAGGGTCCCCGACACCGCTCCGAGGACGATCCCCAGGGCGGCCAGGATCAGTACCTGCCCCGTGGGAGCGGGACTGCCGCCCAGGCGGGTGGTGATGACGACGAGGGCGACCAATCCGAACCCGGCGAGGGAACCGTGGAAGCGACCCATGAAGGGTGCCAGCCGCCCCGCCACCCCGCCGGCGACCACGAAGCCGAGGAGCACCCCGGCGGTGAGGGCGGCAAGGGGCGCTCCTTCCACGTTCATCAGCTCCAGGAGCGGCCAGAGCGCCAGGGCCGCGAGGGTGGAGGCCAGTGCCCCGGCGGCGGTTCCGAGGGCGACGGCGGCCCATTTCACGGCTGCGAGCATGACGGAATCGCACCTCCCGACGGGCATGGTAGGGGCGCGGGGAGGAGACTCCGGCGGCGGGTCGCCGCGTCGCCTCAGATCAGAGGCTCTTCCACGTACTCCTCGAGACCGGCGATCCAGCCGGTGGGAAGCTGCCACCGTCGGGAGCCGGTCACCACCGCCGCCATGTACTCGCGGGAGGGTTCGTACTCCCCGTCGGCGGCGGCGACGTGGGTGACGACCCGGTAGGTGG
>JALSJV010000181.1 GCA_026989215.1 Acidimicrobiia bacterium | reverse complement strand
CTGGGCGATCGTCCCGGCGACATGGGTGCCGTGCCCCACGTCGTCGTCGGCGGCTCCCGGACCCGTCTCCCCCGTCAACACGTTGTATTCGGCGACGAAGGTACGGCATGTGAGGTCCTCGCCGTCACGGGAGACGCCGGTGTCGAGCACGGCGACGACCACGCCCGCTCCGGTGGAGCGGTCCCAGGCGGTCGGCGCCTGGATGTCGGGCAGGTTCCATTGCTTCGGGTAGAGAGGGTCGTCGGGGACCGCCGCCGGGCGGTAGACGTACTCGGGTTGGGCAGCGACGACGTCGCCCCGCGCCGCCAGGCGATCGGCCTCCACCCGAGGGTCGGCATTCCGGGGGATCCTGACCCTCACCCACCTGCCGCCGGACAGGGCGGAGAACCCCGACGTGCCGGGACGGTCCCCCATCCGGACGAGGACCACGCCGGGGACGACGTCGGAGGCCGGATCCGTCCCCGCCGCGACGGTGAGCGGTGCCGCGACAAGCCACAGGAGCACCGCCGGCACGAGCAAGAGGCGACGCACGGCCCGCCAGCCTATCAGTCGGCGAAGGTGGCGAGCTGATCGGCGACGGCGGCGGAGACCACCCCTTCGCCACCCAGGATCACCACATCCGTCGGGCTGAGACGGGTGAGCTCCTCGGCGACGGCGGCGGGGATGGCGTCGGTCTCGACCAGCAGCACGGGGCCGGGGAACACGCCCGCCGCCGCGCCGCCGGTCAGAGCGTCGGGGAAGTCGCTGCCGACCGCCACGTAGGCGACGGCGACGTCGGGGGCGAAGGTGTCGGCGGAGAGGACCGCCGCCGTCGTGTATCGGTCTCCGCCGTCGATGCGGCGCACCGTCGTCGCGTAGCGTTCGAACTCGGCGAGCTGGGCGTCGGGGATCTCGTCGGGGGAGCCGACCACGACGATCTCCGACGGCGACAACCTGACGAGCTCGTCGCGGAGGGCCGTGGGGATGACGGCGGGATGGGTGAGGAGCAGGGGCGCCCCCGCCTGCGCCGCCGCCGCGGCCGCCACCACCGCGTCGGGGAAGTCGAACCCCGTCGCCAGGTACACCTTCGCCACCGGTTCGGGGAACGCCCCCTTCGACAGCTCCACCGCGGTCTCGAACCGGGTCGGGCCCCAGCGACGTTCGACGTTCGGGGCGTATCCGGCGAGCTGGTCGGCGACGGCGGCGGAGACCACCCCTTCGCCGCCGAGGATCACGATCGTGTCGGGGGCGAGGCGGACGAGCTCGTCCTTGGTGGCGGTGGGGATGAGGTCCCCACGGACCAGGAGCACCGGCGCGCCTTCGGCGGCGGCCGCCGCACCACCGGCCAGCGCGTCCGGATAGTTCTCCCCGGTCGCCACATACACGACGGAGGCACCGGCCGGGTACGACCAGGCGGAGACGGCGGCGGCGGTGGCGTACCGGTCGGGTCCGGCGAGACGCACCGCCTCCTTGAACCCGTCGATCGCGAAGACGTAGTGTCCCTTCAGGCCCAGCTTCGACTTGAACTGACGCCCCGTGTAGCTCTGACTCTTCGGCTCTCCGTTCAGGGTCCCCTCCACCCGGATGTCGCTCGGGCTCCCCGATTCGTAGGTGGCGGCGATGTAGATGTTGGAGACGGTGTCGAGGCCGAAGATCCCGGCGAGCTGGTCGACGGTGAAGGACTCGCACCAACGGATGTAGGAGACGGTGCAGTCGGGCGACGCGTACCGTTCGCTCCAGGGGTCGGGCACGCTGGACAGATAGGCGTACTGGTCGGGATCCGAACCCCAGATGTCGGTGACGTTCTCGGTGGCTCCACCACTGGAGGAGAAGTAGTAGGTCTCGGCCATCGTCGACCCGCCCGCCGGATACACCACCACCTGCCCCTGGGTGGCGTCGACCGCCGCCCGCCAGCCGGCCCCGAGATTGGCGTTGCCCTCGGTTCGTGGGCTCCAGCCCAGATACACCTGATCGGAGGTGGTCCAGACGAGGTTGCAGTCGCAGTCGTAGCGCAGGCCCCCGTTCCCGGCGTACAGGCTCGACGCGGCGCGGTTGGCGGCGATCCGCGCGCCGTAGGTACGAGCCGCCACCGCCTGGGTCTTCAGGGCCTCGGCAGGCCAGGTGAGGGGTACCTCTCCGATCCCGTACACGTACTCCTCGAGGCTGAGCTCGACCGAGACGTGAAACCCGGCGTCGCCGTCGGTGACGTACAGCGTCCCCCGGGCGAAGGTTCGGCCGAGGCCGGGGAAGTCGATCTTCGTGTTGGGCTGATCCGCCCACACGATCGAGAAATAGCAGGGTTCGGGCCCGGCGACGACCGTCCCGTCCCGGCGCAACGTGCAGCTCGCCCCGTCCCCGTCGATCCGCCAGGTCTCACCCGACTGCATCTGGAAGGAACAGGCTCCCGCCGCCTCTCCACTTCGACAGATCTCGGCGGTCCCCGACAGCACCGAGAACGTCTCCGAGGTCAGGTCGCGGTTGATCCCGATCCGCAGCGGATCGGGTGGCGTCGGCGAGGTCGTCGTGATGTCGGCCAGTCCCGTCCCGGTGTAGAAGTAGGAGAGGATCTGGTCGTAGGTGTACCCGTCGTCGGCCATCCCCCGGGCGCCCCACTGGGG
>JALSJV010000180.1 GCA_026989215.1 Acidimicrobiia bacterium | reverse complement strand
CCGTCTCAACCGCCGACCGTAGAGGACGTCGCCGCAGGCAGACTGGTGGTCGTCGACGAGGTCGTCGTGGTGCTCTCCGGAGGCGTCGTCGGGTCCTCCCCGAATCCGCAGGCATCGGCGGCGGCGGTGAGACCGTATTCGACCCGGGCCGCCTCGGGGTCGGTGATGGCGAGCTGGACGGCCGCTCGCATCTTCTCCACGTCGGGAATCGGGTAGCGGTCGGAGGTACGACCCACGATCCAGTCGGGAGGCCCGAAGCCGACGACGAGGGCGTCGGTGGCGTCCACCGCACCCGCGAGCTCGATCAGGTCGGGGAGCGCCTCGACGGGGATGTCGGTGAGGACGTTCTCCTCCACGGTCCGCAGCAGAGCGGGCAGGCCTCGGAGCAGGCTGGGGACGTCGACCTGGGCGGCGAGCGCGGTCAGGAAGCAGCGCTGCCGCCCCATCCGGTTGTAGTCGTTGCTCTGACGTCGGCTCCGCACGTAGGCGAGGGCCTCGGTGCCCGACAGGTGCTGGACGCCGGACTCGATGCGGATCGCCACGGTGGTGCCGTCCTCCTTCGGGTAGATGGGGTCGACGACGGCCTCGGGGATGTACATGGTGACCCCCCCGAGGGCGTCGACCACGTCGACGAAGGCCTGCAGGTTGACGAGAACGTAGTAGTCGATCTCGATGCCCGTCATCCCTTCGATCATCGTGCGGATGGCGGACGCCCCGGGATTGGAGCCGGGAAAGAGGTCCGGGCGGTCGAGCCCGTACGCATACACCTCGTTGAGGATCCCGCTGTAGGCGGTGAACTCCGTCCCGTCCGGGAACCGCAGCTTCTTCAGGTTGCGGGGAAATCCGAACAGCGCCACGTCCCCATCGGTGAGGTCGATCGAGACGAGGATCATCGTGTCGGTCCGGATACCGCGGCGCCCGGGACCCGCATCGCCGCCGAGGAGGAGGACGGTGAGCCGCTCCCTTCCCTGCCAGGGGACGGTGGTCGTCGTGGTGGTGGGACGGGTGGTCGTCGTCGAGGTCTCCGACGCCGCCCCGGTGCCGGGCGGAGGGGCCGCCGTCGTCCCCGTCGGGCCACCCACCTCCGCCGCCCGGGCGGCGTCGTCCCCGCCGAACACCGAGGTGAGGACCGTGTAGGTGCGGACCTGGCCCCAACCCATGGCGACGTGGGGCAGGGCGACGAAGACCAGGAGGATCCCCAGGATCGCGGACCGTGCCGCTCCCCCCGCGCCGCGCCACGCGTCCCAGACCGCGAAGAGTCGAAACGCCCCGAGGGCGAGGTTGAACGCCAACAGACCGAGCAGGACCCGAGGGTTCACCAACCATCGGGCGAGTTGAGAAGGGCCCACGACCGCGGCGGCGGCCAGCGCGGTGGCGACCACCACCACCACGCGAAACATCCACAACGCCGCTCGGGCCCGCCCTTCGGCGAGCTGGCCCCACCCCGGAATCACCGCGGAGCGAACCGCCGCGGCGACGGGAGAGATGCGGATCCGGCGCCCCCGACCGATCATGGTGGGTGGAGCTTAGGGCGACCTCGCCGACCTGAGAGGCATCGAGCGGAGGCCACCGTCTCCTCGGGGATCAGGCGGACCCGCCGTCGGTGGCCTCGGCGATCATCGACTGCTTCAGCTCCCAGAGGCGGCTGCTCAGCGACACGTGGTAGACGTGGGGGTTGACGAGACGCCGCACCCCGGGGTCGAGGAGCGCCAGGTCCTCCTCGCGGCGTCGCCTCGCCTCCTCGATCCCGCCGAAACGGTCTCCGGACGTCCCCGGCTCACGGATCGGCACGGCGATCTCCTCCACCCTCGAGACCTGGTCGGCCGTGAGCAGCCGTGAGACCCCGGGGAGGCTGGGATGGTGGAGGGTCATCGGCGGGGCGGGTGCTTCGTCCTGAAGGGTGAGGAGATCGGCGGTGGCCCGACCCCGTTCGTCGTAGACCCGCCACAGCCGCTTCGCCCCCGGGTTGAGGACCTTGGCGGGGCTGTCGGAGATCTTGACGGCGGGACGCCACGCTCCGTCGTCTCGGACGGCGACCAGCTTGTACACGCCGTCGAGGCTCGGGTCGCCTTCGGAGGTGGCCATCCGCGTCCCCACCCCGTAGGCGAGCCGCCGCATCAGCGCGTCGGCGTCCACCCCGTATCGGGGAGCCTCCTCTTCGATCTGTGCCAGGATCTGCCAGATCGCGAGCTCGTCGAGGTTCGACGAGAGCACGATCATCGTCTCCTCGAATCCGGCGGCGTCGAGCATCCGTGCCGCCTGGATGGCGAGATAGGCGAGGTCTCCGGAGTCGAGACGAATCCCGAGGGGACGCCGTCCCCGACGCCGCAGCTCCTCGAACACTCGGATCGCGTTCGGCACCCCCGATTCCAGGGTGTCGATCGTGTCCACCAGCAGCAGGCAGTCGTCGGGATACACCTCGGCGTAGGCTCGGAACGCATCGAGCTCGTCGCCCCCGAGGGCGAGGAACACCTGCACCATCGAGTGGGCGTGGGTCCCCTTCGCCGGATACCCGAGGCGGGCCGACTCGCCGACGTTGGAGGAGAATCGGGCACCACCGATCAGCGCCGCCCGGGTGGCGGCGTTGGCGCCGAACCCC
>JALSJV010000179.1 GCA_026989215.1 Acidimicrobiia bacterium | reverse complement strand
ATCGGCTCCACGCCGGCGGCTCCGAGGCGCTCCCACAGGTTCGGCCTCGGGAGCAGACCTCGGGTGTCGACGTCGACCGGCTCTCCGAAGGGCGTGATCCACTTGAGGGTGTTGACGACCCGACCCAGCCAGGGGATCCACATGAGGTGCCCGACGATCCCGTGGCCCGCCGGCGACAGGGCCGTGGCGACGGTGGAGAGGGCGACGCTGGTGGTCGACGGGAACGGGGCGTCGAGGCTCCCCTGTCGGGCCGCCCGCAGCACCGCCGCGGCGGGATGCGAGAGGGCGGCGTCGCCGAGCCCGTCGACGAGCACGAGCACGTAACCGGTGGCGTCGGGGATGCGTGAGGCGAGGTCGGGAGCGAGACGACGACCCGATGTCGTCCCGATCAGACGGGCCTCCAGCTCGCCGATCAGGGAGCCGAGGTCGCCGCCGTCGTAGTCGGGTGGGGTGGGCACGGCCGCAACGGTAGAGGGACCGTCGACGGGCGCGAAGCGCTGGACTTCGCCGCGGGGGGTCGGCTCCCTATACTTCCGCCGCCACTCCGACCTGGAAGAGGGATGAGCGCGTACTTTCAGGATTATCTGACCGTCGGCGTCTTCGCAGCCCTGGGCGTCATGTTGGTGATGATGATGCTCGGGGTCGCTGCCATCCTTCGCCCCCATCACCCCAACCCGACGAAGCTGATGCCCTACGAATGCGGCGTCGACCCGGTGGGCTCGGGATGGGACCAGACCCACGTGCGGTACTACATCTTCGGGCTGCTGTTCGTCATCTTCGACGTCGAGGCGATCTTCGTGTTCCCGTGGGCGATCATGGCCGAGGAGCTGGGCACCTTCGGACTCGTCGCCATCATCGCCTTCATCCTGACGCTCCTCGAAGGCCTCGCCTACGCGGTGAAGAAGGGAGTCCTGCGATGGGAGTAGTCGAGCGTTTCGGGGTCCCCAAGCCCGTGTCGTGGCTCCTCAACTGGTCCCGCAAGTACAGCCTCTGGATGTTCCAGTTCGGGCTGGCCTGCTGCGCCATCGAGATGATGGCCGCGTCCGGACCCCGGTACGACTTCATGCGTTTCGGGATCATCCCCCTTCCCGCATCCCCCCGGCAGGCCGACCTCATGGTCGTCGCGGGCACCGTCACCGACAAGATGGCGCCGTCGGTGCGGCGTCTATACGACCAGATGCCCGACCCGAAGTACGTGATCTCGATGGGTTCCTGTGCCAACTGCGGCGGGCCCTACTGGGACTCCTACTCGGTGACCAAGGGCGTGGACCAGGTGATTCCCGTCGACGTCTACGTCCCCGGATGCCCGCCCCGCCCCGAGGCCCTCATGGACGGCATCGTCCTCCTTCAGCAGCTCATCCAGGACGAGGACATGAAAGAGAAATGGAGCAGGCGTGACCACCAGCCCGTCTGACGTCACCGAGCTGGACGCCTTCGCCGCGACGATCGCCGAGGCCGTGGGCGGCGAGGCGCGGGTCGCGCACGGCACCGCCAAGGTGATCGTCTCCGCCGAGACCTGGACCGAGGCCCTCGCCACGGCCCGCGACACCTTCGGCCTGGGCTACTTCTCGTGGCTGTCGGCGGTGGACTGGACCTCCGACGTCGCGGTGGGGGACCCCCCCGCCGAGGGGACGTCGGAGCGGATCGAGGTCCTGTGCGCCGTCGGCGACCTCGACGGGCGCCTCGTCATCTTCTCGACCGACCTCGACCACGACGAACCCCGCCTGGCGTCGCTGGTCCCCCTCTACCCGGGCGCCAACTGGCATGAGCGGGAGGCCGCCGAGATGTTCGGCATCGTCTTCGAGGGGCATCCCCAACTCGAGCACCTCTATCTCCCCGAAGGGTTCGTCGGTCATCCCCTCCGCAAGTCGTTCCCGCTCCTCAGCCGCGAGGTGAAGCCGTGGCCGGGGACCGTGGACGTGGAGGACATGCGGACCCCCGACGAACCGTCGACCGAGAACCCGGAGGCCTGAGCGATGGTCATCGATCACGACCAGGTCCGGCATCTCTCCGAGGTCGCCGTCTCCGTCGAGCTGGAGACGCCGGAGATGACCCTCAACATCGGTCCCCAGCACCCCTCGACCCACGGGGTACTCCGTCTCGTCGCCACCGTCGACGGGGAGCGGGTGTTCGACGTCAAGCCGGTGATCGGGTACATGCACCGGGGATACGAGAAGCTGGCCGAGGTCCGCACCTATCCCCAGATCACCGCCCTCATCAACCGGATCGACTGGGTGTCGGGCTACGCCAACGAGATCCCCTTCATCGTGGCCGCCGAGCGGCTCATGGAGATCGAGGTCCCCGAGCGGGCCCAGTACATCCGGCTCATCCTCACCGAGATGGCCCGGATCGCCTCCCATCTGGTCTTCAACGCCTCCTACCCCCTGGAGCTGGGGGCGGCGACGCCGCTGTTCTTCGCCCTCCGGGAGCGAGAGCGCGTCCTCGACCTGATCGAAGGGGTGACGGGCGGGCGCTTCCATCCCAACTTCAACCGCATCGGAGGCGTGAAACCCAACGCCGGTGGCGGACCCACCCAGCGGAAGGTCTCCCAGGACCTGCCGAAGGGGTTCTTCGAAGAGACCCGGGCGGCGATGGAGCGGGTGCTGTCGGTCTGCGACGAGCTCGAGGATCTGGTGGCGGGCAACGAGATCATCCTGGCTCGCACCAAGGGCATCGGCGTCCTCCCGGTGGAGGTGGGAGCCGCCTACGGGGTCTCCGGACCCAACCTGCGGGCGTCGGGTGTCCCCTTCGACCTGCGTCGCATCGAGAGCTATCTCCCCTACGACCGGTTCGACTTCGACGTCGTCACCGCCCAGAACGGGGACTGCTGGGATCGCTGGTGGGTACGGCTGGAGGAGATCCGTCAGGCGGCCCGCATCGTCATCCAGGCCATCGACGGGATCCCCTCGGGACCCCTCCAGGCGAAGGTGCCCCGCGTGATCAAGGTCCCCCAGGGGGAGGTGTACGTGCGGGCCGAGAACCCCAAGGGCGAGATGGGCTACCACCTCATCTCCGAGGGCGGCCAGGGACCCTATCGGCTGAAGATCCGGTCGGCCTCCTACTCGAACATCTCCATCCTGCCCCACATCCTCGAGGGTGTGCTCGTGCCCGACATCATCGCCATCATGGGCTCGCTCGACTTCGTGCTGGGAGACGTGGACCGATGACGCTCCTCGAGAACTTCTGGGTGCTGGTGGCGCTGAAGGCGCTCGTCATCGCCGCCGTCGTCCCCCTCACCGCCTTGGTCCTCGGGTACGCCGAGCTCAAGATCTCGGCGCACATGCAGAGCCGGATCGGTCCCTACTTCGCCGGTGGTCGGTGGGGATGGGCGCAGCTCATCGCCGACGGCCTCAAGTTCTTCCAGAAAGAGGACATCATCCCCGACCGGGCCGACAAGGCGGTGTTCAAGATGGCGCCGGCCCTGGTCCTCATGTCCACGGTCGCCCTCTTCGTCGTCATCCCCTTCTCGCCGAGTCTGCGGGTACGGGACCTCGACCTCGGGATCTTCTACGTGTTGGCGATCTCGTCGGTGTCCACCATCGGGGTGCTGATGGCCGGATGGTCCTCGGGGAACAAGTACTCCCTGATGGGAGGTCTGCGGGCTGCCGGCCAGCTCATCGCCTACGAGCTCCCCCTCGTCCTGGCGGTGGTCGGGGCCGTCATCCAGGCCGGCACGATGAGCCTCAACGGCATCGTCGAAGCCCAGGCCGCCTGGGGCATCCCCTTCGTGATCCCCCAGTTCCTCGGCTTCGTCATCTTCCTCATCGCGGTGCTCGCCGAGCTGACCCGGATCCCCTTCGACATGCCGATCGCCGAGTCCGAGCTCGTGATGGGGTACGTCACCGAGTACTCGGGATTCCGGTTCCTGTTCTTCTTCCTCGCCGAGTACGCCAACATGTTCGCGATGTCGGCGATCGCCGCCACGGTGTTCCTCGGCGGCTACTGGGCACCGGGTCTGAGCGACGCCCAGCTCCAGTACCTCGGTCCGATCATCCTCGTCGCCAAGGTCTTCCTCCTCGTCTTCCTCTTCATCTGGTTCCGGTGGACCTTCCCCCGGCTCCGGGAAGACCAGCTCCAGTCCTTCGCCTGGAAGTGGCTGGTCCCGCTCTCGGTGCTCAACATCATCGCGACCGGCATCTTCAAGGTGGTGTTCTGATGGCGATCCTCCCCGGTGCCGGCCTCCTCAAGGGCATGAAGGTGACCCTCAAGACCCTGTTCACGAGGCCGGTCACGGTCAACTACCCGAAGGTGAAAGAGATCCCCGTGCCCCGCGCCCGGGGCGTCATCGCCCTCGACCAGGACGCATGCACCGTCTGCATGCTGTGCGCCCGCTCCTGCCCCGACTGGTGCATCTACATCGAGGGGCACAAGGAGGAGAAGCAGCCCGACAAGCCGGGAGGCCGGGTGCGGGTGCGGGCGACCCTCGACCGGTTCGACATCGACTACGCCCTCTGCATGTACTGCGGCATCTGCGTGGAGGTCTGCCCCTTCGACGCCCTCTTCTGGACCCCCGAATACGAGTACTCCGAGGGCGCGATGGGCGACCTCATGCACGACATGGACCGGCTGCAGGACTGGCTGGCGACGGTGCCCGAACCTCCGGCGGTGGAGTCATGACCTTCGAGGCCTGGATCGCCGAGCCCGTCAACTGGGTCTTCATCGTCGTCGCCCTGGCGGTGGTCGGCACCGCCGTCCGGGTGGTGACGAGCCAAAACGTGGTCCATGCGGTGCTGTTCCTCGTCGCCACCCTCGCCGGGACGGCGGCACTGTTCCTGATCCTCTCCGCCCAGTTCGTCGCCTGGGTGCTGGTTCTCGTCTACATCGGCGCCGTCATCGTCCTGTTCCTCTTCGGCATCATGATCACCAGGGCCCCGACCGGCCGGGGCTCGGGGCTGGACAACGACCGCAAAGGCGTCGCCCTCGTCGTCTCCGCCGCCCTCTTCGTCGTGCTCAGTTGGGCGTCGCTCTCGGCCTTCGGCACCACCGAGCTCACCGACCTCGGGGAGGGGACGCCGACCGAGGTCCTCGGTGAGGCGCTGCTGGGTCGGTTCGTCATCCCCTTCGAGATCGTCGGGTTCGTGCTCCTCGCCGCCCTCATCGGCGGCATCACGATCGCCCGACGGGACGCCACCCCCGCCGAGGAGGAGGCGCGATGATCATCAACCAGTTCCTGATCCTCGCCGCCCTGCTCTTCTCCCTCGGCGTCTACGGCCTGTTGGTCCGACGGAACGCGGTGATGGTGCTGCTGGCGGTCGAGCTCATGCTCAACGCCGTCAACATCAACCTCATCGCCTTCGAGGCGGCGATCCGCTCCACCCTCGCCGTCGGTCAGGTCTTCGCCATCTTCGTGATCACCGTCGCCGCCGCCGAGGTCGGCATCGGCCTGGCGATCGTGATCCTCGTCTTCCGCAACCGGAAGTCGGCCAACGTCGACGAGCTCAACCTGATGAAGTGGTGACGATGATCTCCGAGGTGCAACCGTGAACCCCCTGCTGGTACTCGCCGCCGAGGAGCCCGCGGCCGAGCTGGTCACCGGCGGGATCTGGGTGGAATGGGCCGGGCTGATCCTCATCAGCCCCTTCGTGGCCTTCCTCCTCATCATCTTCTTCGGCAAGCGCCTCAAGTATCTGGGGGCCGAGTTCGCCATCGCCGCCCTCGCCTTCAACACCGTCTGGGCGTCGGTGCTGTTCGTACTCAACATGACCCGCGGGGTGCTCTACGAGCGGACCTTCGAGATCGCCCGCATCGGCTTCCTCGGCGGCGCCAAGGAGCTCGTCTTCGAGCTGGGATGGATGGTGGACGGACTGTCCATCATGATGTACTTCCTCGTCAGCTTCGTCGGGCTCCTGGTGTTCATCTACGCCGTCGGCTACATGCACGGCGACGTCCGGGTGACCTGGTTCTTCGCCGCCTTCTCCCTCTTCGCCGGCTCCATGCTGGTGCTGGTCGGTGCCCCCAACCTGGTGGAGCTCATCATCGGATGGGAGGGGGTCGGGCTCGCCTCCTACCTGCTGATCGGGCACTACTGGGAGAAGAAGGAGAACTCGTCGGCGGGCATGAAGGCCTTCTACACCAACAAGGTGGCCGACGTCGGGCTGATCCTCGGAGCCATCATCGTCGGGGTCAGCATCGGGACCTTCAGCTTCTCGGAGATGTCCCGGCTCGCCACGGAAGGCGGGAACGGGCTGGCCGCCGTGGCCTCGGTGGCGGCGGCGCTGCTGTTCTTCGGGGCGATGGGCAAGAGTGCGCAGTTCCCCCTCCACATCTGGCTGCCCGACGCCATGGCGGGTCCCACCCCGGTCTCCGCCCTCATGCACGCCGCCACGATGGTGACCGGCGGCGTCTACCTCATGGCCCGCACCTTCCCCCTCTACCAGAACCTGGCCGAGGGGGTGCGGCCGGCGATGGTGGTGATCGGAGCGATCACCCTCTTCGCGGTCGGTCTCCTCGCCCTCGTCCAGGACGACATCAAGAAGGTGTTGGCCTACTCGACGGTGAGCCAGCTCGGCTACATGATGACGGCGGTCGCCGCCGGTGGCTACACGGCCGGGCTCTTCCACCTGTTCACCCACGCCTTCTTCAAGGCCCTGCTCTTCCTCGGGGCCGGAGCGGTGATCCACGCCGTCCACTCCAACAACATGTCGGACATGGGTGGGCTGCGGAAGTACATGCCGACCACCTACTGGACCTTCGTGATCGGCTCCCTCGCCCTGGCCGGGATCTTCCCCTTCTCGGGGTTCTGGTCGAAGGACGAGATCCTCGCCACCCTCGGTGTGGAGGGCTACACCTTCGTCATGTGGGTGGGCATCGGCGGCGCCTTCGTCACCGCCCTCTACATGATGCGGGCGATGGCCCTCACGTTCCACGGCACCTACAAGGGCGACGGCCATCCCCACGAAGCCCCCAGGGTGATGACCTGGCCCCTCATCGGTCTCGCCGTCCCGGCGGCGATCGCCGGCTTCCTCAACATCCCCGGCGTGGAATGGCCGGGGATCCGGAACTTCACCGAATGGCTGGCGGTGCGGGTCGTGAAGATGGGCGACTACCACCCCAAGGAGATCGACGTCACCCTGGCCGCCATCGGTCTGGCCGCCGCCCTGGCGGGTCTGGCGGTGGGGTGGGTGCTCTTCGGGCGGGATGCCGCCACCCAGCGGGAGCGGGACCGCCTCGAGATCCCCCTCCTCTACCCGCTGTTCCGCAAGAAGTACTACGTCGACGACCTCGCCCTGGGCCTGGTGTGGCTCGTCAAGGCCCCCTTCGCCCGGGCGGTGCTCTGGTTCAACGACTACGTGATCGACGGGATCGTCAACGGGACCGGTTTTCTGGCCCGCGGCCTGGCCCGGTTCGTCTACGGCGGGCTGGACCAGCGGGGCGTGGACCTGATCGTCAACGGGCTGGCGGCGGCGACCGACGCCGCCGGGTCGGGTGCGCGACGTTGGCAGAGTGGTCGGATCCAGGGCTACGCCGCCTCCTTCGTGGGAGGTGTCGTGGTGCTGGTGCTGGCAGTGGTGATCTTCCGGTAGGAGGCTGAAGCGATGGAATGGTTCGACAACGGCTGGGGCTTGACCCTGATCGTGTTCCTGCCGGTGGTGGGCGCGATGGTGATGGCCGCGATCCCCAAGGCCGCCGAGCGCGTCCAGAAGTGGTGGGCGCTGGTGGTGAGCCTCGTCGTCTTCGCCTTGTCGGTCGTGGCGATCGGCCGCTTCGATTTCGGATCCGCCAAGGAGTTCCAGTTCGAGGCGAACATCCCCTGGATCAAGGCGATCGGCTCGAACTACCACATCGGCGTGGACGGGATCAGCCTGCCGCTGCTCGTCCTCTCCACCTTCATCATGGTGCTGGCGGTGATCTACTCGTGGGACCACTGGGAGGAGCCCCGCAACCCCAAGGCCTTCCTCTCGCTGATGCTGATCCTCGCCACCGGGATGAACGGCACCTTCGTCGCCCTCGACCTGGTGCTCTTCTTCATCTTCTTCGAGCTGGTCCTCCTCCCCATGTACTTCATGATCGGGATCTGGGGAGACAAGCAGGTTCGCCGCCTGCCCGGGTTCGGGCGTGAGGTCGAGATGCGCCTCTACGCCGCCATCAAGTTCTTCCTCTTCACCCTCTTCGGGTCGGCGTTCATGCTGCTGGGGTTCCTCGCCCTCTACTTCCGGTCGGGTGACTTCGGGGAACGGACCTTCGACATCCCCGCCCTCATCGCCCTCGGCTCCGACGGGGCGTTCACCGGCACCTTCGGGTGGCTCGTCTTCGGCGCCCTCTTCCTGGGCTTCGCCGTCAAGGTCCCGATGTGGCCGCTGCACACCTGGCTCCCCGATGCCCACACCGCCGCCCCCACCGTCGGCTCGGTGCTGCTGGCGGCCATCCTCCTGAAGCTCGGCTCCTACGGCTTCATCCGGATCTCGATCCCGATCCTGCCCGAGACCGCCCGGCAGTGGGCCCCGGCCATCGCCATCCTGGCCGTCATCGCCATCATCTACGGGGCGTTGGCCTGTCTCGCCCAGACCGACATGAAGCGACTGATCGCCTTCTCGTCGGTGGGGCACATGGGGTTCGTGATGCTGGGGATCGCCACCCTCACCGACGTGGGCCTCAACGCCGCCATCATCGGGATGGTCGCCCACGGGCTCATCACCGGTCTGCTGTTCTTCATCGCCGGGTCGATGTCCCATCGGTACCACACGCGGGAGATGGCTCGTCTCGGGGGGAACCAGAAGCTCATGCCCGTCCTGGGCGGCATCCTCGCCTTCACCGTGATGGCCTCTCTCGGTCTCCCCGGGCTGGCCGGGTTCTGGGGCGAGTTCATGTCGCTGCTCGGTGCCTACCGGCCCCTGGAGGGTCTCAACCTGGGGGTGTTCCGGACCGCCATGGTGATCGGGGCGATCGGGACGGTGCTGACCGCCGGATACATGCTGTGGATGCTCCAGAAGGTGAATCTGGGCGAACCGCGAGAGGAGTGGGTCGGCCATTCCTTCCGGGACGCCGACCGGTTCGAGCTCACCGCCTGGGTGCCCCTCATCCTCCTGATCGTGGTGATCGGGGTCTTCCCCAAGGTCGTGTTCGGCGCCACCAGCGACGCGGTGACGGCCCTCGTCCAGACGGCGTTCGGAGGTTGACGGTGCGGTCGCGAGGTGAGCGATGAGCTACACGATCGACTGGCTGGCGGTCGCGCCCGAGCTGGTCGTCGTCGTCGGCATCCTCGTGGTGCTGACCCTCGACCTGTTCCTGTCACGGCGGGAGAAGTACTGGACCGGGGTGGTGGCCGTGATGACGGTGAGCATCGCGGTGGTCCCGCTCATCATCATGGCGGCCGACGACGTCACCCGGGCGATGTTCGACGGGTCCTACGTGGTCGACGACTTCTCCCTGGTCCTCAAGGGGCTCTTCCTCGTCGCCGGGTACCTGGTGCTCCTCATGTCGGTGACCTACATCGAATCGGACCGCTACTACGAGGGGGAGTACTACCTGCTCCTCCTCGTCTCCATCCTTGGATCCCTCGTCCTGGCCTCGTCGCGGGATCTCATCCTCCTCTTCATCGGTCTGGAGCTCACCACGGGTCCCCTGTTCCTCCTCGCCGGATGGCGCAAGGGCGACGCCAAGTCGAACGAGGCCGCCCTGAAGTACTTCATCCTCGGGGTGCTCTCGACGGCGATGCTGCTGTACGGCATGTCCCTCGTCTACGGTCTCACCGGGTCGGTCCGGTTCGTCGGGATCCGGGAGGCGATCCCCTCCATCGCCGCCGTCCAGGAGCCGGCGCTGGTCCTCGGGGTGCTGCTCATGATCGTCGGGTTCGGCTTCAAGGTGTCGGCGGTGCCCTTCCACTTCTGGGCTCCCGACACCTACGAGGGCGCACCGACCCCGGTGACGGCGTACCTGTCGGTGTCGTCGAAGACCGCCGGGTTCGTGGCGATGCTCTCGGTCGTGTATCTCGCCTTCGGGGACCTCACCGACATCTGGGGGCCTGCGCTGTGGCTGCTGGCTGCTGCCTCGATGACGGTGGCGAACCTCTCGGCCCTCCGCCAGAACAACATCGTCCGACTCATGGCGTACTCGTCGGTCGCCCACGCCGGATTCATGCTGGTCCCCTTCGCCGGAGCCGCCGTCGCAGGCCAACCCCTGTCGGAGGGGTTGTCGGCGACGGTGACCTACCTCGTGATCTACGCCCTGATGAACCTCGGCGCCTTCGCGGTGGTGATCGCCGGGGCTCGCCGCACCGGCACCGGCGAGATCGAGGGCTGGGCGGGATTCGGATCCTACGCCCCTCGCCAGGGGATCCTCCTGGCGGTGTTCTTCCTCTCCCTCGCCGGGATCCCGCCGCTGGCGGGATGGTTCGCCAAGTTCGTCATGTTCCAGGCGGTGATCACCGCCGGGGGCACGGCGGCGATCTGGCTGGCGATCATCGCCGCGCTCAACTCGGTGATCGCCTTCTTCTACTACGCCCGGGTCGTGAAGACGGTGTGGATGGACCCGGCGCCCGCCGAGCTCGGCGAGGAGGCGACGGCTCCCGCCACGGGTGCCCTGCGCCTGGCGATGGGGTTGGCGGCGGTGGCGGTGCTGGTGATCGGGGTCTTCCCCGGGATCTCCGCCTTCTTCGGCGAGGCCACCACCCGGATCCTCAACGGCGGCTGAACGCCGTCGGCGCTCCACGGCCGGACCGGCGCCGATCAGGCCACCGGGTCGGTCTCGGACGTGGCACGGCGGGCCGGCTGCCACTCGTGGGAGAGGAGCGAGTAGAGGGTGTGGTCGACCCAGCGCCCGGCGATGAGCAGCTCCTCCCGGAGGACGCCGTCGCGGTGGAACCCCAGTTTCTCGGCGACCCGTTCCGAAGCCCGGTTCCCGACGGCGATTCGCAGCACGACCTTGTGCAGCCCCATGGTGCCGAAGGCGAGGTCGATGAGGGCGGCCGTCACCTCGGTGGCGATCCCTCTGGAGGTCTCGTCGGTTCGCACCCAGTAGCCGATCTCGGCGGAGCGGGCCATCCGTGACGTGTGCCAGATCGAGGCGTTGCCGAGGTGGCGGCCCGGGTCGTGGTGGGCGCGGATGCCGAAGTCGAAGGCCCGGCCCTCCTTCCACGCCTGGGCCGACTCGCGGACGAACGAGGCGGCGTCGTCGCGCCGGTATCCCGGATGGGCCCACGGAAGCCACCGGGACAGCTCCGGCAGGGAGGCCTGAACCGCTTCGGTGAGGGGTTCGACGTCACGGCGGCTGAACCGGCGCAACACGAACCGGTCGGTGGTGATCCGGCTCGGCACCATACCCAGAGGTTATCGGTCCTCACCGGATCGCGCCGCACCCGTCGTAGGATGCGAACCGATGTGGCGACGGCTGGCGATCATCCCCGACGAGCCGCCGGCGGAGGGCGCCCCTCGGGCGGCGGTCCTGGTGCCGTTGTTCGACGACCCCACCGGACAGATGCGGGTGGTGCTCACCAAGCGTCCGGAGACGATGCCGACCCACGCCGGACACATCGCATTTCCGGGAGGTCGGCCCGATCCGGGGGACCGGGGGCCGGTGGAGACGGCTCTGCGGGAGGCGGAGGAGGAGGTCGGGATCTCCGCCGATCGGGTGCAGGTGCTGGGATTCCTGCCTCCGATCCACACGGTCGAGTACTCCCTCTACGTGGTACCGGTGGTGGGACGACTCACCGCGGTGCCCGATCTCCGACCCTCGCCGCGGGAGGTGGCGGCGGTCTTCACCCCGAGGGCCGTCGAGCTGGCCGACCCGAGCCGATGGCGGCATGAACGTTGGCGGGGGCGTCGGGTCTGGTTCTACGACCTCGACGGCGAGGTGCTCTGGGGGGCCACGGCCGCCATGGTGCGTCGGCTCTTCGGTCTGGAGGTGTGAGCGTCAACCGCCGCTGATGAGCTCCCAGGCCCGATCGACGTGGTGCTCGGTGGTGGCCGGTGATCCGATCGCCAGTCGCAGCGTGACCCGATCGTCGAGCACGGTGTGGGTCAGGTAGAGGCGGCCGGAGGCGTTGACCCGCTCGAGGATCCGGCGGTTCATCTCGTCCCCGTCGACGTGGCGGAAACAGACCAGTCCGAAGGGGTGGGGTGCTGCCAACTCGAACTCCGGGTGGGCGTCGACGTGGTCGGCGAACCGGTCGGCGAGGCCGATGTGGCGGCGGACATGGGCGCGGATCCCCTCGACCCCGTAGTGGCGGATCACGAACCAGAGCTTCAATGCCCGGAACCGCCGCCCGAGGGGGATCTGCCAATCCCGATAGTCGATCACCGTCCCCGACTCCGTCGCCTGGTTCCGCAGGTATTCGGGGAGGATGCTGAGGGTCTCGATGAGGTGGGCGCGGTCGGCCACGTAGAAGGCGTCACAGTCGAAGTTGGTGAGCATCCACTTGTGCGGGTTGAAACAGTACGAGTCGGCCCCTTCGAGCCCGTCGAGGATCCAGCGCATCTCGGGGCAGACGGCCGCCGTTCCTGCGTAGGCGGCGTCGACGTGGAGCCACAGCCCGTACCGGTGGCAGATGTCGGCGATCGGGCCGAGGGGGTCGATCGCCGTCGACGAGGTGGTGCCGACGGTGGCGACGACGATCGACGGCACCTCGCCCCGTTCCCGGTCGGCTCGGATTCGGGCTTCGAGCGCGTCGGGGCGCATGGCGTAGGTCTCGTCGACGGGGACGAGCCGGAGCTGGTCGGAGCCGAGTCCGGCGATGCGGACGGCCTTCTCCACCGACGAGTGCCCCTGGGTCGAGGTGTAGGCGACCAGACGCGACGTGATGCCCGTACGGTTGGCCCGACCGTCGGTCGAGCGTTCCCGGGCGGCGAGCATCGCGACCAGCGTGGCGGAGGACGCCGAATCTTGGATGACCCCGCCGCCGTCGCCGTCGGAGCGGAACCGGTCGGGGAGGCCCGTCATCTCGGCGAGCCAGTCCAACACGTGGGTCTCGAGCTCGGTGGCGGCGGGGGAGGTGGCCCACAGCATCCCCTGGACCCCGAGGCCGGCCGACGCCAACTCGCCGAGGATCGCCGGGCCGGAGGCGTTGGCGGGGAAGAAGGCGAAGAAGTTCGGGGACTGCCAGTGGGTGATTCCGGGGAGCACGATCTCGTCGAGGTCGGAGAGCACCGCCTCGAAAGGTTCGCCCTCGAGGGGAGGGCTCGGCGGAAGCTGGGCTCGGATCTCCCCCGGCTGCACGGACGAGAGCACGGGGAACTCCTCGAGGCGTTCGAGGTAGGAGGCGACCCAGTCGATCATTCGGTATCCGGCCTGTCGGAACTCGTCGGGCGTCATGTGGTCCATGACCCGATTGTGCCAGCCGAGACCGGAGCTCGGTCTACGGCTCAATGCGGGGCCGGGACCTGCCGATGACGAGACGATGTCCCAGCGAACCGACCTGGGTGAACTGCACCGCGCCATCCTCACGGTGGCCCTGGCGACCACCGTGCTGATCTTCGTCGGGGATGTGGTGACGGGATGGAACGGCGCCGGCCGGGGTGCCGCGGTGCGGGCCCCCCTCTACCTGGCGGTGATCGCCGCCGAGATGTGGGAGCGGCGCCGCCCTCGACCGAACGCCACCTGGGTGCTCGTCTTCGTCGCCGTGCTGGTGGCGTTCTCCACCCTTCTCGAACACACCGTGGGGAGGGGGCGGGGGTTCGCCCCCGATCCGGTGACGGCCGCGGCGGTGATCTTCAGCACCAGCATCGCGGCGGCGGCCCTCGCCCCGAGACGGTGGCTGCGGCCCCTCGCCGTCGCCTATCTGGCGCTCTTCGTCCCGTGGATGGGCATGCTCGCCGTGATCGAGGGTCGTGCCCCCGAGATCGTCGTCATGCGGATGGTCGTCGCAGCGGTGCTCCTCGGGGTCGGCGGGTGGCTCGTGTGGCGCCTGCGGACTCGGCTCGAGGACCTCGCCGCCGAGCGTGAACGGCACGCCCGGCTCCACGAGGCCGTCGCCGAGGTGTCCGAGTCGCTGATGTCGGTGTCGTTGCTGGATCCGCTGGGGACGGCGGCCCGGGCCATCAGGGACGGATTCGGGGCGGAGGAGGTGGTGGTGATCCGGCTCACGGGGCCCAACCCGGGTGTCACCGCGGCCTCCGACGCCGGCGACGTCCCCTGGGACCGGCCACCGGTGGAGATCATCGGAGCCCTCGCCACCCGGGAGCCGATCCGGGGCCCGGCCGGGGAGTGGCCGCCGGGGCTCTACTTCCCGGTGACGGTCGCCGGTTCGGTGGTGGGGCTGCTGGGGGTGGTGGGCACCGCCGACGTGGACGCGTCGGCGTACGGGCTGCTGGGTGCCGTCGCCGAGATGGTCGGGTCGTTCTGGGAGCGGGTGGACGCCCAACATCGGCTGGAGGAGCTGGTCCGGTCGAAGGACGAGCTGGTGGCGGCGGTCAGCCACGAGCTGCGCACCCCCCTCACCGCCGTGCTGGGTCTGGCCGCCGAGCTCACCCAACGGTGGGAAGACCTCGGGGCCGAGGAGGTCAGGGAGTTCACGACGATCATCTCCGAGCAGAGCCGCGACATGGCCGACATCGTGGAAGACCTGTTGGTCGCCGCCCGTGCCGACCTGGGGACCCTCTCGATCCGGCCGGACAAGGTCGATCTCCGAGCCGAGGTGGAGTCGGTGGTGGCGACCGGGAGCCTGCGGGCGCAGACGGCGGTGACCAAGCTCGAGGTGGAGGGAGAGGCCGTCTTCGCGTGGGCGGACGCCCTCCGTTGCCGCCAGGTCATCCGGAACCTGGTGACGAACGCCCTCCGATACGGTGGGGAGCGGATCCGGATCACGGTCGCCGCGGCGGGAGGGAGATCGATGGTGGAGGTGGCAGACGACGGCCCCGGCTTGGACGAGGTGGAGGGTGCGCGGATCTTCGAGCCCTACTACCGGGCCCGTCAGATCCCCACCCAGCCGGGCTCGGTCGGCCTCGGGCTCGCCGTGTCTCGGCAGCTCGCCCAGCTCATGGGAGGCGACGTCCGCTACGAACGGCGGGACGACTGGACGGTGTTCGTGCTGGAGCTCCCCGGGGTCGTGGTGAGCGCCTGACGGTTCTCGGACGACGCCGCGTCGGGCGGGACGGCTCCGAGGCGGAGCAGCCCGACGACCACGCCGTCCACCAGCGCCTCCCACGACGCCTCGATGATGTTCTCGTGGACGCCGATCGTTCCCCAGGAGTCCCGGTGGTCGGAGGTCTCGAGGAGCACCCGCACCTTCGCCCCCGTTCCGTCCGAGGAGTCGAGGACCCGCACCCGGTAGTCGGTGAGACGGAGGTCGTCGATCTCCGGGTAGGCGCCGCGGAGGGCGGCCCGGAGCGCCTGGTCGAGGGCGTGGACGGGACCAACCCCTTCTCCGGTGGTGACGACCCGGTCCGATCCGACGTGCACCTTGACCGTGGCCTCCGCCGAGACGCTCCCCGGCTCACGGCGTTCGGTGAACACGCGGAAGGACTCGAGTCGGAAGTACGGCTGGCTCCACCCTCGGACCCGTCGGATGAGCAGCTCGAGGGAGCCGTCGGCGGCCTCGAAGTGGTAGCCGGCGAACTCCAGGTCCTTCACTCGTTCCAGCACCGCCCGGGCGGTGTCGTCGTCGAGGTCGAGGCCGAGCTCTGCGGCCTTGGCGACGATCGAGGCCCGCCCTGCCTGCTCGGAGACGACCATGCGGGTGCGGTTGCCCACCTTGTGGGGCGGTGCATGTTCGTAGGCGTCGGGGCGGCGGGCGAGCGCCGAGGTGTGCAGGCCCGCCTTGTGGGTGAAGGCGGAGACCCCGACGTAGGGGCGGTGGGCGTCGGGCGCGATGTTGACGACCTCGGCGATGTGGTGGGAGATCGGGGCGAGCCGGCCGAGCCGGGCCTCGTCGACGACCGGGATGCCCATCTTCAGGACCAGGTCGGGGATGATGGTGCAGAGGTCGGCGTTGCCGGTGCGTTCGCCGTAGCCGTTCACACATCCTTGGATCTGGCGGGCTCCCGCCCGGACCGCCTCCAGGGAGGAGGCGACGGCGCACCCGGCATCGTTGTGGAAGTGGACACCCAGCTCGGCGTCGGCCAGGGTGGTGCGGACCTGGCGGACCACCTCGGAGATCTCATGGGGGAGGGTCCCCCCGTTCGTGTCGCAGAGCACGAGCCGTTCGGCTCCCGCTTCGAGGGCGACCCGGCCCACGGCGAGGGCGAAGTCGGGATCCGACCGGTATCCGTCGAAGAAGTGTTCGGCGTCGAAGAAGACGCGGCGGCCGTGGCGCCGGAGGTATTCGACGCTCTCGCCCACCATCCGAAGGGCCTCGTCCAGGTCGGTGCGGAGCGCCTCGGTGACGTGGTAGTCCCAGGCCTTGCCGACGATGCAGATCACCTCGGTCTCGGCGTCGAGGAGCGCTCGGAGCTGGGGATCCTTCGACGCCTCCATTCGGGGCCGCCGGGTCGAACCGAAGGCGACGAGGGTGGCGGTCGAGAGGTTCAGCTCCGATCGCGCCCGGCGGAAGAACTCGTCGTCTTTGGGGAGCGCCCCCGGCCACCCGCCTTCGATGTATCCCACGCCCAGCTCGTCCAGGAGTCCGGCGATACGCAGCTTGTCGGAGACGCTGAGGGAGATCCCTTCCTGCTGGGATCCGTCGCGGAGGGTGGTGTCGTAGATCTCGATGCCTGCCATGTCGTCTTCTCCAATGAAGAACCCTCTGCCGAAGCAGAGGGTCACAGGCGTCCACCGGGGGGTGGACGCCCTAGCGAATGATGATCCCCAGGTCGTACGGTCGCATGTGCCGCCGTGAGTATGCCCGGAGCGACGGCCGACGTCAATGGGGTCCGTGGCTCAAGTTTCGAGCGGCGACTGCCGATGATCGGTGTGCGGGCAGGGAGACCGACGACAGGGAGTGGAAGATGCAAGGGACCGAGAGAAGCCGTGACCGCCGCCGCGGGGTGTCGTGGACCACTCGTCGCCGCTTCCGGCTGTCGCTGATCGTCGGGATCGTCTCCGCTCTCCTGCTGATCGGACCTGCTGCTTCGGCGGCGCCGTCGCGGGCCATCGACGACGTCCGTGGCGCGTCCTGGTCCGGTGCGTCCTGGTCGGGTCGTGGCGCCTCGTGGTCTGGTGCCTCCTGGTCGGTGGTGCGA
>JALSJV010000178.1 GCA_026989215.1 Acidimicrobiia bacterium | reverse complement strand
CCCATCGACCGGGGCCTGGAGCTTGCAGGCCGCCTCGAAACCGAGGTCCCCTTTGCCGCCGACCTCCTCGAGACCAACCGTTTCATCGGACTGACCTTCGTCGGACGGATCAGGGAAGCCGAGGAACTGGCCCGTCGCGGGTATGCGGAGGCGGTCGCCGAAGGAGCCCCGGAGGCGGTTGGGTTGTGGGCCGCGGACCTGGGTTTCGCCGAGGAACGTCGCGGCGACTTCCCAGCCGCGCTCCGTCACCTGGGAGAGGCCGCCGAGATCAGCCGACGTTACGACCCCTACGCGATCCGGGGACTGGTTTTGGGGATCGCCGCGGTCTCGGCCGCCCAGACCGGGGACCGTTCCACGTTCCAGCGCTACTCGGATGAGCAGGAAGCGCACCGGGCACCCGAGGACTTTCGGACCTGGACCGTCGCCCACCGTGTCGAGGTGTGGCGCAGGGCCATCGTTGGAGACCTCGACGCGGCAGCGGAGACGGCGGCAGAGTTCGGACGGCTCGGAGTCGAGAGAGACTTCGCCAACTGGGCGACCGTCACCGTGTACGACGCGGTGAGGATGGGCCATCCCGAGTTGGTGGCCGACCTGCTGTCTGAGATCGCCGAGACCGTCGACGGCGACTTGGCGGCGACGATGGGCCGCCACGCCCGCGCCGTGATGGACGGTGACGGCGAGGAGCTCGACGCGGTGGCCGAGGCCTTCGCGTCGATGAGTTTCGACGTCTACGCCATGGAGGTCGCGGCTCAGGCGGCGAGGACCCATGACCGGGCCGGGAACCGCAGAGCCGCCACACGCTCACGGCTCGTCGTCGCCGCGTTCCGTGACCGTTATCCCGACGCGGCCACACCGGCCCTGGTCCAGATGCCCCCACTGTTGACTCCCCGGGAGACCCAGATCGCTTGGCTGGCCCTGGGACATACGAGCCGCCAGATCGCCGAGAAACTGTCCATCTCGGTCCGCACCGTCGACAACCACCTGGCGTCGGTCTACACCAAGCTCGGTGTCGGAGGCCGCGACGAGCTGGCCGCGCTGTTCGAGGCCGTCCAGACCGACACTTCGTCTCCGAGCGGAGAATGGTGACCGGTAGGTGACAGGGGTGCGGCCATCCGGCGCGGTGTGCTTCGCCGTTCGGATGGGAGGGCCGGTGCGGAACCGGACCGTGTCGAAGCCCGTGCCGTGGACCGGGAACCGCCCGCCGGCGACATCGAACCCCCATGAGGCTCGTTTCCTGCCCGCTCCCGACCTCCTGTCCGATCTGTCATGAGTAGCCGCCTACTCATGACGGGGACGACGTCGGTGGCCCATAGTTGTCACGCCGACCGGAAGCGGCCGTCGGCGGAACTCAGAGGTTGCGAAGCGAGTGGAGCGACATGGGTCGGCACCAGCAACATGCCAGGACGGGGCGGTCCGGACGGTGTCTCCGGCAGGACCTGAAGACGGGCCTTCACCCCTCTGTACCACGAGACGGATGGGTGTGGTCGTGGAGAGCGGAGCGGCCCACACCAGGAAACACATCGGGATGAAGCGACGGAGAACCCTCGGCTGGCTGATCGTGTCGGCGCTGATCGCCGCCGCCTGTGCAGGTTCCGGTGTCGAGGCCGAACCGGACGGAGGGAACATCGACGGGGACCGGGAGGCGGTGAACGAGGTGACGACCGCCGAACCCCGCGGGGAGGAGCCGACGTCGGGAGCGGATGCCGCCGAAGAAGAAGACGCCGGCACGGCGGTCCTCGACGATGTCGGCTACGAGCTGCAATCGACCGGGGAGGTGGAATTCGACGACACCGGCGACGCGGTCTGTACCGTCACCAAAGGCCAGTTGGACGTCGAGTTCTCTCCCGACGTCGCCTCGGACCTGTCCTACGCCCTCAGCGCGGTCGACTTCTCGCAGGATCGGGCGAGCTATGGGGTCGCGTTCGTCGTCGAGAGCGATCGAGGGGAATCGATGGGGAGCGGCTTCATGACAGCCGACGTCTCCGATGCCGGCGACGGGGTGCTCTTCTTCTCCGGCTCCTTCTCGGCCGCGTTCTCCGGTGCGGCGGGTGAGGGATTCGTGGAGGGCCAGTTCGGGTGCCTGATCGAGGGGTCCGGCTGATGCGCCGCCGTCTCCGGTTGCTGGCGGCGCTGTTGGTTGTCTCCTGCGGAGGGACGGTCGGCCTCCCCGGCGACCGACCCGACGCAGCAACCGGCTCGGACGGGAGCAGCGACGGCCCCGCCCTGACCCTCGGGGTGGACATCGAACCGGGGGAACGCACCCCGGACCCGGGTGGGGATCCGCTGTCGGGCGAGATCGGAACGGATCCCCAATACGTGGAGCTGGTGGGCACCGGCTTCCTGGAGGGGGAGTTCTCGACATTCCCCGCATGTAGTGACCGGGATGTGCCCGGTGGACGGCACCTCCACGTCTTCTTCGTGTACCAGGACGAGAGCCGGGAGAAGCTCCCGAGCGTGGACGTGCTGATGCGGTTCCGGCCGTTCGAATTCGAAGGCCCCTTCGAGTTCGCCAGCGACGGCACCCCCGACGGAGACCTCGAGGTGACGTTCTTCTACGCCGACTTCAGCGAGCTGGAGCCCCTCCAGGCCACCATCTCGGGGACCGTCCGACGCACGGAGGCAGCATCCGGGCTCC
>JALSJV010000177.1 GCA_026989215.1 Acidimicrobiia bacterium | reverse complement strand
CCGACTCGGTCGGCTGGGGGATCGCCTGCCGCAGCACCTTGACGCTCGTCGACGGCTCCGGCTCGCTCAACCCCGCCGACTCCCGGCGAGCATCCAGCTCCCCCTCGAACTGGCTCAACGCCGCCCGCACCGCCGTCAGCTCCTTCATCAGCTCGTCCCGCCGCTCCTCCAGCGCCCGAGTACGCTCCTGCGCCGCCTCGGCCTGGCGACGGGCCGACTCGATGATCTCGTCGTGACGAGCCTGGGCCTCCACCACCAGCCGCTCCGCCTCCATGCGCGCATTACGGAGCAGCTCCTCGGCTTCCCGGCGGGCCGCCGTCCCGATCCGGTGCGCCTCCCGCTCCGCCTCACCCAGCACCGTGATGGCGTCCTGCTCGGCGCTCCGCCGGATCGCCTCGGTCTCCTTCTGGACCTGTTTCAGCAGCTCCTCGGCGGTCGTCCAGGCATCACCCCGCAGATGCTCGGCGTCGGCTCGGGCACGCCGACGCTCCGCCTCCACCTCCGCCACCGCCTCCGACCGCCAACGGGCCGCGTCGGCGGCGGCCCGCTCCCGCATCGACTCGGCCGCCTCCCGGGCCGCCTCCAGAATCCTGCCCACCTCCCGGGACACCGCCTCGAACTCGGCGGCCAGATCCCGCGAACCCAGCTCGCCGAGACGGGCCGCCAGCCGGTCACGCTGCTCGACGACCAGCCGCAGATCCTCCGCCACCTCGCCGAGGAACGCGGTGACTTCGGCGGGATCGAACCCTCGGAACACCGTCCGGAAGGTCCGGCGGGCGATGTCCTCGGGACGGGGTTCGTCGGCCATACCCGCCAAGATACCCGCCCTCCCGCCGAGGCCGAACGTTTGCACCCTCAGGGCAGGGTGTCGAAGAAGGCGAGGGCGTCGTCGATGGTGGAGACCGGCACCAGGACCAGGTCCTCGACCGGGGCCGTCTGGGCCTCCTCGAAGTTGTCGGACGGCACCAACATGTACTCGGCTCCCGCAGCCTCCGCCGCCACCGCCTTCTGACGAACCCCGCCGATCGGCCCCACCTTGCCGCTCCGGTCGATCGTCCCGGTCCCGGCGACGACGTGGCCACGGGTGAGATCACCAGGTGTGAGCAGATCGATGATCGCCAGGGAGTACATCATCCCCGCCGACGGACCACCGATGTTGCCGGTCTCGATCTCGATCGGGAACCGCACATCGACGGTACGGGCGAGGATCCCGATCAGGGCCCGTCCCGGATGGTCCTCGGAGGCGAACAGCTCCACCTCGACGTCGAAGACCTCGCCGTCCCGTTCCACCGTCAGGGTCACCCGCTCCCCCGGCGACCGATCCGCCAGCGCCTCCCGGAGGTCGTCGGCCAACACGACCTGCTCCCCGTCGACGGCGTGGATGATGTCGTCGGGCTGCAGCACCGCGGCCGCGGGGGCGCCCTCCAACAGCTCCACCACCTCCACCCCGCCCGACTCGATCTCCGATCCCAGGTCGAGACGATCCAGGGCGACGGCGATGGCGTTCTCCTTCGACGTGTCCATCGCCTCCAGGCCGCGGCGACGGAAGTCCTCGTCGCTCTCGTCGGGGCCGCGGATCAGCGACACCGGAACCAGGTCGACGGCGGGGTCCACCCCCGCCGCCAACGCCTCGTAGACGTTCACCTCCTGCAGCGAGACGGTGAGAAAGAACAACTCCCCCTTCGGTGGATACACCTCGAGACGGTCGGAGGCGACCTCGATGGCGTCGAGGGCATCCCCCACCGGCCCGGCCGAGAAGGCGAAATACGGGAGCTCCACCGCCCAGGCGGCGACCGACAGCACCGCCGTCATGAAGATCGCGGCGAAGGTGGCCACCAGCCATCGGGGCAGGAACCGGTCGCTCATGGAGAGGCGATCGTATCCCGACGATCGACCTATCCGGCGAATCGACGCCGATACAATCCCCGGACCCGCCACACGGAGAGAACATGACCTACGCCCCCCACGTCCTCACCGCCCGGATCCTGCCCCGCACCCGCGTCTCCACGACCGTGCTCGTGGTGAGCTTCGCGCTGCTCACCGCCCTCGCCGCCCAATGGCGGATCCACCTGCCCTTCACCCCCGTGCCGATCACCGGCCAGACCTTCGCCGTCCTCCTCGCCGGCGTCACCCTCGGAGTCCGAGCCGGGGCGGCATCACAGCTCCTCTACGTGGCGATGGGGGCGGTCGGTCTCCCCGTCTTCTCCGGCGGGACGGGAGGCTGGGAGGTGGTCACCGGGGCGACCGGCGGGTACCTGGCAGGGTTCATCGTCGCCGCCGCCGTCGTCGGTGCCCTGGCAGAGCGGCGCCACGACCGCCATTTCTCCACCACCCTCTCCGCCTTCCTCGTCGGCAGCTTCGTCATCTACGCCTTCGGGGTGGCGGGGCTGATCGGCCTGGCGGGGATGGGACTCTCCGAGGCCGTCCTCAAAGGGGTCGCCCCCTTCGTCTTCGGGGACGTCCTCAAAGCGGGTCTGGCGGCGGTCACCCTCCCCGCCGTGTGGAGGATCGTCGGGGACCGCTGATCCCCCTTCTCCCCCCGCGTCAGCGGGGGGAGTACCCGAGCGAAGCGAGGGGGAGGGGGGCATCCCCACCCGGCGACCGAGACACCCCATCCACCGTCAGCGGGGGGAGTACCCGA
>JALSJV010000176.1 GCA_026989215.1 Acidimicrobiia bacterium | reverse complement strand
GGACGGAGCCCCGCCGTTCCCTACCCTTTCGTCTGTGCCGACCCGCCTGTTCCGTTCGGTCGCCGGTGTGGAGGTCCCTGCGGTGTCCGCCGCCGTGATGGCGGAGGTGGACCGGGTGGCCGTCTCCGGGCACGGCCCGAATCTGTTCCAGATGATGGAGCATGCCGGTCGGAGCCTCGCTCTCACCGTGCTCGAGGTGGACGCCTCCGGTCCGGTGGTGGTGTTGGCTGGTCCGGGCGGGAACGGCGGCGGGGGGATCTGCGCGGCCCGGCATCTCGCCAACCGGGGTGTGGACGTGTCGCTGGTGGTGTCCCGGCCGGGTGGTTTGGCTCCGGTCTCGGCGGCCCAGCTCGCTCTGTTCGGGGAGACGCCGGGTCGGGTCGTCCCGGTGGACGACCTGGCGGGTCTGGCACCGGCGGTGGTGGTGGATGCGTTGGTCGGATATTCGCTGGTCGGTCCGCTGCGGGGGGCGGAGGCGGAGCTGGCGGCCTGGGCGTGCGAGGTGGGGGCACCGGTGGTTGCGCTCGATGTCCCGTCGGGGGTGGACGCCACGTCGGGGGAGGCCTCGGGTCCGTGTGTGTCGGCGGCGGTGACGGTGACGCTCGCCCTTCCGAAGACGGGGCTGGATGTGGCGGCGGTCGGGGTCCTGTGGCTGGCGGATCTGGGGATCCCGGCGGGGACGTTCCGGAGGGTCGGGGTGGAGGTGCCGTCGGGGCTGTTCGGGTCGTCGTTCCGGGTGCGGTTGACGCCTTCCCGCCGGTAGGTCGGGCGGGGGCTGTCAGCGTCTCCGTCTCCACCATCCGACGGCGACGCCGACGAGGAACGCCCACACGACCGCGGTGGGTGCTTGCAGCTCTGCCGGTCGCCGGGGGGCGGCGTCGGCGGCGGTTTCCCGTTCGGAGGGCTGTCGGATGTCGCCGTGTTCGAGGTAGTCGGCGTACACCTTGGTGACTTCGGCTCCGAACAGGAAGATCTGGGCCATCAGGTAGGCGAAGAAGAGGAGGATGGCGACGGTGCCGACCGCCCCGAAGGTGCCGGCTCCGGCGAAGCGTCCCAGGTAGAGGCCGACGGCGACGCCGCCGGCGATGAAGGCGACGGCGGTGAACACGGCCCCGCGGATGGCGGCTCGCCATGGCATCCGGACGCTGGTGAGGTATCGGAACATGAGGCTGAAGATGGCGACGAGGAGCAGGAACGAGGTGGAGGGCCCGGCGTAGGCGAGGAGGCTGCGCAGCCAGTCGAGTTCGTGGGGGAGGAGGCGTCCGAGGTTGGCGACGGCGGCGTTGGCGGCGAGGAGGGTGAGGAGGGCGATGCCGACGCCGAGGGCGGGGAAGAGGGCGATGCTGCGTTGGCGGGCGATGCGGACGAGCCCGTGGATGTCGTGGGGTGGGGCGTGGAAGATCGTGTCGAGGGAGCGTTGGAGCTGGAGGAACACGGCGGAGCCGGTCCACATGGCGAGGAGGAGTCCGACGGTTCCGGCGGCGAAGCGGGTCTCGAAGGCGGAGACGAGGATGCTTTCGACGGCTTCGGCGACCTGGTCGCCGACGGTCTCGGCGATCTGGGAGCGGATGGCCCCTTCGGCGGCTTGTTCCCCGAAGACGAACCCGGCGACGGAGACGGCGAGGACGAGCAGGGGGGCGAGGGCGAAGATGGCGTAGTAGGCGAGGGCGGCGGCCATCCGTGACGCCTGGTCGGCCGCGTATTCCTTGCCGGCGGCCCAGAGGATCTGCCACAGGGTGTGGGGGACCTGTTTGACGTCGTCGACGGTCACGTCGGGGATGGTAGGGAGCGGCGGGGACTGTGTTTCGGCGGGGGTACCATTCGAGCGAGGAGGTGTGTTCGGTGACGCGTCTACGGCTCAAAGGACCCGAGGCGGGGACGTCCGATCTGGAGATGGAGACGCTCCTTCGGAGCGAGGGGATGGCCTCCGACCTCGTCGGACCTGTCGCCGGGTGGCTGATGCCCATCCTTCGGCAGGGCGCGGACCGAGCCGAGCTGATCGACGTGCTGGTCTCCAGGATCGAGGATCTCGATCCTGAACGCGCCGCCGACGACGTCGACGCCCTCCTCGAACGCCTCCGGGAACTTGATCTGCTCGAAGAGGTGTAGCGGGGCGGTCTGGCCCGGTGCGGACGTGGTTCGACTGCGGAGTCGTCAGGCCGTGGATCCCCACGGCTGCCGTTCGAGCCGCACCAGGGATCGGGGACGGTCGACACTACCCTGTCCGAATCCGAATCGAGTGAGCCTCCGAGCCGACCGCAGAGTGTTGAGCGTGACGTCGTCGGCGTCCAATCGTGATCCCTCCGCCTTGGCATAGCGGAACGGCGCGACGTCGCGCAGGTAGGCGAGCAGGGTGATCAACCCCGATCCGAAGGGAGCGGAACCGGCGGAACGATCGGAGGTGTCCGAACCCGAGACAACCCGCCAGCAGGACGGCGGTCCGCTCCATCGCTGTCTTCCCGCCACACCGGTCAGACTGGACGCTCCGCGGGCGTTGGTGAACGTGGCCGATGCCTTCGAGGTTTCTTTGGTCGGCCGCATTCCGCTGCTTCGTCCCCGGTCCCGGCATCGGTCGCCGCCAGGAACCCGGCGTCGCCCCTCACACCCCCTTCGGCAGGGAAGACGACCGACGCGCCGTCACC
>JALSJV010000175.1 GCA_026989215.1 Acidimicrobiia bacterium | reverse complement strand
ATCACCCCCATCGCCCCCGTTTCCTGGAGCCGGGACACCAGCGAGGTGACGGCGGCGGCGACGTCCGCCGCCACGATCCATCGGCGCCCGGCCTGAAGGTCGCTCAGCCGTTCGGAGAGGCGCTCCATCTCGAAGACGCTACCGGCACCCGACGCCCGCCGCCTTCGAATCCTGGCCGCCACCGGAGCTCTCGGCGGTCCGCCCGGTAGGCTCGGACGTCGATGACCCTCGAAGTCCTCTCCGCCCGTCCCGAACCGCGGACCCATCCCACGCCGGTGGTGCTCGTCCACGGAGCCTGGCATGGTGCATGGTGCTGGAACGAGGGGTTCGCTCAACGCCTCGCCGCCCGGGGCGTCGAAGTCCACGCCCTCAGCCTGCGGGGACACGGGGACAGCCCCAACCCGAAGAGCCTCCGCCGCACCAGCATCGCCGACTACGTCGACGACGTCCGTGAGGTCGTCGGCTCCCTCCCCGCCCCACCGGTGCTGGTGGGACATTCGATGGGTGGGTTCGTCGTCCAGCACTACCTGGCGGCGGGGCATCCGGCGGCGGGAGGCGTCCTGATGGCGTCCGTCCCGCCCACCGGGGTGATCCCCACCACCCTGCGCATCGCCCGCCGTCACCCCGGGGCGTTCCTCCTCGCCAACCTGAGCCTGCGGCTGTGGCCGATCGTCGCCACCCCGGCGTTGGCGAAGGACGCCCTCTTCGGTGACGACACCGACGACGGCCGGGTGGCCGCACACCACGCCCGGCTGGGCGACGAGTCCTACCGGGCCTACCTGGAGATGATGTTTCGCCGTCCCCGCCCCGACCGGGTGACGGTGCCGATGCTGGTGATGGGCGCCGGCCGGGACCGGATCTTCACCGTCGAGGAGGTGGAGGCCACCGCCCGGGCATACGGGACATCCGCCGTCATCTTCCCCGAGATGGCCCACGACATGATGTTGGAGCCCGGGTGGGAGCAGGTGGCCGACGCCGTCGTCGACTGGATGGGCGACCTTGGTCTCTGACTAGTCCCGATGGGCCCCTTCGAGAAGGGTCCTCAGGTTTTGCGGGCCCCGGGCCGACGAGGATCATGAGCGTCCGCAAGGACGTGAGCGGAGCGGAGTCAGGGGGTGGGGTCAGCGCCGTTGCGGCCTCACCCCCTCTCCAGTTCTCCGTGGTGACGGGCTGGGGGGCGATCCCCCACCCGACTCGGGGCGGTCACTCGGGCCCCCGGCTTCCGGCCGGGGGCCCGACGGGTGGATCAGTCTGCTTCGAGGACGACGTTGCGCCAGAACCCGTGGTCGGTGTCGTCGACGACCCGGAACCCTTGACGCTCCATCGTCTGGAGCATCTCGTCGGGAGGGTGGACGAACACCCGGAACTGCAGCCGCTGCGCCCACAACGCCAGGTTGAACAGGCGCATCGCCGCCTTCACCCAGACGGTGTCGCGGGGGAAGGTCAGCCCGACGAGACGGGGACGGAGCGAGGCGACCGCCTCCAGCATCCGGTCGGCCCACGGGTAGCAGCAGACGACCCGATGGAGCACCACGACGTCCACGTCGGGAAGGCGCTCCGCCTCGTCGACGAAGTCCCCCACCCGGTACTCCAACCGGTCGGAGAGGCCGAGTTCGCGGGCCAGCTCGGCGGCGGATTCTTCCCATCCGGCCGAGATCTCCACGTTGATGGCCCGGTCGGCTCCGGCCTGGACGAGGGCCGCCTCCAGGGTCCCGAGGCCGCCGCCCACCTCGAGGACCGTGGCGCCGTCGACGCCACGGGCGATGAGGGACCGGACGAGGGCGTCGGCGGTGCCGTCCAACCCCCGTTTCCGGAACCGGGCTGCCCTCCTGGCGGCCATGCGACGGCGGAACAGACGGCGGTAGTCGGTCTGGTAGCAGCAGGAGGCCATCGCCGACACCTTACCGGCGTGCCCGCCCGACGTTCAGTCCGGTGGGTACCGGAGGGCCAGACCGTCGAAGCGGGCGAACCCGCGGTCGGCGGTGACGAGGGTCGCCCTCTGCTCGACGGTCATGGCGGCGAGGGAGGCGTCGGGAACCGGGCTGCCCCGTGCCTCGTTGCGTCGAACCAGACCGGCGGAGACTCCCCAGGCACGGTCGCCGCGGACCTCCTGCCGGCCGCTGTGTGCGCCAGATCGCGGAAACCGCCATCGCCTGCACACGGCGAACCCCTCACACGAGGACGACGTGGACCTCCCGGGGGCCGTGAACGCCGACGTTGAGCCGCATCTCGATGTCCCCGGTCCGGGACGGTCCGGTGACGAACACCACGTTGGCGGCGTCGCCGAGCGCGACCTCCGGCGTCGCCGCCCAGTGGGAGAGGTCGGGGTGGATGTCGTCACATCGGAGGATCGCCACGTGGATCTCGGGGATGAGCGACGCCATCCGCGGCCGTCCCGGCCCGGACCGCAACACGACGGTCCCCGTCTCGGCGAACGCCGCCTCTGCCCCGGTGACGCCCAGCACGACGTCGAAGTAGCCGAGCTGATGGCGTCGGCGACCCTCGGCCGACGACGGGACCTCGTGGTGGATTCGCCGGAGTCCGCCGTCACGCAACGCGTCGCCCAGGCCCGACGGGAGCCAGGCGTCGTCCCAGCCGAGGTACTCGGCGACGCCGTGGGCCTCCGCCAGCCGGAGGATCACCGCCGCC